>JBALTK010000073.1:0-16944 GCA_036964385.1 Sulfitobacter sp. | reverse complement strand
ACCTGCCACCCAAGAATGGGTCAGTTGATACGGAAAATGATTTCGAGATGCTCTGGGAAATCGACAGCGGTTCCAAAAAGCACATGAAGGCAATTGCGGACGCGCTCAAACTCGACAACGAACTGATCCTCGCAACTGACCCCGACCGCGAAGGCGAAGCGATCAGCTGGCATCTTCAAGAAGCGCTAACGGCGCGCAAGTCGATCAAAAAAGACACCCCCGTCAGCCGTGTTGTGTTCAACGCGATCACCAAAACCGCCGTGACCGAAGCGATGAAAAACCCGCGCCAAGTGGATATGCCACTGGTGGAGGCATATCTCGCCCGCCGCGCATTGGACTATCTTGTGGGCTTTAACCTGTCGCCCGTTTTGTGGCGTAAACTGCCCGGTGCAAAATCTGCAGGCCGCGTTCAATCTGTAACGCTGCGCATCATTTGCGAACGCGAGATTGAGATCGAAGCCTTCCGTCCCCGTGAGTTTTGGAGCGTCAAAGCAATCGTCTCCACCCCCTCAGGGCAAGAGTTCGAAGTTCGCCTGACCGAACTTGCAGGCAAAAAGCTCGAGAAATTCGATCTTGATGACGCGACCAAAGCGGAAATGGCCGTCCAAGCGGTCTCAAGCCGCGATTTAAAAGTGGCGAGCGTCGAAGCAAAGCCTGCGTCGCGCAACCCTTCCGCGCCGTTCATGACCTCAACTCTTCAGCAAGAGGCCAGCCGCAAGTTCGGCATGGGCGCGCGCCAGACGATGAGCACTGCCCAGCGCCTCTATGAAGCAGGTCACATTACTTACATGCGGACGGATGGCATCGACATGGCCCCCGAAGCGATTGAAATGGTGCGTGGTGCGATAGCCGACCGCTATGGCGATAAATACGTTCCCGACAAGCCGCGTGTTTATAAAAACAAAGCAAAGAACGCACAGGAAGCGCACGAATGTGTGCGCCCGACAGAGATGTCGAAAGACGCCGACGCCCTTAAGTTGATGGATGGCGACCAGCGCAAACTTTATGATCTGATTTGGAAGCGCACGCTGGCGTGTCAGATGGAAAGCGCGCGTTTGGAGCGGACCACCGTCGACATTTCGTCAGATGACAAGCAAGTCGTCCTTCGTGCTACCGGACAGGTCGTGCTCTTTGACGGTTTCCTGAAAGTTTATGAAGAAGGCCGCGATGATGTGGCCGACGACGACGAAAAGCGCCTGCCCCAGATCAGCGAAGGCGATAAGCTTAAGAAGTCGCCTGCCGCACGCTATCATGAAGAGTTCACCAAAGCCGCAGGTGTGGCCGACGATGAGTTGATTGATATTGGTGACAAAGCCACAACTGGTATGCAGCGCAAAACTGGTGCCCTACTGGCTGAAAAAGACGCAGTCCTTGGCGGCCAACACTTCACCCAACCGCCGCCGCGCTATACCGAGGCCACATTGGTCAAGCGTATGGAAGAGCTCGGCATCGGCCGTCCGTCCACCTACGCCAGCATCGTGACGACAATTCAGGATCGTGGATATGTGCGCCGCGAGGGTCAGCGCCTAATCCCAGAGGATAAAGGCCGTTTGGTTACTGCCTTTCTCGAAAATTATTTCCGCAAATACATCGGCTATGATTTCACCGCCGATCTTGAGGACCAGCTTGATAAGGTTTCCGCAGGCGAAGCTGAGTATAAGAAGGTACTGGACCGGTTCTGGCGCGATTTCTCGGCCGCTATTGCAGAAACATCAGAGCTACGCATTACCGAAGTGCTTGAGAAAATCAACGACGTGCTGGCACCGCATCTGTTCCCTGATGCAGGTGATGGCAAGGACCCGCGCCTTTGCCCCAACTGTGAAATCGGACGTCTTAGCATGCGCACCGCCCGCTCTGGCGGCGCGTTCATCGGCTGCTCCAACTATCCCGAATGTCGCTACACCCGCCCGTTTGGTCCGCCAAACCCCGAAGCAGAAGCCTCCGCGATCCCGCCCGACGGCAAGCTTCTCGGCGAAGACAATGGCGACGAGATACGCGTCTTCAAAGGCCGCTTTGGACCTTATGTGCAACGCGGCGCGCAAACCGAAGAAGTGCCAAAGCCGCCACGCCAGTCCATTCCAAAGGATTGGGAGCCTGAAGAACTCGACATCGAGCGCGCTGTTATGCTGCTCTCCCTGCCGCGTGAAATCGGGCCGCACCCTGAGGACGGTATCATGGTTTGGGCCAACATCGGCCGCTATGGCCCCTATCTCAAACATGCACCAAGCACGTCAGACCGCGGTGGCACAAACGCCAACCTCGAAGGCATCGACGAAGTCTTTACTGTCGGTATGAACCGAGCGGTTCAGCTACTCGCGGAAAAGGTAGCATCACGCGGCCAACGCGGTGTTGCGGCTGCTCCTCTGCGTGAATTGGGCGAACACCCAACAGCGGGTGGACCGGTCAATGTGATGAAGGGCAAATACGGCCCCTATGTGAAGTGGGAGAAGATCAACGCGACGATTCCCGACACCATTGAGCCTGAGGACATCACAATTGATCAGGCCGTGATCCTGATTGACGAGCGTGCGGAAAAGTCGGGCAAGAAGAAGCCTGCTGCAAAGAAGAAGGCTGCTCCTAAAAAGAAGGCGCCCGCCAAGAAAGCCGCTGCAAAGAAGCCCGCAGCGAAAAAGGCTCCTGCCAAGAAAGCGGCGGCGAAAAAGCCCGCCGCAAAGAGCGAAGACTAACACTACAATCAGACAGCCTCGTTTGGGCGGGGCTGTCTGATTGTTAATTGTCACTTAAAGTTCAGCAAAAATTAAGTGCAGCAAAAAATCCATCTCTCTGGGAATACCTCATTGAGTGATGGATCAGTAAAATGACAAAAAACAAATCCTCCTGCCGCGATATGCTATTCGCATCAGAAACCGCGCTGGCCTGCCCTCCGATCCTCCTCGCAGAAAATACCACAACAGACGTAGTGACACGCGGAAACATAATGGCATTCAAGCCAAGGCGCTGGCAGGATCACTTTGACGAGCCGGGCAAAGGTGTCATTGTTGCAGACATCGCATCGTGTGCCCTCCACTTCTCGAACAGGGACGGCGAAACATACAAACCGTACCCATCCTCAGTGCCGCAAATCGAAGAGTTAACAAAACGCGGCTATATCGAAGTTGTGCACAAGCGTGTGGGACCTGACTGGACACCGTTAGCGTCGATGGTTGAGCGGGACACCACGTTGAAGTACATGCCCCCGGTCCAGACGATCCGCTTGGCCCCCATGCGATGTACCTCTCGTGACCCGCATATATGATCCACGGGACCCACGACACGCGCAAAATCGGACGCTTATCCTCGGATGGATGCATCCGACTGGATAATCACATGGTCGAAGAGCTGTTTGCACTGGTTCCGATCGGAACGAAGGTGCGTCTTATATAGAGTGATCGCTACTTTCTGATCCCGCCCTAATTCATAGAAGCAAAGACACAGCCGTCCGATATCAATTCGGGCGGCGTTTTGCATAACCCCTTGGCGACCTGAAACGCAGCCAGCACTTTTGGCACATAGTCACGGGTTTCTGGGAATGGCGGCACGCCCTCATGCTTGCGCACCGAACCCTCCCCCGCGTTATATCCAGCAAGGACCAGAATAGGGTCACTGCCAAACTCCCCCATCAACCAGTCAAGATATTTGATGCCGCCAGAAATGTTCTGTTGGGGAATGGTACTGTCTTCGACACCAAAGCGGCTGGCGGTCGCGGGCATCAACTGCATCAACCCCTGCGCGCCCGCAGTGCTGACCGCATCCACACGACCTGACGACTCAACCGAGATAACAGCCAATGCAAGCGCAGGCGATACTTTGGTCCCGATGGTAGAGCGCAGAATATCAACACCATGCAGCTTTGCGATATCTTGCATATGCTGCAAACGCGGCGCAGGCACTCTCGATGTCGAACCAGACAGGGCTGTCATCGCTTTTTCCAGACGCCCTGGTCCAGATTGCGCCGCATCGGGGGAAACTTCCGCCCAAAACCAATCATATTGCCCCGACTTGGGTCTTAGAATCTCACCTGATGGTGCTACTTGCGCTGCGGGCGCAGGCGAAACGGCAGGTGACGGGCGGTTTATCTGAACATTCACCCGCTTTCGCGCCCCCGCTTTTGGGGGTTTGACGAACTTTGGTTTGAAATCAGGGAAAGGAGCCGGCGATTCAGCCCGCAAATCAGCGCCAACAGGCAAAAATCCAAGCGCAGCAGCGACTGCGAGCAGCATTGATATACGTTTCATTGGGCCTGTACTCATTTTTGAACTGCTTTTTTCAAGCAATATTGCGCAAAATGCCCTCAAAAACCAGTAAATGAGGCACCCAAACATGGCGAATTTGCCTTAATTGGGGTGTTTGGGACGCAGGCATTAACTTTTTCAAAATAATTACAAGTTTAAATTCATTATAAATCAGTGCCTTAAAGGTTTTCTGGCAAAACATTACTAACGAACGACAAATGCCACATTTGCCGTCAAATTCATGCCCCATTCATACAGCTATATAAGGTCATACCAAGTCGAGCAGGCCTGAATGAGAGCGGGCCCAACGGTGAGACAGGGTTGTAACTTAAATCTTATAAAATCCTTTGGAGGGATACTAACATGATGAAATTCGTAAAAAACTTCACCAATGACGAGTCCGGCGCAGTAACAGTAGACTGGGTTGTTTTGACAGCAGCAGTTGTTGGCCTGGCAATCGCAGCATACGGCTCGATCTCTACCGGTGCATCAAACATGACTGCCGAGACTGCTGGCTTCCTCGACGCACAGACTGTTGGTTCCGCAACCTTCGGCACGACAGCAACCGGCGGATAATAATTTGGGTCTTTCAGGCCTAATTTGACAAACGGGGCTGCGTTCTGCATTGAATGCGGCCCCTTCTGCATTTTCCACCGGATACACCAGTCACGCAATTACAAGGGTGCCGACATGATCAAAATTGCACAAAAGTTCATCATTGACGAAGAAGGTGCTGTGACAGTTGATTGGGTTGTCCTGACAGCTGCCATTATCTTTATCGCAATTTCTGCGTTCACAGTTATCAAAGGCGGTAGCGACGGAATGGCCGATGACGCCGGCGTGTTTCTGACCGAGATAGACCACGACGCCCTCAGAAATCCGAACCGCTAAAGCCGAATGGCATAAAGTCACCTTTTGCCGGATATAGTGATGCCATTATCAAACGGTACTGTGATCCTTCCACCACTGTTATTCGGCGGAAGAATTTACTGTACAAACGAACGAGGAACACATTATGCGTATGATTTTCGGACTTGTGCTGCTGGTTGGCATCGCACTGGCAAGCGGTGCTGTGTACCTCGCGCAGGGCCAGATCGGCCAATACAAAAACGCCATCGCTCAGGCAGAGGCCACAAAAGCCAAGATCGTTCCGACACAGCCCATCTATGTCGTGAACCGTGCGCTGAAATATGGTGAGAAGTTGAACAAAGAGGATGTACGTGTCGTGGACTTCCCTGTGACCGCAATTCCTGAAGGTCACTTCAACGACATCAACGAAATTTTTCCCGAGAACACGGATGAGCAGCGCGTTGTGCTGCGTCCCATCGAGAAAAACGAAGCTCTCTTATCTGTGAAAGTGACATTACCTGGCGAAGATGCGGGTCTGACATCGCGGCTTGAACGTGGCATGCGTGCCTTTGCAATCAAAGTGGACGTCTCCTCTGGCGTGTCGGGCTTCTTGCGTCCTGGTGACCGTGTCGATGTTTATTGGACAGGCACAGTCGGCGGCGGGCAGTCTCGCAACGAAGTAACCAAACTGATCGAATCCAGCATTCCTCTAATCGCAGTTGACCAACGCTCTGGCGACGTGGAAGGCACACAGATTGCCCGCACCGTCACCGTAGCGGTTAACCCGACACAGGTTGCCTCGCTTGCTCAGGCTCAATCAACTGGTCGTTTGGCACTGTCCCTCGTGGGCGTTGGTGATGACGTAACTGTCGCAAGCAATATTGAAGTGAACCAGAGAGATCTGCTCGGCATCGTAGACGAAGTGCAGGCCCCTGCTGCGGCCAAACAAAAGGAATGTTCCATCCGGACGCGCCGCGGCGCCGAAGTGGTCACCATCCCGATCCCTTGCACCAACTAATACGTAGAATGCAGTAAAACCTGCACTTTAGCACCACAGAAACTACGCCGCCCTCTGTTCGGGGCGGCGTTGCGCATTTAGCGCTGTTGCCATTTATCCACAGCAACTGCGCTGTTGAACGCATTGATTCTTGCAAAAAAAATATAATTGCCGCAGTGTTATCCAAACGACGGGCACTAAGACCCTATTTTGAGGCGTGATCAAAAAGGCAGGTCACATGAAAATTGATAGATTTCTTAAGGCAGCTCTGTTGGGGTTGTCACTGAGCGTATCCGCACTTGCGGTGAATGCTCCAACGGCAGCACTCGCTGACAATCTGCGGATTGTGAAAAGTGGCACCAGCACCAAGCTGAATGTTCCGCTCAACCGTGCGATCGTGGTCGAGAGTGATACACCCTTTGCGGAGTTGAGCATCGCGAACCCCGGCATTGCGGACCTCTCGTCCCTCTCGGATCGGACGATTTATGTTTTAGGCAAATCGCCCGGCACCACAACACTCACGTTGTTTGATGCAGCAGGTCGCCTGATCACAAACGTCGATGTTGTCGTGACCCCTGACCTCTCCGAATTCAAAGAGCGCCTGCGCCAGATCCTTCCAGGTGAAAAGATCGAAGTCCGTTCAGCCAACGACGGTATTGTTCTGTCGGGCGTAGTCACTTCTACACAGAAACTCGCCCGCGCATTGGAGCTGGCCGAGCGTTATGCACCTCAACGTGTGTCCAACCTAATGAGCGTTGGCGGCATCCAGCAGGTCATGCTCAAGGTCCGCTTTGCCGAAATGCAGCGTTCCGTATCCAAATCCCTCAGCTCCTCGCTCTCCCTTTCGGGCGGCCTTGGTAGCAATCTAGGTGTAAGTGCCGGTACGGGCGGATTGGTCACCAGCGGTGCCTTAACCACCGCAAACGCCGGCGGCTTGCCGTCAGCAAATGCAAACAATGGTGCGATTTTGTTCGGCTTTAACGCAGGATCGACCCAAGTCGGCATTCTGCTCGAAGCACTTGAGCAGAAGGGCGTTGTGCGTTTCCTCGCGGAGCCGAACCTCGTTGCGCTGTCGGGGCAAGAGGCCAAATTTCTTGCAGGTGGTGAATACCCGATCCCCGTTTCACAGGGCGATGGTCGAACATCCGTTGAGTTCAAGCCTTTCGGTGTTGAGCTTTCCTTCATCCCGCGCGTTGTGGACAAGGATTTGATAAACTTGGAACTGAAGGCCGCCGTTTCGGCGATTGATGCCGCCAATGGCATCACACTCGAAGGGTTCTCCATCGCAGCCTTCTCGCGCCGCGAAACCTCTACAACAGTTGAAATGCGCGACGGCGAAAGCTTTGCGATTGCAGGTTTGCTGCAAGATGATTTCACCGACAGCTCCTCCCAGTTGCCGTGGATCGGCGACGTACCTGTTTTGGGCGCCCTCTTCCGCTCCGCAAATTATCAGCGTAGCCAGACCGAACTTGTGATCATCATCAGCGCGCACCTTGTCACACCGACACGCGGTGAAGCGCTAGCCCTCCCCACCGATCGGATCAAACCGCCCACGGAAAAAGACCTTTTCCTCAATGGCCGTACCGCTGCAGGCACGCGCACCCCAAGTAAAGGGGCCGCCGGAGAGGTTGCCAAACAGGACTTTACTGGGTCATATGGTTATGTACTGGATTAATAAAATGAACCGCATAACCCATCGCACCATATTTACAGGCAGCATACTGTCAGCCGCGATTGGGCTGTCGGCCTGTACTGCTACAAGCTCCGATCCAGTGTATACTCAGTTTTACTCTGAATCCGGCGCCCTCCTCGACACCGGCGACTTTGGCAATTCGACGCTGAACAACCGCCTCGTGATGACGGGTGAGCGCCAGTATACCTTTGATCTTGCTCAACGTTTTTCTTCCGAAATTGAAAGCACGGTTAACTTTGAGTTCAACTCGGCAAAGCTCGACGGTCGCTCACAAGCGATCCTGCGTCAGCAAGCTGGATGGATCCGTCAATTCCCCGAAATCCGCTTCCGCGTTTACGGTCATACGGATGCAGTGGGCTCCAATCGCGCCAACAAGAGCTTGGGCCTGCGCCGTGCCAATGCTGTGGTCCAATACTTGTCCACGCAAGGAATCAGCCGCAGCAGACTCGAAGCGGTAGTATCCTTTGGCGAAACTCAGCCATTGGTCGTGACCCAAGGCCGCGAGCGCCGCAACCGCCGCACCGTGACCGAAGTCAGTGGGTTCGTGAAACGCCACCCAACTGTGATGGATGGCAAATACGCCCAAATCATCTATCGCGACTATGTCACGAGTGCGGTCAGCCCCACTACCCTCTCGAGCGCAGCCGTTTCAGGCCTCTCAAGCGAATAAGCCCGATAACTCTACTGACAAAAGGCGCCTCACATGGGCGCCTTTTTCCGTTTTGAGCCCCCCGACCGTTGATGGGTCAATCCTGTCGAAATACCGTGATCGTTTCAAGATACCCAACAATCGCAGCTTTTCAGCCCCAATCTTGCCTAACTTCACTGCGATACCTCCTTCAACAAGAAAACTCTGTCCGGGAAAAAAACCGGCGGGGGGCAGGTCTAACCTGATTGTTTCGCAACTGCGAGACGTCGACAGGACCGCAATGCCCTTTGATAGAAGGAATGAAGGCAATGAGCAGCGTAATGCCACAACCAGATCAGGACATGATCCTCGCATGCACGGTGAGCCGTGATGTGCAGAACTTTGATCTCCTGATCGAAGATATGGAAGCGGTGATGGGCGAGGCTTGGGGTGATCTGGGTTTTGCCGAGGCACTGTCCTTCTTTGGGCAACCCGAAGCGCAAGGTATGGAATTCATCGCCTTGGCCATGGACGATGCAGACGAGGACAATTTGCCTCTTATGTCCGAGATTATCACGCAAGCCAAAGCGCGCGATATCAAGGTGATCCTCATCGCCGAAGACGTCACACCGGGCGCGCTGCATTCCTTGCTGCGCCAAGGTGCGGACGAGTTTGTACCCTACCCACTGCCTGAAGGTGAATTGTCCCAAGCGATCGAGCGTATTCGAACGCCGGTCGCTGTCGCAACTCCCACTGTCCAACCCAACGCCCTACAGGCTGGTGCTCAGAAAGACGGCGCAGTCATTGTGGTTCACGGTCTTGCAGGCGGCACAGGGTCCACAACTTTGGCGGTCAACCTCGCATGGGAATTGGCGAACGTCGAAAAAGCAGGCGGTCCATCCGTCTGCCTGATCGACCTGGACCTTCAGTATGGGTCTGTCTCGACATTCCTCGACTTACCGCGCCGCGAAATCATCTATGAAATGCTCGCCGACACCGAGAGCCTCGACGAGGAAATCTTCGGTCAGGCCCTGCTCGACTATGAAGGCAAAATGCAGGTCCTCACGGCTCCTGCAGATATGCTGCCACTCGATCTAGTCACTTCCGAGGACATTCGCCGCGTACTCGACATTGCGCGCAACCAGTTCGACTATGTTGTGATCGATATGCCCTCGACGCTGGTACAATGGTCAGAGGCCGTGCTGACATCCGCGCATATCTACTTCGCGATGCTGGAGCTGGACATGCGATCGGCCCAGAACACGTTGCGTTTCAAACGTGCGCTGCAATCCGAAGAGCTGCCGATTGAAAAGGTGCGGTATGTTTTGAACCGCGCCCCCAAGTTCACGGATATCAACGCAAAGAGCCGTGTCAAACGCATGGCTGAAAGCCTCGATATCAGCATTGATCTGCAACTCCCCGATGGGGGCAAGCCGATCACGCAAGCCAATGACCACGGCATGCCACTTGCTGAATCCGCACCGAAAAGCCCGCTGCGCAAAGAGATTTCAAAGCTGGCCACTTCGATCCATTCCCTGCGCGATGCTGAATCCGCAGCCGCCTAAGTCCTGATCTCAGAAAGCACAACGCAATGTTCTCCAAGTATAAAAAGACCGATGCGACCCCTGCTAAACAGGCAGACGTAACGCCGATTGAGGCCGCGAAGCCTGCAGCCACAGCAGCCTCAATGCGCCGCGCGGCCCAGCCAGCAGCCCCTGCCGCCGTCGACAAAGAGGTCAAGCGCAAGCAGCGTATGGGCGAGATCAAACTCGACTTGCACCGCGTCCTGCTCGACAGTCTTAACCTCGCGGCGCTTGAGCATGCTTCCGAAAGTGATCTGCGTGCAGAGATCAACGCAATCGCCTCTGAACATCTCAACGATAACTCCATCGTTCTGAACCGCGACGACCGTATGGTTCTCAATTCCGAACTGTACGACGAAGTCACGGGCCTTGGTCCGCTTGAGACATTGCTCAAAGACGAGACTGTGAACGATATTCTCGTAAACGGCCCGCAGCAGATTTTCGTGGAACGTGCCGGTAAGCTGGAGCTGACAGACGTGACGTTCAAGGACGAGCGTCACCTCCTGCGGATCATCGACAAAATCGTTTCCGCCGTTGGCCGCCGCGTCGACGAGTCAAACCCTTACGTCGATGCGCGTCTCAAAGACGGTTCGCGTTTCAACGCCATGGTTCCGCCTGTTGCCGTTGACGGTAGCCTCGTTTCCATTCGTAAGTTCAAAAAAGACAAGCTAGGCATCGACGATCTGGTACAATTTGGCGCGTTCACCGAAGAAATGGCTGCATATCTACAAGCCGCCGTTGCCACACGCCTCAACATCATCGTTTCGGGTGGTACGGGTTCTGGTAAAACAACCACGCTCAACGCGCTATCCTCGTTCATCGACAATGCCGAACGCATCCTGACAATCGAGGATACGGCGGAACTTCAACTGCAGCAGACACATGTAGGCCGGATGGAATCGCGTCCGCCAAACGTTGAAGGCAAAGGCGAGGTTTCCCCACGCGACTGTCTG
This sequence comes from Sulfitobacter sp., assembly GCA_036964385.1. Lineage (GTDB taxonomy): Bacteria > Pseudomonadota > Alphaproteobacteria > Rhodobacterales > Rhodobacteraceae > Sulfitobacter. The sequence goes on along the minus strand of JBALTK010000073.1, from coordinate 6,009 downwards.
AAAAACGCACTGCGTATGCGTCCTGACCGCATCATCGTGGGTGAGACGCGTGGCGAAGAAGTTATCGACATGCTCCAGGCCATGAACACAGGCCATGATGGCTCCATGACGACAATCCACGCGAACAGTGCCCGTGATGGTGTGTCACGTCTGGAGAACATGATCGCTATGGCAGGGATCGAGATGCCGCTTAAGGCGGTACGCTCGCAGATTTCCTCTGCTGTGAACCTCATCGTGCAGGCCTCACGTCTGCAAGATGGTTCGCGCCGCATGACCTCCATCACCGAAATCACCGGCATGGAAGGCGACGTTATCTCCATGCAGGAAATCTTTCGCTACCAGCGTGTGGGCCTAACGCCAGACAACAAAATTATCGGTCATTTCACCGCCACAGGCGTGCGCAGCCATTATGCAGAGCGCTTCCGCATGTGGGGCTATGATTTGCCATCCTCCATCTACGAGCCCATCGCAGCTGAATAAGACGACCCCGTTTTAAGCGAATAAGGACAGTTTATGTCCTACCACTTCGTTACTTAAGGACCAAGACTATGAGTGCAGAACCAATCATCTACGGACTGATCTTTATCGGCGTGCTTGTGCTCGTCGAAGGGCTGTACCTTGTGGCCTTTGGTAAATCCATCTCGCTGAACTCCCGCGTCAACCGCCGCCTTGAGATGATCGAGAAGGGCGACCGCCGCGAAGAGGTTCTCGAAAAGCTGCGCAAAGAAATGCAGCAGCACATGAAAGCCAAGGGCATTCCGCTGTATTCCCTGCTGTCCGAGAAGGCGCAGAAAGCCGCGATTGCCTTTACGCCCCAGCAACTGTTGATGGTTATGGCGGGTCTGTCTGTCATGATCTTTCTCGCGCTGACCATTGGGACTGAAACAGAAACTCTTGTGCGTCTGGTCGTCTCCGTGGCGATGGGTGTGGGCGCTGTATTCATGTGGATTTCCATGAAGGCCGGCAAGCGCATGAGCATGATCGAAGAGCAACTGCCCGATGCGGTTGAACTGATGGTCCGCTCCTTGCGCGTTGGCCATCCGTTTACGAACGCGATCTCGATTGTCGCGAAGGAAATTCAAGATCCGCTTGCTTCCGAATTCGGGATCATCTCCGATGAAGCCGCCTATGGCCGTGACATCGGCGAAGCGCTCAAGGAAATGGCCGAACGTCTGGACATGCAGGATTTGCGTTTCCTCGCCGTGGCCGTAACGATCCAGCAGCAATCTGGTGGTAACCTCGCCGAAATCCTCGCAGGTCTGGCAAAGGTGATCCGCTCACGCTTCCGCCTATTCCGCCGAGTAAAAGCAATCACCGCCGAGGCGAAATGGTCAGGCAAGTTCCTATCAGCCTTCCCGCTGGTCGCACTGGTTGTGATCAACATCGGCGATCCGCAATATTACGATGAAGTAAAAACAACCCCCTACTTCATTCCCGCCTGTTTCTTCGTCGGTATCTTCCTCGGCGTGAACCTTCTTGTGATGCGCGTGCTCACAAACATCAAAGTTTAGGGGGCAATCATGCTCGGTAACATCAACACTGCAATCGCCGAAATCATGGGTCCGTTCGGGATGATCATCATCCTTGGCGCTATCGGCCTGATCATCGTCATGATCACCGTCGTCATGATGGTCAACCAGCCCGAAGATCCCCTCGACAAACTCAAGCGTGATCAGGCCAGCGTCCGCAAAGGTATGGGGGATGGCCCTGCCACCCTGCGCCAAAAGGACGGCAACGCCCAACTCGAAAAATACGCCAAGTTTTTGGAGCCGGAAGATGACAAAGAGCTGAGTCAGAAACAGCTCGAGCTGCGTCAGGCGGGCTACCAGTCCCGCGATGCTGTACGGATGTTTTATTTCGCACAGATGGCCTTGGGTCTCTTTGGCCTGCTGATCGGTGTCATCTACACCAACATGATCGTCGAGGTCGAAATGACCACGCAAAAGACAATCATGTGGACCCTTGGCCCTGGTGCAGTTGGCTATTGGCTGCCCAAATATTGGATCACCCGCCGTGTCGCCGAGCGTAAAGAGCAAATCGAACAAGGCTTTCCCGATTGCCTCGATATGATGCTTGTCTGCGTTGAGGCGGGTCAGTCACTTGATCAGTGTATCGTCCGTGTGGCCAAAGAACTCAAAGCATCCTACGCCGCCCTCGCAGACGAGTTCGAGGTAGTCGCCCAAGAGATGAAAGCGGGTAAGGACAAAGTAAACGTGCTCAACGATATGGGGACACGTTGCGGGGTTCAGGATATCTCGTCCTTTGTAACCGTGCTGGTGCAATCCGCCGCCTTTGGTACGTCCATCGCCGATGCTTTGCGCGTTTATGCAGAAGAGATGCGCGACAAACGCGTCATGCGCGCCGAAGAGGCCGCAAACAAGTTGCCAACCAAGATGACACTCGCCACAATGATGTTCACCGTGCCGCCCCTGCTGGTCATCCTTGTTGGACCATCCGTAATGGGCATCACGAAAATGAGTGAAATGGGCGGACCCGGACAATAATGACATCACGGTTAAGGCACGCGGCCTTCCTATCTGTACTGCTAACTGCTTTAGCCGCCTGTTCTCCGGGCGGCTTTGGCGCGTCTGTGTTTGGTCCAAAATCCCCCGATACGGTAGACGCCCCCGGTGTGGATTTGCGCGCCGATGGTGCCGACAATCTTGAGACGGGTCACCGCCTTGTCTCAGCCGGTCAATATGAGCTTGCGATCCGCTCCTTCAACCGTGCCGCCATTGACCGCGGCACCGTGGACGCCGAAATTCTGTCCGGCTTAGGGACCGCCAATCTCGGCTTGGGTCGTCTGGGCCAAGCCGAAGCACTCTTGCGCCGCGCCATTGAACGTGACGCAACACAACCCGAAATTTGGAACAATCTCGGCGTCGTGCTCATGGAGCGTGGCAAAAATGTCGACGCAACCCAGATATTTCGCAAGGCTTTCGCGCTCGACAATGGCGAAAGTGTCTCAATCCGAGACAATCTTCGATTAGCGCTCGAAAAAACCGAGAATTCTGGTACGTCTACTGGTAACTATGAAGAATACAAATTGGTGCGCCGTGGATCGGCAGATTACGTGATCCGCTCGGGGCTGTGACCTAAACATAGGCATAGCGTGCAACCCACCCTTGGGGCACCTCATGAGGCAGAAGCAGTAAAGGACGCAAAAATGCGCCATAATTCCGTTTTGATCGCCCTTTTTGCGGGCGCTACATTGCTATCCGCATGCACTGAAAAGAGCGGCGAAGAGACAGTCGAGCGTGCCTTTCAGGACGTGAATGTCATTGATGATGCAAATCTCAATGACGTGATGCTGACCGTTGGCGACCCGAACGAGGCTGTGACCTACTTCCAGCGCGTCGTTACCGAGCAGCCAAAAAATGTAGAGTTCAACCGTGGCCTTGCCCTCTCACTCATCCGCGCAAAGCGTTATGATGAAGGTGCCGCCGCATGGCAGCGTACCGTGGCCCTGCCCGCCGCAACCAATGATGACCGTGTGGAACTTGCCGATGCGCTGATCCGTTCAGGCGATTGGGCCACAGCCGAGAAAACACTCACCGCAATTCCGCCTACGCACGAGACGTTCAAGCGTTACCGCCTAGAAGCGATCATCGCTGACAGCAAGAAGCAGTGGAAGAAAGCAGACAGCTTTTACGAGATCGCCGTGGGCCTCACTACCTCCCCTGCACCGGTCTTGAACAACTGGGGCTATTCCAAACTGACACGCGGCGACTACAAAGACGCCGAGCGCCTGTTCAACAGTGCTATCGCACAGGACCCGTCCCTGTTTACCGCCAAAAATAACCTCGTTCTGGCACGCGGCGCACAGCGCAACTACAACCTACCAGTAGCTCCAATGGACCAGACAGAGCGCGCGCAGCTTTTGCACACCATGGCACTGTCGGCGATCAAACAAGGCGACGTGGAAACAGGCAAAGGCCTTCTGCGCGAAGCCATCGACACACACCCACAGCACTTCGAGGCGGCCTCGCGCTCTCTCGCAGCGCTCGAAGCCTGACCCATGGGTATTACTGCCTACGCCGCAGCGTGGTTCTTGCCCTTCGTCGTGCCGATCTGCCTCTATGTGATGTATACTGACCTGTCGCGCATGAAGATCACCAATGTCGCCAATCTGGCGCTTGCGGCTGTCTTTGTCGTGATTGGTCTGATCGTATTGCCGTTTGACGATTACCTATGGCGCCTGTTGGGCATGGTGATCGTGCTCATTGTCGGCGTTATCCTGAACGCAGTCGGCGTGATGGGCGCGGGCGATAGCAAGTTCATTGCCGCCGCCGCTCCTTTCGTTGCATTAGCCGATCTGGTCCTGCTTTGCTTTATATTTCTTGGATGCCTCATCGCAGCCATCATCACACATCGCACGGCCAAAATGACCCGTCTGCGCCAGCTTGCTCCCCATTGGGCCAGCTGGGAGCAAGGCAAGAAATTCCCCATGGGCCTCGCATTGGGTCCAACATTGATCATCTATCTGGCCCTCGGTTTCCTTTATGGTGCCTGATTACGGCCATTTTTATCCTCTAAGGGTGGGCAAACACCCGATCTGAGCACAGGGACAGCCCCATGAACGCCCCAAACACAACTGTCATGTCACCACCGACACCCAAGACATTGTCCGATATGCGTTTGCCCATCGTTATGATGCGCGACATCCTAATCAAGACGATCTACCGTAAAAACCTTGATCTGGTCAGTGATCTGTCAAAAGCAGTCTGCTTGCCCATTCCCGTGGTGCAAGAACTTGTCGACATGTGCCGCACACAGCGCCTCATCGAGGCGACGGGCAGTTTCACGGCTGAAGGCGCAGGCGAGATGGGCTACCAACTCACCGACGGAGGCAAGGCGCGCGCGCTCGACGCATTGGCCCAGTCAGAATACTTCGGTCCGATGCCCGTCCCGCTTGAGGTGTACCGCGAGCAGGTCAAGCGCCAGTCCGTCCGCAATATGCAAATCACCCGCGCGCAACTCACGGGCGCTATGGGCCATCTGATTCTGCCCGACGAGTTGCTCGGAAATCTCGGACCTGCGGTCTCAGCGGGCCGCTCTATCTTGATGTACGGCCCTCCCGGCAACGGTAAATCCAGTATTTCAAACGGCATCCGCGACGCACTTGGCGATCACGTCTATGTGCCCCACGCGATTGAGTACGCAAGTCAGGTCATCACCGTATTTGACCCGATTGTGCACACCCAAATCGACGAAGAGGAACAGGATCCGAACTCCTTGCGCCGCATCACCCGCTACGACGCGCGCTATGTGCGCTGCCAGCGCCCTGCGGTAATTACAGGCGGTGAATTGACCATCGACATGCTCGATCTGGTTTATAACCCTACGGCCAAAACCTATCAGGCCCCGCTCCAGTTGAAATCAACTGGCGGTATCTTCATCGTGGATGACCTTGGCCGCCAGAAAGAGCCACCACAGTCCATCGTCAACCGCTGGATCGTTCCACTAGAAGAGAGCAAGGACATCCTCGCTCTGCAATCGGGCGAGAAATTCGAGGTGCCTTTCGACACGCTGGTCATCTTCTCGACCAACTTCCACCCGAACGAAATTTTCGATACCGCGGCTCTGCGCCGTATCTTCTTCAAAATCAAAATCGACGGTCCAAATCAGGCGAACTTCCTGAAAATCTTTGCCATGATGGCCAAGAAACGCAAAATGCCGCTCGACGAAGCGACCCTGATCCACCTGCTCAAGAACAAATATCCCACCATCGACAACATTTATGCGAACTATCAGCCGATCTTTTTGATCGACCAGATCATCGCGATCTGTGAATTCGAGGGCATCCCCTATCAGATGAGCCCTGATTTGATGGACCGTGCATGGGCTAACATGTTCGTCAAAGACGAACACATCGTGAAATAATGCGCTCACGTACCGGAGTAGCAGGCTGTGGTCGCATGGGCGCGCCGATGTTGGCCGCCTTGCGCGCTGCAGGCCTGCCGGCACGCGGCTATGACGTTGTGCCAATGGACAGCCCGCACATCACGG
>JBALTK010000072.1:0-17088 GCA_036964385.1 Sulfitobacter sp. | reverse complement strand
CTGCCCAATCCTTACTTCCCAGTATTAAGCGTTGATATTCGTCGCAATTATCTGCGTTTTGAATAACGTCTGTGGCTGGTTTATTCGCATCAAGAAAATTTATGTATGGAATACAGTCTTCTTCATACCTCAAGCCGCCAACTTGCCCCCAAGCGGCCGAGCTTGCGAATGCTATAAAAACAAGTGCTGTGATCATTGCTCTCATAGATTTGAAAGATGACAAATAATACAAAAGGATTCAACTGGCCGCGACTTCACAGAACGCGATCCACAGCATCTTCGCCCGCGTTGTGGACCATCACCTTTTGCAGCAAGAGAAACTTTGAGAAGACGCTCGAAAACACCTCACCCAACCTCAATCACACCCGCTTCGGTCACGATCAGATCAAGCGGTTGATCAGTCGCCTCCAAGGGGGCCGCCTCGACCTCCTGTCCCGCAAAGGCGAACCCGATTGCCAGCGTGGCGCGGCGGCTGCGCAGCATCTCTAGGGTGCGGTCATAAAACCCGCCGCCATAGCCCAAGCGCCCGCCGTTACGGTCAAAGCTGAGCAGTGGCACGATCACGATTTCAGGCTCAAAGAACTCTAACGCGGCTGGCACCTTCGCGCCAAATGGCCCCACGACCATCGCGGCATCAGGCGTCCAGCGCGCGAACCTCAATGGCTGTGCCTCTGCCTCAATTACGGGAACACCAACAGCGCCATAGGCTGCGGCCTCGTTCATTGCAGGGCGCGGGTCAATCTCCGTGCGGATCGGCATAAACCCCGATAGTGGCACGCCGCGGTACCCCGCGAGAACTTCGCTAAGATATCCTGCCTGAGCGGCATTTGCCCTTTCGAACAGCGGCTTGCGGCGTGCAAACGCTTCCTTTCGGGCTTTTGCTTTGATCTCGGCCATGCTCATAGCAGGACAGCTGCGGCCAGTCCGAGGAAGGCAAAGAACCCGACCACATCGGTCACGGTCGTCACAAAAGCACCCGAGGCGAGCGCGGGGTCTACGCCTATCCGCTCAAGCAAAATTGGTATGCCAGTCCCTGCCAACCCCGCCACAACCATGTTCAAGATCATCGCTAATGCGATCACACCGCCCAGCGCGGGAGAGCCGAACCAAATCACACCGACGATGCCCATAACCACAGCGAAGATCGTACCGTTGATCAGCCCCACCAGACATTCACGACGGATAACCCGCCACACGTTTGAGCCGGTGAGATCCTTGGTCGCCAGTGCGCGCACTGCCACGGTAAGGCTTTGGGTTCCTGCATTGCCGCCCATGGACGCAACGATAGGCATCAACACGGCAAGGGCCACGATCTGGGCCAGTGCCACCTCGAACTGTGCGATCACCATAGAGGCGGCAATCGCCGTCACAAGGTTGACCGCCAGCCACGGCAAGCGCTGCTTGGTCGTCATGATGACGCGGTCCGAAAGCGAACCATCGCCCACACCCGCTAGGCGCAGGATGTCTTCTTCGTGTTCCTCGTCCAGCACGGCCATCGCATCATCGATGGTAATCACCCCGATCAGACGGCCATCCTCATCTACTACAGGAGCAGATATCAGGTGGTACTGGTTAAACGCATAGGCCACATCGCCCTCGACCTGCGTGGCGGAAAAAACCTTGAACGTTTCCTCAAACAGGGCTTTCAGCGGCGTTTCCCGCTTGGAGCGCATCAATTTACCCAGTGTCACATTACCGACAGGATGCAGGCGCGGGTCAACGATGATAATATGGTAAAACTGGTCAGGCAGCTCTGCCTCGGGCGTTTCGCGCAAATGATCAATGGCTTGCCCAACGGTCCAGTGCTCTGGCGCCATCACGGTTTCGCGCTGCATCAGGCGGCCTGCGGAATACTCCGGATAGGACATCGCCTGTTCGACGGCGGCGCGATCACCCTCATCTAGCGCGCCCATGATCGTGGCCTGCTGCGCATCTTCGAGGTCTTCGAGAATGTCGACAACATCGTCACTGTCGAGTACGCGCATCGCTTCTTGCAACACTTGCGGGGTCAGCAGTGCGACCACCTCATCACGAATGGCCTCATCGAGTTCGGACAGAATTTCACCGTCGAACTCACGGTCATAGAGGCGGATCAACTTGGCGCGATCAAATGCACTGATCTGTTCCAAAAGGTCGGCGATGTCAGCCGCGTGCAGCGGCTCCATCAGCTCGGTCAGCTTTTCGCGATCCTCAATTTCGACCGCATAGAGGATCGCGGAGACGTCACGTTTGCCGAGCACATAGCCGTCAGGCTCGTCGCTATCGAGGTCCGTCTCAATCACCTGATCTGACATGCGCGTCGCCCCTTTATGAATTTGTCGCAACATACTCAGGCGGCGCGCTGACCACAATGGCGCGCACCTGTCTACGCGATGATTTTAACAGCACGGCCCATTGCTGCTGCGGACCAAAAGAGTACAATCACGCTCATGCAAAAACAGACCCTCCTCACCGGCCAGACGCTCACCTTTCACGGCGATCCTTTCAAGGAACCTTGGGAGGACTGCGTGCGCATAGACAGCGCTGGCGCGGTGCTGATCCAAGGTACGAAGATCATCGCGGTTGGTGATGCGGCAACGCTCAAGTCCGCTCACCCCGAAGCGCGCGTGATCTCCTATGGCGACGATTTGATTTGTCCCGGTTTCGTGGATGCTCACGTGCATTACCCCCAAACCGCGATGATCGCGAGTTGGGGCAAGCGGCTGATTGACTGGCTCAATACCTATACCTTCCCCGAGGAAGCACGGTTCAGCGATCCGGGCTATGCAAGCGCGATTGCCGCGCGGTATCTCGACCTCACAGCGGCGCATGGCACCACCACGGCGGCCTCGTTTGCGACGATCCATCCTATGAGTGTCGACGCGCTCTTCTCAGAGGCTGCCAAGCGTGGACAGGCAGTTGTAACGGGCAAGACCTGCATGGACCGCAATGCGCCTGATGATTTGCGCGATACCGTTCAGTCCGCCTATGATGACAGCAAACTTTTGCTCGAAAAATGGCACGGTAAGGGGCGCGCGCAATATGCGATCACGCCGCGCTTCTCACCAACGTCGACACCAGAGCAGTTGAGTGCGCTCGGGGCGCTTTGGGCAGAGCATCCTGATTGCCTGATGCAGACCCACTTGAGCGAGCAAACCGACGAGATCGAATGGGTGCACAGCCTTTTCCCGGAAGCACGTGATTATCTCGATACTTATGAGGCACACGGATTGCTGGGTGCACGTGGGCTTTACGGCCATTCGATTCATCTAACTCCGCGAGAGGTGGACAGACTTGCCGAGGTGCAGGGCCGTGTGATCCACTGTCCCACATCCAATGCATTTATTGGGTCAGGCGCACTAAACCTGCCTGAACTGGCCGCCCGTGGCATTCCATTGGGGTTGGCAACAGATACGGGCGGCGGCTCTTCGTTCTCTATGTTGCGCACCATGGCGGCGGCCTATGAGGCGGCGCAACATCATGGCCATCCGCTTCATGCTGCACAGCTTTTGTGGCTCGCCACTGCTGGATCGGCCAATGCGCTGCATCTCGGAGCCGAAATTGGCGCCCTCGCTATGGGCCATTATGCGGATATTGCGGTGCTTGATCTGCGCTCGACACAGGCGATTGCCCAGCGCGCAAACAGATCGGGTTCCGTCTGGGAGGACGTATTCGCCACCTTGATGTTGGGCGATGACCGCGCCGTTCGGGCAACGTGGATCGGTGGTGCCTGCGTTAAGCAGTGATGCCCCTGCCCTGACTACAACTCAGCAGCGTTTCGCAGCCAGTACCATGACCCAATAATCTCCCGCCTGCGCCAAACCGAATTCGCGCGCCTTGCCGTTAACAATATTTTGGTAATGGCCCTTTGAAGTACGCCACGTTTCAATCGCTCTGGCGCGCGACTTGTATCCTTTGGCAACATTTTCCGAAACGACGCACCACTTATAACCCGCCCTCTTAACGCGCTGCGCAACTGTTAAGCCATTGCTGCCTGTGTGGCCAAAGAAGTTGTTGGTAGCCATATCATCGGCATGCGCTTGCGCGACGGCATTCAGGACACCGCTGCGTTTCACACCAGATACCCCTGCCCGTCCGCGAATGCGATTAACAGTAGTCGTGGCCGACACACCTGCCGCTTGCGATTGCTGCGCCAATGGTGCTGAGCTTGGTCCGCCACAAGCCGCAAATGTAAGACCCATCATAAGGGTGAATAATAAACGCATCATAAGTGCTCCTTTAGTGACATGGCCAGTTGCCGCTGACGCGCCAAGAGCCCACCCATGTCTAGTGTAGTGATATGTCCCTCCCTCACTACAGCGCGGCCGTTGACAAAAAGATCCCGAACGGCTGTTGGACCAGCCAAAAGCAGCGCGGCGGGGTCCCAAGACCCTGCCGCCTCAACACAAGTCATGTCCCAAACCGCAATATCCGCGCGCTTACCCACTTCAAGACGGCCACAATCAGGCCTGCCTAAAATGTCCGCGCCGCCACGGGTCGCGATCTCAAGCGCTTCGCGGGCACTCATGGCGTCCGCGCCAATGCTGACCCGCTGGAGCAGCATTGCCTGACGGGCCTCCGCCACCAGATTACCCGCATCATTGCTCGCAGAGCCGTCAACGCCAAGCCCCACAGGTACGCCCGCATCCCGCATTGCCCGCAGCGGAGCAATGCCACTGCCAAGGCGACAATTCGAGCACGGGCAATGCGCAACTCCAGTGCCTGTGCGGGCAAACAGCGCGATCTCTGCGGGGTCTAGTTTGACACAATGCGCGTGCCACACATCAGGGCCGACCCATCCAAGGCTTTCGGCATATTCGCCGGGGCGACAGCCGAAGGTTTCCAGCGAATAGGCAATGTCCTCGTCATTCTCGGCCAGATGGGTATGCAGCATCACACCCTTGTCACGGGCCAGCAGCGCCGCGCTGCGCATGAGGTCTGTACTCACCGAGAAGGGCGAACAGGGGGCGATGCCGACACGGCACATCGATCCCTCAGCGGGATCATGAAAGGCGTCGATAACGCGGATGCAGTCCTCAAGAATAGCGTCCTCATCCTCGACCAAAGCATCGGGCGGGAGACCGCCTGCACTCTCCCCGATGCTCATCGCGCCGCGTGTAGGATGAAAGCGCAGCCCGACTTCGGCGGCGGCGTGGATCGTATCCTCCAACCGTGACCCATTGGGGTAAAGGTAAAGATGGTCCGAGCTTAGCGTACATCCTGACAGAGCCAGCTCCGCCAGCCCGACCTGCGCCGAGACGTGCATATGATCGGGAGTGAACTGCTGCCAGATCGGATAAAGCGTGCGCAGCCAACCAAAAAGCAGTGCGTCCTGTCCGCCTGGAACAGCGCGGGTGAGGCTTTGGTATAGATGGTGGTGCGTATTCACCAAACCGGGGGTCAAGAGGCATCCATGAGCGTTCAACACTTCGGCACCTTCTGGTGCCACCAACCCAACGCCAATATCGGCGATAACGCCGTCGCGCATCAGGATATCATGATCCGCCAACTCCCGTCGTGCATCGTCCATCGTGAGGATGGTGCTCGCACCGCGCAGGAGGGTTACAGTCATGACGAAACCGCCCCGCACAAAATTGCCAGCGCTTCAGCATGAATTTCAGCGTTGGCCGCTGCGATCACGCGGCCACCATCATGTGCAGGACCACCCTCCCAATCCGTCACAATGCCACCTGCCGCCTGAATAAGCGCAAGCGGTCCTTGGATATCGTATGAATTCAGGCCCGCCTCAATCACCAGATCAACCTGACCAGAGGCGACCAACGCATAGGCATAGCAGTCCATGCCATAACGCGTGAGCTGAGCCTGCGCCGCGACTGCACCGAATGCAGCGCCTTCCGCGGGGCTCCCTACTTCAGGGAATGTCGTGAACACCACCGCCTGCGCCAACGGGCGCGCAGCACGTGTTTGGATCGTGCGGGTCTGTCCGTCACGCGTCAGGGTTGCCCCCTCTGGCGTGCCTAAAAACCGCTCCCCAATATAAGGCTGATCGACGATACCGATGATCGGGCCAGATGCAGGTCCAACAGCAATCAGAACGCCCCATGTCGGCGTACCAGCGACAAAACCACGGGTGCCGTCAATCGGGTCCAAAACCCATGTAAGGCCACTCGTGCCAGACTTTGCGCCCAACTCCTCCCCGAGAATCCCATCGTCGGGGCGATGCTCGGCCAAAACCGCGCGCATCGCGACTTCGGCGCCGCGGTCGGCCTCTGTCACGGGATCATAGCCACCCAGCAGTTTGTTATCGGCCCCTAAATCGGCGCTCCGAAAATACGGCAGGATCACTTCACGCGCAGCGTCCGCCAACAAATGGGCGACACGGGTTAGATCATTGGTCAGTTTTGTATCAATATTCATAGCTCTGTCGTCTCACTCCTGCGCCAACCATGCAAGGACGGGCGATGAAAAAACACGTTGCGATCAGAGGCGTTAGTTCAAATTCGGTACAAACTCAGGCTACATCACTCAGAACACGGGCCAGATCAAACAGGCGGCGGCGGCGGTCGAGTGGAATCCCGTAATAGGTACGCAGCAGATCCATAGATTCCTTTCCGCTCGCCACATCATGGGGCAGATTGCTTGCTGGTGCGGGCGGTGTTTTGCCCCCTTTGCCCAATCCCTCGAAGAAAGCGGACACAGGCACATCCAAAGCCTCCGAAATATCCCAAAGTCGCGATGCGCTGACACGGTTTGCACCAGTCTCATACTTCTGGATTTGCTGGAACTTGATTCCGACATGCTCAGCCAGCTGTTGCTGCGTCATGCCAATCAACCATCGGCGTTCACGAATTTTGATACCCACGTGGGTATCAACAATATGGGTCATGGTTCGTTAAGCTCCCTCGTACAAATGCGCAGCTTCTGGTTCCAAGTACCGCCTTGCGATTGCTAAGGAGGCGACAGGGACTGCTGGGAAGACACCATAGGGCAACTTACGACCCACGCAAAGTAGGGGATGGGATAAACATTCAAATTTTAGAATATTAAAGAGCAGGGGATATCCAGTCCATTTCGGGAATGATCCTTTGAAGCCATAGCTGCAAGTCAACAGGCGACCTACGGTGCGTCGATTCATCCTCCGCCCCCAAAGTAGCGCTCCCCTTGATCGGAAACTAAATAATTAGAGGGGCTTGGAAAGACCCTACGGTAAAGCCGATCGCGAAGTACAAAACGTTTCACGCGTGTAATAACACTCAACGCGCAGTCAGGCACTGCAACGGTGCCCCCTCACTTATCGCCCAACCTTGCGCGCAGTAACGTGACCAACTGCTGCATGGGTTCCGAAACGTCACCCTGAGCCATGTAGAGGTTAATGAGCTGATCCGGCAGGTCAGGCAGCGCGCCGCTATGATCGATTCGTTCGAATTGCTGAGGCTCGGTGCCTTCAATGGCGGTGTGCACAGCCAGATCAGCGCTCACCGTGGCGTGGATTGCACTGTCGTTGTCCGTCTCCAGCAACATTTGCCAGTCGATGTTCGCATTGTCCAATGCTGCGACGACCAACGGGCGGAAGGTGCAAAGACGACCATAAGCAATGCTGAGCGGCCTTTGCCGCCACGCCGCCCCACCACGCGCACCGATCCAATGGAGAGGACGGCGCGCCAATGTAACGCCACCCGCCTCCACCGATGTTTCAGTCGTAAGGATGATATCGCATTCACCCTTTGCGAACATCTCTTTGAGGGTCCGCGTGTGGCAGGATTCAAGCGCGATGCGGGTGGCGGGGAACATCGCATTGAACTGCTTAAGGACCTGCGGGATCGCGGGGTTCACAATGTCATGCGGAACCCCAAGGCGCAGTGTGCCGGTATATTCCTGCGCCGTGAGGCGGGCCACCGCCTCATCGTTCATGGCAACCATGCGGCGCGCATAGCTCAAGAGCTGGTCCCCGCTGGCCGTAAACGCAATAGACCGTCCGCTGCGGTCCAGCAGTTGCACATCAAGCAGTTCCTCAAGCCGTTTAAGCTGCATCGAGACCGCAGATTGGGTCAGGTGCAAGAAACCCGCCGCCCGGGTAACACCCCCAGCATCAGCCACGGCCACGAGTGCGCGCAGGGTCGCAAGATCAAGATTTCTCATACATCACCAAATCAAATGAGTCACATCAGTAACATTCATTTTCATCATGTCAGCATCTAAGTCATACATCAAGTATCGGAATGAATAATTAACAACCCATCACCAAACTGGAGTCCGCCATGCGTATTGTCCTGTCTCACCCCGCCTCTTGCTCACGCCCTGCCCGTCTTTCCTTCTGGAATGCCTACGCCCTGTGGCGCAGCCGCCGCGCCCTTGCCGCCCTTGATCCATCCCAACTGGCGGACGTGGGAATCACCGCTCCAGATGCGCAGGCTGAAGCGCAAAGACCCGTTTGGGACGCCCCGGCTTCATGGAAGTGCTAACCATCTAGGAAAACCTGACCGAAAAACCTTGAAAAGAAGCGCATCTATCACGATATTGACGGTGTCCCCGCCAGAAAATCTTTGCGCGGGCCAGTTTTAGGGAGTTTTAGATGGCAGACGTGAATACAATCCGGACCAGTGCCGGAAGCCGCACCGCCGCGATTGATGAAGGCCTGCGCGCACACATGAGCAAAGTTTACGGAACAATGTCCGTAGGCATGTTGATCACTTTCGCCGCGGCATGGGCCATTTCAGGCCTTGCGGTGACATCCGACCCTGCAGGCGCCACTATGGCCTTGCGTGAAGGTCAGTACCTTACCGGTTTGGGCCAAGCGCTTTATGGCTCCCCGCTCAAATGGGTTGTGATGTTTGCACCTCTCGCGATGGTCTTTGGCTTTAGCGCGATGATCAACAAGATGTCGGCCGCCACTGCGCAACTCATGTTCTACGCCTTTGCATTCGTCATGGGTCTGTCCATTAGCTCCATCTTTCTTGTGTACACAGGCGCGTCGATCATTCAGGTCTTCTTGGTCACCTCCATCGCCTTTGCGGGCCTGTCGCTCTATGGCTACACGACAAAAAAAGACATCTCTGGTTGGGGTTCGTTCCTTATCATGGGTGTCATCGGCCTGATCGCAGCATCAATCATCAACATCTTCATGCAGAGTGGCGCAATGACTTTCGCAATCTCCGCAATCGGTGTTCTGATCTTTGCTGGCCTGACCGCCTACGACACACAGCGCATCAAGACCGACTACATCGCGCACGCACAGCACGGTGACTCAGAATGGTTGGGCAAGTCAGCAATCATGGGCGCACTCAGCCTGTACCTGAACTTCATCAACATGTTCATGATGCTTCTGCAACTTTTCGGTAGCCGCGAGTAACCTTCGCACTGCGCTGAATGACTTAAAGCCGCCCTTTCGAGGGCGGCTTTTTTCATGGCCACGTGTCTTTCAGCCAGATCAGTGGGTTATATTAAAGGTGCTACCAATGCCCCAAGTCAGCAGCATGGCTGCACTACCCAAAAGCGCAACACGGCGCACGGCAGGTAACATCGGCGTCCCCCCTAGACGTGCGCCTAATGCCCCCGACAGGCAAAGCGTCAAAATGGCAATCGCTGCAATTACGGGTCCCGCCATACCAACTGGCGTCGCGACAGCAGCAACCAACGGCAATGCTGCCCCAAGTGCAAAGGCAGCGCCAGAATAAGCGGCTGCTTGTTGCGGGTCCGCCTGCCCTGCAAGGCCGAACATCCCCAACTCCTCGCGCGCATGAGCACCAAGAGCATCGTGGCGGGTCATCTGCTGAGCGACTTCACGGGCCAGCAGACTCTCGACACCGCGTGCCTCCAGACCTTCCGTCAATTCGTCCAGCTCATATTCGGGGTCCTCGATCAGGGCTACCCTTTCGCGTTCCAGATCGGCCTCCTCGACGTCAGCTTGTGTTGAGACCGAAATATACTCGCCCGCAGCCATCGAAAGTGCGCCCGCCACGAGACCCGCCAATCCGGTCAGTAAAATATCGCCGCGCACCATGCCTGCGGCGGTCACACCGATCATAAGGCTCGATATTGATACAACGCCGTCATTCGCCCCCAACATGGCTGCACGAAGCCTGTTTGAGCGATTAATAAAATGGCCTTCGCGTGGCATGACAATTTCCTGCAAGAACAAATGCAAAAGGAGCCACGACTTAACGTGGCTCCCTGATTTGGGTCTTCAAAAAGAGGCGATCTTACTTGATCTTGCCTTCTTTGTATTCCACGTGCTTGCGCGCAACGGGGTCATATTTCTTCATGACCATTTTCTCGGTCATGGTACGCGCGTTCTTTTTGGTGACGTAGAAATGGCCTGTGCCCGCGGACGAGTTCAGACGGATCTTGATCGTGGTTGGCTTAGCCATTTTGTATTCTCCTGTGCGGCGCTGCATATCCCTTGATACGTGCGCGTAATCTCTGAGTTTCGGGTTCTACCCCTGCCACGGCCCGAGTCAACCCCGTATCGCGCAACATCGGCAGCGGGAGACGGAAAATTCGAACTTTCCGCCCAGGAATTTCCAAAAATCCCGTTCGGCCGATAAAATCCATGCGCGGAAGGCCTATAAGCCGGATTTTGTCCCGAGGGTTACCCCTCATAGATGACCATTCCTCTGACCATGCCGTTGCCGACACAGCTACAGCCGCCAACCCGGACCTGCTGGAGCATAAGAGGCTCCGCCGACCTGCCCGAAGACAGATGCGGCACGCGGTCCCTATTTGGCGTTGCTCCAAGTGGGGCTTGCCATGCCGCCGCTGTTGCCAGCCGCGCGGTGGGCTCTTACCCCACCGTTTCACCCTTACCTGCCACTGACCCAAAGCGAACTTTGGAAGAAGCAGGCGGTTTATTTTCTGTGGCGCTTTCCGTCGGGTTACCCCGCCCGGGCGTTACCCGGCACCGTTTCTTATTGGAGTCCGGACTTTCCTCCCCATTACCCGAAGATAACAAAGCAGCCATCCAGCCTTCCGCGCAAGACGTGGCTTACGCCGCAGCAAGGCATGCGGTCAATGAGGATATTCACTTAGAATATGTTGCGGTGGCCATTAGAGATCAAAGTCGGCCTGCTGCAGAGGACCTGTGCGCCACGGTGCGCGGCGCAAACGGGTTGTATGCAAAAGCGTGTCAAAATCCGCCTGAGCCGTAAATCCAGCGCTCTGAGCAGCTTCCCTGAAGGATGCTTCATCTACATCGCTGCCTGCGTGTCTGCGTTTGGGCGCAGCGAGGCCCTGATACTCAAGTCGCGCCCAATCAAAATGGGGGCCCGGATCTGTTTTACGTCCGGGAGCCATGTCAGAATGGCCGATCACTCCTGACGCGGGGATAGTCCAACGTCCCATTATTCCGCGCAACAACCCTTCGAGTGCAGCCATTTGCGGTTCGGAAAACGGATGGCATCCACGATTGTCCAACTCGATCCCGATGGAGCGTGAGTTAATATCGTCTTTGCCACACCACTCGCCTGCGCCCGCGTGCCATGCCCGCTCGGCTTCTTCGACCATCTGGGTCACGTCACCCTGCGCACCTATGAGGTAGTGGGCCGAGACCTCTGCTTGGGGGTCGCACAGGCGATCAAGAGCGGCCTGCGCCGTCTCCATTGCAGTGTAGTGAATCACTATCAACGAGGGCCTAAGCCCATCGCGGCGCGGCCCGCAGTTCGGAGAGGATTGCATGCGCACCATCGGCGCGCGCCTTATCCGCCGCTTACGTTACGAAAGACCGATGGATCCCAGCGACAGGCATAACCATCACCGTCAGGGTCCATGCCACTACGATCACGCTGTGGGCCACCCGCCTCAAGGAACGCCGTTTGGGCGTGATCCTGATGGCGGTACTGGCTGCAACTACGAGCATAGCGATTCTTCGCGTTAAATCCGCTACGGCGGTATACTTTTGTGCCAACAGGATGCGATGTGGAGAGCGCATAGGCCACGATATTGGGTCCTGTATCCGTCCGCTCAGGTAGGGCCTGCGGCTGGATAACCTGATATTGGGCGCGGTTCGCAGCAAGGCGTGCAGCATCGCCCTCAATGCTGCGTTGTCCTGATACTGCGTCGAAATTGTTCTCTTGGCTGATGCCTGACGCATTATCCAAAACGGCTGGGGGCGGATTGGAGGGGCTTGCCACGATTGGGGCCACACCAGAGTTGTTGGCCGCAGCAGCAAGGCTTTCTGCATCCGAGCTGCGCGTTTGTGCAAGAATCGCAGTTGTTTGCGCCGCAGTATCCGCAGCAGATCCAGTGGCGGGCAAAGGTTGCGCGCTTATCGTGGGGGCTGCTGGAACGGCATTCATACCCGCCAGCGCAGCATCGCGATTGGTGCGTTGAGCATCAAACGTCTGGTCAAAACCTACGCCAAATCGGCTGTCTTCGGGGGCCTCAGGCTGACACGCCGCCAGCCCGAGAGCAGCAACTGCACCCAATACGAATCGAACACTCATCATCTTAATAGCCTGCATTTGTTGCGCATTAAGGGGGCCGTCTACCACCATTTCTGCGGTTTGGCTACAAAACCTGCCGCTTGCTCCAGCGCATAGGCGGAAGACAGCAGATCGGCCTCTTCCCACGGACGCCCGATCAGCTGCAGACCCATCGGCAGACCCTGCGCATCCACGCCGGTTGGCACGGTAATGCCTGGCAGGCCTGCAAGGTTCACAGTCACGGTAAATACGTCATTGAGATACATCTTGATCGGGTCCGCATCGGTCATCTCGCCCAAGCCGAAAGCGGCAGAAGGCGTAGCGGGGGTCAGGATGCAATCAATTCCAGCAGCGAACACATCATCAAAGTCTTTCTTGATCAGTGTCCGCACGCGGCGTGCACGGTTATAATAGGCGTCATAAAAACCAGCGGAGAGGACATAGGTCCCCACCATCACGCGGCGCTGGACCTCTGGTCCGAACCCTTCAGCGCGGGTTTTTTCATACATCTCTGTGATGCCGTCACCTGCGTCTAGCTTGGCACGGTGGCCGTACCGCACACCATCATAACGCGCGAGGTTTGAAGAGGCCTCCGCAGGTGCGATCACATAATAGGCTGGCAGCGCGTATTTCGTGTGCGGCAGGGAGATATCGACGATCTCGGCCCCTGCGGCCTTCATCATCGCAATCCCGTCTTGCCACAGCGCATCGACCTCGGCGGGCATACCGTCCATGCGGTATTCCTTTGGAATACCGATTTTCTTGCCGCGCACGTCACCTGTCAGTGCCGCCTCAAAGTTTGGCACTGCGATCTCGGCAGAGGTGCTGTCTTTGGGGTCATAGCTGCACATGGCTTCCAGCATGATCGCCGCATCGCGCACGTTTTTCGTCATTGGGCCTGCTTGGTCCAGTGATGACGCGAATGCCACCACACCCCAGCGCGAACAGCGGCCATAGGTCGGCTTGATCCCGACTGTACCTGTAAAAGCCGCAGGCTGGCGGATCGAGCCGCCTGTGTCCGTCCCTGTCGCCGCAAGGCACAGGTCAGCAGCAACAGCCGCAGCAGAACCACCAGAAGAACCACCCGGTGTGAGAGGCGTATCAGAGCCTTCACGGCGCCACGGGTTGATTGCGTTGCCATAGGCAGAAGTTTCATTGGAGGAGCCCATGGCGAATTCGTCCATGTTTAGCTTACCGAGCATTACCGCGCCTGCATCAGCCAAATTCTGGCTCACGGTTGATTCGTACTCGGGCTTGAACCCTTCAAGGATGCGCGAGGCCGCTTGGGACGGCACACCTTTGGTGCAAAACAGATCTTTGATCCCGATGGGCAACCCGCACATGGCAGGGGCATCGCCTGCTTTGATGCGCGTATCGGCGGCCGCTGCGCGCTCAAGTGCGATCTCAGGCGTTTGGTGTACAAATGCGTTGAGCGCGCCTGCGCCTTCGATGGCTTTCAGACAGGCTTCGGTCAGCTCTTTGGAGCTTGTCTCCCCTTTGCGCAGGGCATCGCGGGCTTGGGCCAGACCCAATTTGTTCAAGTCAGTCATTATTCTACCACCTTCGGCACAGCAAAGAAGCCTTCACGCGCGTCAGGCGCATTTTTCAGGATCGCGTCCTGCATGTCGCCATCCGTGACCACATCAGCGCGGCGCTTGATGCTTTGCGGCGTGACTGAGGTCATCGGCTCGACGCCCTCGATGTCAACTTCGGCCAACTGCTCGATGAAGCCGAGGATCGTGTTGAACTCTTGTGCCAGCGCAGGCAGCGCCTCGGGCTCAACTTTGATACGGGCCAGTTTCGCCACGCGGGCGGCGGTGCTTTCATCAATCGACATATTCAATCCTCATCTGCTTATCCGTCCTCTACCGCTCTCGTGCTGCGCAAGCAAGTCGCAGGCCATAACCTTGCCCCGAAATTGCCCACGCCCTCTCGCTTTCGCCGCGTGATGGGGTAAGTTGCTGTTAAATAATCAGCAGGAGAACCGCTATGAACATCATCTGGCTTGGGCACGGATCATTCCGCATCGAAATCGAAGATCAGGTCGTGCTGGTCGACCCCTGGCTCACAGGCAATCCGATGTTGCCTGAGGACCAGCACAAGGCAGCAATCACGGGTGCAACGCAAATACTGGTCACACATGCACATTTTGATCACATCGCTGATGTGGTGCAAATCTCGAAGGATACAGGTGCGCCGCTGTCTGGGATGTATGAACTTGCCATGCACCTGCACGCGCAAGGCGCTGTCGAAGGCGCGATGTTCAATATGGGCGGCACAATCGCGCTGGGTGACAAAGTGAGCGCCAGCATGGTGCCTGCCTCACATTCCTCAACAGCCGCAGTGGACGGCGTCCAGCGCTATATGGGGACTGAATCCGGCTTCATCCTGCGCGGCGAAGGTCATTGTATCTATATCTCGGGCGATACAGGCCTGATGGCGGATATGGCGTGGATCGGTGATTATTATAAACCCGATATCGGCATTTTGTCAGCGGGGGGGCATTTCACGATGGATATGGATATGGCGGCCTATGCCACGCGGACCTATTTCAACTTCAACGTTGTGATTCCCTGCCATTACCGCACCATGCCTATGCTAGAGCAATCCGCAGAAGCGCTGATAAATGGCGTGCTGCCCGGAACATCGGTGCTTGAACCACAGGTGATGGAAGCGATTACGCTTTAGGCGTTCAACCGCCGCGTTTGGCCGCGAAAAAATCACGCAGCAGAGCGGCGGCGTCCCGCTCTGCAATACCGTCAAAGACTTCGGGGATGTGATGGCATTGGGAATGCGCAAATACACGGGCGCCTTGTGCTACACCGCCCGATTTCGGATCGGCCGCGCCGTAATAGAGCCTATCGATCCGCGCAGCAGTGATGGCACCTGCACACATCGCGCAAGGCTCAAGCGTTACATATAGCGCGCAACCGATCAGGCGCTCGGAGCCTAGATGCGCACAGGCAGCCCGAATCGCGAGGATCTCGGCATGGGCCGTAGGATCATTATCGGATCGGGTGCGGTTTCCAGCGCTCCCGATCACTTCCCCCTTGGGCGAAACCACCACGGCACCAACCGGCACCTCGCCGCGTGAAGCTGCCGAACGCGCCTCCAAAAGGGCTGCTTGCATATGAGATTTGAATTCCATCTCCCAAGATGGCGGTAAATCCCTCTCTTTCGCAAGGGGGGCGGTTGCGCTATGGCAATGACATGAATGACAGCACATCAGATACGCCAAGCGGCGACCGCATCGCAAAGACCCTCTCTCGCGCAGGCATCGCCAGCAGGCGCGAAGCCGAGCGGATGATCGAAGCCGGCCGTGTGAGCGTGAACGGCAAAGTAATCGATTCCCCCGCCCTCAACGTGACAGAGGCCGACCGCATCGTTGTGGATGGAAAGCCCGTGGGCGCGGCAGAACCTGCGCGCCTGTGGCTGTATCACAAGCCGCGAGGCCTTGTGACAACCGACAATGACGAAAAGGGCCGCGAGACAATCTACGATTCCCTGCCCGCCGATATGCCGCGTGTGATGAGCATCGGGCGTCTTGATTTGAATTCTGAAGGGTTGCTGCTGCTGACCAATGACGGCGGCGTAAAGCGCCGGTTGGAACTGCCGTCAACCGGATGGTTGCGGCGCTACCGCGTGCGGGTGAACGGGCGTCCAACGGACGAAGAGCTTGAGCCACTGCGCAAGGGAATCGTCGCGGAAGGGCAACCGTTCCAACCAATGGAAGTTGTGCTGGACCGTCAAAAGGGTGCGAATGCGTGGCTAACGGTTGGTTTGCGCGAGGGCAAGAACCGCGAAATCCGCCGTGCAATGGAAGTGATCGGCATGACCGTGAACCGCCTGATCCGCGTAAGCTATGGCCCGTTTCAGATCGGTGAACTTGCCCAAGGCGCCGTAGAAGAAATCCGCCGCAAAGTGCTGCGCGATCAGCTTGGCCCTGAAGCTGATGATCTGCTGGGGGCTGCTCCAGCCGCACCAACAGAAGTGAAACGCGGGTTCAAACGGCGCGTACCTCACAAAGGTGAATTTGGTGGACCGGGTCAGCCTGGCCTGCCCCGCGCCCGTAATGACGACGAAGATAATTACGTGCCCCGCGGCAAGCCGATCAAAACCTTCCGTCCCGATAAAGCAGCACGTGACGCGGCAAAACGCAGCGGCAGTGGAGGCAAAGCGCCCAGCTCGAGCAAATTTGGCACCGGCGGCAAGGTCTTCACCTCTGGCAAACCAAAACCAGCAGGGGGGCCCAAAGGCGCGCCCAAAGGACAACGTGGCCGTTAAAGCTGTCAGGCCCGCATAAAGGCAGTTGCAGTCATAACCGCGCCGACAGCGACCAAAACCATGCGCAAACGCTTGCGCTGACGGTCCATCGCACTGCGCACTCGCTTGGGTTTCGGGGCATGTATCAATCGTCGCTGTTGCATTCTGTAACCCTCCGCAATCTCAATCTCTATGCGAATCTTAAACAATTTATCTCAACTGTTTTGCAGGGACATTTTACTCCCGCTTTCCCCCTGCACTTCAATTCACAATGGAACCGCGCTGCGCTAAGACTGTCTGCGAAAATACATTAAGGAACGACCATGGCCGATCTTCTAACAATCGAAAATCTCGGTAACCTCATTATGCTTTGCTTTTTGCAAGCCGTGCTGGGCTTCGACAACTTGCTCTATATCTCGATCGAAAGCCAACGCGCGCCAGTCGCCCAACAGGCGGCCGTGCGCAAATG
>JBALTK010000071.1:0-17500 GCA_036964385.1 Sulfitobacter sp. | reverse complement strand
GTCTTTATGACGCCACTATGGCTAAAAACTCGAAGCTAAGCACCTACTGTCACGTGTTGAATAAAGTGCCCTTTGTTGCGCTCGACAGCCATTGAAGCTTCAGGTCCGTTTGATTGGTTTTAGTAGCAATACCTCTCGTTTCTTGAAATCCCCTTAATGGTTCTGTTCGCCACAAAATTCTGTCTGATTTGGCAAAGCTGGCAGACAAGCAGATCGCTACGAACAATCACTTTTCGCCTGTTGCAGCCGTTTGGATGATTTGCAGCACGGGTCGAGATGGGCCTGAAGCTGCCGTTCACCGCAATGGATAAAACAGTCAACAAAGGGCCGTTCAATACATCGAAGTTGAGCGCCAGAATTTGACAGATTTTTTGAATTCGTCCGCAAAAAAGGCGGGAGCTTCGGGTCCCGACGGATCGCCGGCAAAACACCCAACGCGCTTTGCACATTCGAAAAACCCGGGAGCTGGTAATCTACTTCTTGCCTTGCTGATCACCAGTGCTGCGATCAATGGACGACCGACGGTAACATCTTCTTCAATCAGGCATTCAAGCGCCACGGTAAGCTGGTGGATCGTATTTGGCGGGGAGAGTTCAAGGGCCTTCGCGAGTGCCTGATACGTGATGGGAAGTGCGTCCACTGCAATCTCACAAAGATGATCCCTTATGCGTTGTGTTAACATTATCTTGGGCCTTTCGCAGGGTTCAATGTTCAAGAGATTTGTTCACTGTAGGGGCGGAGATATTCTAAGTTTAAAAGGAACAGGCCGTCGATCTTGGATTTTACCGTTAGTTCGATTTCGGCACCACTAATTTGGCCACGATACTGGGCGATCTGGTCGCGAATGCCTGCGAGTTCCTCATCTGTGGACGCATTCGAGAGGGACATCATGTGGAATCTTTCCGAACCTATCAGCCATGGCTGCGCCAAGCTCCCGTTGCGTGCATGTACTGCTTGCAGCCGTAGCGAGTGTCGGTTTCGATCCCGTACTGACCCATGCCGCGTGGCTAATAATGGCACACTTTCTGTTGAGCTAAGAAAACCGGGCACCTCTTTTTCAGCCAGTCAGGCTTTCAAAGCACGCATTCCCGCGCACACAAACGCAATTATATCGCTGAACGAAAAGGTCGTCTCGGTATCGTCTTGAGGGCGCATCGACAGCGTCGGCAGGCGGTATGCGTGGTCAATTCCAAACATCCCTGTCGGTAGGGCATATAGAAAAGCTTTGGTAGCACTTCCGCGGTCAAAACCGTCCTCTGTGGCCAGCATTGCATCAATAAAGACGTGCGCCATCTCATTGTACGCCTCCATAATCGCGCGCTTTGCATCCATACTCGCGCTTTCAGCGGTTGCGCTGATGAATTGCGTAAACGCACGTTCTCCTGTCGAGGCAGAACTGCGCGGTACATTATAGGGTTCAAAGAGGACTCTAACGATAATCTCTAGGGTCAGCGGGGTTTCCGCCTCTGTCACCTCTTCCAGCTTTGTCAGACGCGAGGAAATTGTGTTTTTTGACCCGCGCGCAACCACGGCTTCCATCAACTTCATTTTACTCTCGAAATGATAATTGATCGTGCCCTGTGCTACGCCTGCAATTTTTGCAATTTCGCGCAATCCAACCCCATCGTACCCCTTTTTAGTGAAGGCAACGAGTGCAGCATCCAAGATGTCGTCATATCGGGTCTTCATGGTACGCTGATAGCTCCGTCATTTTGAAATTCTGATACTCAACGCGGGACATACACGCAAGCTCACGAAGCTAAAGTATGAGGACCCGCCTTATCCGATCCATGGCCGCAATAATGAAGTCTCGAAGGGACGATGCGAGTTGCAACGTAGGGTTGAAAATACTGATCAGTTGATCAAATCTCTTGCTGAGCGTGTGGGCAGTATGCGAAAGTCTGTTCACTTGAACAGTTTTGTTTCAAGCTCTGGCGTTGCTATAACGTCAGGAAAACTTTGTAAGATCGACGTTGGACCGCCCCCAGATTTTTATAACCAAATCATTTTTATTAGGCGGAAACCGACGCGTCCCTCGGTGCAGCTGAAGCGAACGGTGGGTCATCCCCCGTTCGTAATCTGCGCGGCGAAGGTCCCTTAAGAGCTGAAACTGTCGAATTCTGCATCCTTCATGAACGGCATTTGGGTTCTTAGGTTCCCGGCACTCATTCCGCAGGTGCCTTTCTGCTATCGGATGGAGCCTGCGCGTGGTCAAACATACCGTATTCACGAACCACGCTTGCTATCCGAAGCTGGTAGTCGATGTACAACGCCGCCTCTGCCTTTGGCCTGTGCGTCGCAATGTGGCCTTAAGGTACGCCACTGCGCGATTGCCGCCTCAGTTTCAAACAAAGAGAGTGGTAGCACTTTGTTCGGGTTGGTAAGGCGGTTTGAAGCCGCTCCAAGGAGATGAAACCATTCATCTTGTCTAACATAGGGCGCATCTCAGCAGCGTTTGCAAGGTAGTCGTTTTTGCGGCCTTCCGCTGGTTGAACCTCACAGATAAAGGCGATTTGGTTACTTGTGCTCATTGTTTCTACAGGTTCGGTTTTTAGAAAGCGGCGTGTGGCCTCGTGAAAGGGGAAAGCGATCAGATTCCGGATATGTAAGATGCGTTTCACGCTGCAGCTTCACGCCCTGTTTGTCGGCGACATTAGTGAACGAGTCATACAGCCAGGCCGCGTCTTCGTCTGGTATCAGACTGTCCCACTCACCCCGAAGAATCAGAACAGAGCAAAGCACCTTTGACGGACCATTGGGGAAAT
Source organism: Sulfitobacter sp. (assembly GCA_036964385.1). GTDB lineage: Bacteria > Pseudomonadota > Alphaproteobacteria > Rhodobacterales > Rhodobacteraceae > Sulfitobacter. The sequence continues at coordinate 14,735 of JBALTK010000071.1, read as the reverse complement.
GTCCGCAGCAGGACCAGAGGGCACCGTCACTGCCAGTGGCGATGTTGTTCGGCTACCGGGGTCTGACGCGAGACAGGCCTCACCCAATGCAGAAAAATGGGCGTCCGATAAAACCGCAGGCGGGCCCTCGGGAACATCAGCGGCAAAGCGGTAGTACTGACTTTGCAGCGCGAGATTGCGGACTCAGCCCATGCGATTTGCCTGCTCTTGGGCTTTGCCCTCGTGCGGTTCTTTGCACTTTTGAGGCGCGGGAACTTATCTTGAAGGATGCGGTCACTGAGAGCGGGCTACTATCGGTCGCCTCGCTTTTTTAGTGCAAAGCGGCCAATGACCGCTTTGCGTTTCTTTTGACTTTAGGTGGGCTGGGGGACTTACACCCGTCCACTGCTTCTAGCGATCATGATTCTGGACGCTTTATGGAGGGGACGCCAATTTCCGATCATCATAGGATGATTAGTCGACGTAAGTGACGAGAGTGTCAGTTGACTTGCGCACCTTGGCCATCGGCAGCAGCCAATCACCAGTTGGATCACGGTACCCCAGAGGAAGCAGTATTACAGACCGCAAACCACGCTCTTTCAGGCCCAAGATTTCGTCAACCTTGCTGGGGTCGAACCCTTCCATCGGTGTGCTGTCGACTTCTTGTTCCGCCGCAGCAACCATTGCAATCCCTAGGGCAATGTAGGCTTGGCGGGCGGCGTGGGCATAGTTCACTTCGGCATCGCGTGGCACATAGCTGTTTTTCAGATTGTCGTAATATGCGTTCAACATCGGCAAGTCGCCGCGTGCCTCAACGTTAATATCGACGACTTCGTCAATACGCTCTGATGTGTAGTTGTCCCACGCCGCAAAAACCAAAAGGTGCGACCCGTCTGTGATCTGTGCCTGATCACTAGCTGCCTTTTGAATGGCGGCCAATTTTTCGGCGTTTGTCACGACGAACAGCTCGAAGGGTTGGGTGCCGCTTGATGTTGGAGACATGCGAATTGCCTCGATAATGACATCGAGCTTTTCCTGAGGGACGGTTTTTGTTGCGTCCATTTTCTTGGTTGCATAGCGCCAGTTCAATTGCGCAAGAAGGGTGCTGTCAGTCATGTATTCGGTCCTATTGTGGGCACTTTTATAGTGCAGTATACTTTAGTAACTTGAGATATATTAAGAACCCTGTCGCGCTACAAGAAGGCACACAAAGGGCACTGGGTCACACAAAAGGAACCGCCATGCTAGATACGGATCAATGCCCCGATTGTAAGCACATCAACGAAGTGCTCGCACGCGTTGGTGACCGCTGGAGCGTTCTCGTGATTATTTCATTGGCGCGATACGGCACGCTACGCTTTAACGAGTTGAAGCGGAATTTAGGGATATCCCAGCGCATGCTTAGTCTAACTTTAAAAGAGCTTGAGCGAGACGGTTTGGTTAACCGGACGTATCATCCGACTATTCCGCCGAAGGTGGAGTACACGCTGACCCCGATGGGCCAGTCGTTCCGCGAGCCTGTTAATGCATTGGGTCAGTGGGCCTTGGGTAATCTTGCGAAGATTGATGCTGCACGCGAAGTTTATGATGCGGCTGCGAAGGCATAGCCCGACAGGCGAGCCGTTCGGAGCGCTGAAGTAAATCGGAAAAATCCCGCCCAACAGAGCAACCTATCTGGGCGGGCTGATTATTGGTCTACCTCAGACGTTGTTCTGTCTCAGCGTCGAAAAGCATCGCACGGTCTAGCGGTATCTTTATACCAACGCGTGCACCCTCTTTCGAGCGGTCATCACCGCGTTCTTCGACGATTATTTTCGCGCCCGTGTCCGACAGCAGATGCACATAGGATACGCCGCCCAGCGCTTCGGTCATGTCCACGGTAAACGTGTCCGCGCTTGCGTCGATCTCGATATGTTCGGGGCGAATTCCAAGAGTAACCGCTCGACCATCTTCGGGCAGCGCCACAGGCAGAGCATATGTCCCATCAAGCCCTGCAAGCGTCACGCTGTCACCTGTTGAGGTGCCATCCAGGAAGTTCATTGCAGGAGATCCGATAAAGCCAGCCACGAATTTGTTGTCAGGGTTGCGGTAAAGATCAAGCGGCGCGCCGACTTGTTCAATCTTGCCTTTCCTGAGCACCACGATCTTATCGGCGAGGGTCATCGCCTCAACCTGATCATGGGTCACATAGACCATCGTGGCACCGATCTCTTTGTGGAGGCGTGCAATTTCTACGCGCATTTCTACACGCAACTCTGCGTCAAGGTTGGAGAGTGGTTCATCAAACAGAAAAACTTCGGGACCGCGCACAATTGCCCGCCCGATCGAGACACGCTGGCGTTGCCCGCCTGACAGCGCGGCAGGTTTGCGGTCAAGGTATTCTTCGAGCTTGAGGATGCGTGTGGCCTCGGCCACTTTCTGAGTGATTTCCGCTTTGGGATGGCCGTTCATCTTGAGGCCGAAGCCCATATTGTCGCGCACGGTCATGTGTGGATAGAGCGCGTAGGTCTGAAACACCATTGCCACGCCGCGCTCTGCTGGATCCATGCGGGTCACATCCCTGTCGCCGATGTTCATGCTTCCTTGCGTTGTCTCTTCGAGCCCTGCAATCATGCGCAGCAGTGTTGATTTGCCGCAGCCTGATGGCCCAACAAATACACAAAATTCGCCGTCTTCGATTTCGAGGTCGATCCCGTGGATTACCTGAACATCGCCGTAGCGTTTTACGACATCTTTCATGACGACACCGGCCATAAGGGAATTCCTTTTATGAGGGGACGGAAGGGGATTGCCATGACTGGGCCTCGGCGCCGATGAGGGCGGCACAGTCAAGCAGGGCAGGGCGGAAGGCGTTGAGGCCGTCCAGTGTATGACGGTTTGTTGCGGTCGCGATGGAGATTGCGCCTACGACGCGGCCCACATTGGTGAGGATGGGCGCTGCAATGCTGATGATACCGACCTCATGCTCTTCGCGGTCAAATGCGATGCCATCGGCGCGGATTTCTTCAAGCTCGCGCAGGAGTGTCTCAGCGCTGGTATGGGTCGCACCAGTATATTTGAGGAATGCCTGTTGGCGCAGGGCCTGCGCTTGTGCGTCGTCGGAGAGGTGGGCGAGGATCGCCTTGCCGACACCCGTACAATAGGCGGGCGCAACCTGACCTGTGCGCGCTAGTGTTTCGAAACGGTTGCTGGCCTGCCGTTTGTCCACAAACACAACCTGACCATTGTCGATCTGGGCCAGATGGATTGCCTCGCGCAAGCTGGCGGCGAGTGCGCTAATATGGGGGGCCGCAATCGGGGCAAGTGATGCTTGTGACCATGCTGAATGGGCAAGGCTGACCAATCTGATTCCAGGGGCATAGGTCTGCTGCTCTTTGTCATAGCTGAGCATGCGTTGGTTGGTCAGAGTTTGAAGTAGGCGGTACAGCGTCGGCTTTGGAAACTCGGATGTCTCGAGCAGTTCGCGCATCCTGACAGGACGACCCATTGCGGTCACCTGATCCAATACACTCAGTGCTTTTGCGACTGTGCCATCGCTGGTCACAACATTCATATCACTCTCCGCCATCCCTCGGTCTCTGTGCAGTTCGATCGCTAATAGCGCATGCGCAACCAGCACCAAACTGTTGACAAGGCTAGCGAGCTTGTTCTTATATATCAATATGCAAAACTAAGTTTCAAATAATGAGACGGTTTTGAATTGCGGAAGCATCAGGGAGGATACCATGCATTCCATTCTTAAGACGTCACTTGCGGCGGTTGTCGCGGCGAGTTTTACAACATCGTTTGCTTTTGCGGACGGACACCAACTGTCCGGTGATCTCAAGATCACGTCGGACATGTCAAACCCAGCACCGCGCGCCGTGATGGAGGGCCTTGTTGAAGGGTTCAACGCACTGCACCCCGAAATGAACATCGAGTTGACGATTGTTGACCGTGAAGCGTGGAAAACACAGATCCGCAACGCGTTGGGTGCGAACCCGCCCGATGTGATCAACTGGTATGCGGCGAACCGTATGGGGCCTTATGTGTCCGCGGGTTTGTTTGAAGATATCTCTGACATGTATGCCAATGGCGACCTGCCGGGGTTAGACGCCGTCAAGGGTGCGCTGACCATCGACGGCAAGCAGTACGGCGTTCCTTATACTTACTACCAGTGGGGCATGTACTACCGTGAGGACATCTTTAAGGAGTTGGGCCTAACCGAGCCTGCTACCTTCGAAGAAGAGATGGCCAACTGCGAAAAGATCGTCGCATCGGGCCGCGCCTGTTACGCTATCGGGACCAAGTTCCTTTGGACCGCCGGCGGCTGGTTCGACTACCTGAACATGCGTACAAACGGTTTTGACTTTCACATGCAACTCGCCCGTGGCGAAGTTGAATGGACAGATCCCCGCGTCCGCGAGACGTTTGCAAACTGGCGCAAGCTGATCGACATGGGCGGTTATGTGGCCGACCATCAGTCGTATTCATGGCAGGAAGCACTGAACTTCATGATTGACGGCGAAGCAGCCTCCTATCTGATGGGCAACTTTGCCGTGGCGGCCATGCGTGAAGGCGGGCTGACCGACGATCAAATCGACTTCTACCAGTTCCCGAAAATTGCGGATGTGCCACAGGGTGAGGATGCGCCAACGGATACGTTCCACATCCCGTCAGGTGCCACAAACAAGGACAACGCCCGCGCGTTTCTCCAGTATGTGACCTCTGCTGATGTGCAGACCAAGATTAATTCAGGCGATGCCTTGGGCCAGCTTCCTGTGAATTCTGCGTCATCTGTCGATGCGGACGAGTTCCTTGAGCAGGGTTTCGAGATGCTGACCAGCAATGCCAAAGGCGGCGTTGCGCAGTTCTTTGACCGCGACTTTAGTGCAGAAATGGCCAGCGTTGGCATGGAAGGTCTTCAGGAGTTCATGGTCGTCCCAGACAACCTTGATGATATCCTTGAACGCCTCGAAGAAGCGCGCCTGCGCATCTACAAGTAATCAATGCTCTCGCGTCCTCCCATCTTTGGGGGGACGCACCACAGCCCTTCAATCCATCCGCAAACCTGACGATATGGGGTTTTCGCATGTGTTGATTTTTGGAGACCACGGCATGTCGTCACTGAACACGCGCACCACACCCGCCACACGCAGTTGGTACAAGCGCAACGAGATTGCACTGACCCCGTGGCTATTCCTGCTGCCAGCAATGCTTTTCTTCGCAGTCTATGTAGTTATCCCCATCGGCCAAAGCGTCGCGATCAGCTTTCACGAGTGGGACGGCTTGGGCGAGAAGACCTATGTCGGCACCGCCAACTACGAGCGCTTGCTGGGCATCGGTGACCAGAAGATGGATCGCAAATTCGAGACGTCGTTCTGGAATAACCTCAAGTGGCTAGTGCTCTATATGCTGGCGGTGCCTGCGGGCCTGTTCATAGCGCTGTTTCTAAACCAAACGGTGCGCGGAATTCGCCTTTATAAGTCGCTGTTCTTCTTTCCATTCGTGATCTCACAAGTGGTCGTCGGTCTGGTCTTCTCGTGGTTCTACCTCCCGCGCGAGGGGCTTTTGAATGCAATCCTTGCCGTGTTTGGATCAGGCCCCGTGAACATTCTGGGTGATCCGACAACGGCAACTTACGGAATTATTGCTGCCGGCCTGTGGCCGCAGACCGCCTACTGCATGATCTTGTATCTCACAGGATTGAATGCCGTTGACCCCGAACAGATCGAGGCCGCGCGGCTGGACGGTGCCAAGGGGCGCAAAATGCTCTGGTATATTATCTTGCCCCAACTCAAGCCTGCGACCTTCATCGCCTTTGTTGTGACGATTATCGGCGCGCTGCGCTCATTTGATCTGATCAGTGTGATGACAAACGGCGGGCCGTTCGGTTCCACCCGTGTTCTATCGTTTTATATGTTCGAGGAATCTCTGTCAGAGTTTGGATTCCGCATGGGATACGGCTCTGCCATCGCGGTGATCCTGTTCCTCATCATGCTCGGGTTCATCGCCTACTTCCTGTATTCCATGTGGCGTGACGAGCGGGGGGTCCACTAATGTTTCCAACACCTATCGCAAAACGTTCACGCCGGTGGCAGCTGACCTATCAGGCACTGCTGCCATTTGCTTTGATCCTATGGTTGTTGCCACTCATCGCAGTTGCAATGTTCTCGATTAAACCTGCGGCGGATTTTGCAAACGGTAATTACTGGGGCTGGCCGTCCAGTTTTGAAGGGTTCGCCAACTACGGCAAAGTCTTCTTCGAGAGCAACATGCCACGCTATTTGATGAATTCTGTTTTCATCACTGTGCCTACGGTTCTAGGTGCGATCGCTCTCTCCAGCATGGCAGGATTTGCGCTGGGCATTTACCGTTTCAAAGGGAATCTGCTGATTTTCTTCATGTTCATCGCTGGTAATTTTGTCCCGTTCCAGATTCTGATGGTGCCCGTTCGGGACCTCACGATCAACCTTGGCATGTACGATACGATTGGCGGCTTGGTCCTGTTCCACATCGCATTCCAAACGGGTTTTTGCACACTCTTCATGCGCAACTTTATCCGCGCGCTTCCTTTCCCCCTGATCGAGGCGGCACGGGTTGAGGGCGTGGCGGAATGGCGGATATTCTTCTTTGTCGTATTGCCGCTGATGAAGCCTGCACTTGCGGCACTTGCCGTGCTCATCTTTACCTTCATCTGGAACGACTATTTCTGGGCTGTGGTGCTGACCCAAGGTCCCAGCGCGCAACCCGTCACCGCAGGGATAACCGAGTTCAACTCCCAGTTCCGCGCGGCGTATCACCTAATGAGCGCAGGCTCGATTGTCGCGGCCTTGCCGCCCGTCGCAATGTTCTTTTTGATGCAAAAGCACTTCATAGCCGGCCTAACGCTTGGCGCTGTAAAGTAGAGAAATATGACAAAGACTTACCGCCTTGATGACGGATGTCAGACGCTTGTCTTGGCATCTAAAAATGACAGATTGCCGCAAGTGGTTTATTGGGGCAGCAGCTTGTCCGCTGACGAGAACCTTGAGGTGTTAGCTGCGGCACATGTGATTGATGTGACGGGGGGGATGCTAGACGAAAATCCCGATGTGTCATTGTGTCCTGAGGCCGCGCGCAGTTTTTCCGGACAGGCAGGTTTGATCGTAAGCGATGCAAATGGCAGGCCGTTGTTGCCGAAGTTTCAGTTTACAGATGCTGTTCAAAAAGAAGACTTTCTGTATCTTTCTTACTGGGACGAGAACACCCAGATTGGGCTTCATTTTAGCTTTAAGACAGATCATGAAACGCGCGTGATTTCATGTGAAACGCACCTGCATGCATCAGATCCAGTTCATCTGCATTGGCTCGCCGCACCGGTGATGCCAGCACCACAGCTATCCAATGACATGATTGATGTTTCGGGCCGTTGGTGTGATGAATTCCAGCTGAAACGGACCCCTTGGTCAACGGGCGCGCATGTCCGCGATAATCGCACTGGGCGCACGGGGCACGAGCATTTTCCCGGCTTGCTGATCCCCGGTACAGGGGCCACCAACACTCAAGGCGAATGCCACGGCTTTCACTACGGCTGGTCGGGTGGCCATACGATGATCGCGGAGGAGTTGCAGGATGGGCGCCGTCAGGTGCAATGGGGGCATGCGAGGGGCACCCAGATCGCACCGGCTACGCGCTTCCAGACTGCGCCGCTATACCTCACTTACTCCGACACTGGCCTGAACGGTTGTGCAGTCAGTTATCAGCGCCATCTGCGCGACCGTATTGTGACATGGTCCAAACCAGACACACCCCGCCCTGTGCATTACAACTGTTGGGAAGCGGTCTATTTCAATCACAAATGGCCCGTACTGAAAGACATTGCAGAGCGCGCAGCATATCTGGGCGCTGAGCGGTTTGTACTTGATGACGGTTGGTTCGGCCTGCGGGACGATGACACAACCAGCCTTGCGGACTGGATCATTGACGCCCGCAAATATCCTGACGGTTTAACGCCGCTAATTGATCATGTGTACAGCCTCGGTATGACGTTCGGTCTTTGGTTCGAACCTGAGATGGTCTCAGAGGATAGCGATGTCTACCGCGCACATCCCGAGTGGGCGTTAGGGCCGCAGGATCAGATACAGGGGCGGCAGCAAAAGGTGCTGAACATGGCGCTGCCGCAGGTGCGTGACTTCCTATATGATCGCATATCAACCGTTTTGCGTGACAATTCCATCGACTATGTCAAATGGGATCATAATCGTGTTCTACCAATGCCCGATGCGGCACAGGCCTATGGCACCTATGCGCTGTTTGATCGTTTGCGCGCTGATTTCCCGCTGGTTGAGATTGAAAGCTGCGCCTCTGGTGGAGGACGTATTGATTTCGGGATTATGTCGCGGACCCAACGGGTTTGGCTGTCTGACAGCAATGATGCATTGGAGCGATTGCGCATCCAGCATGATGCGGCGCTGTTTTTGCCCTCGGCTGTCACTGGCAGTCATGTAGGGCCACGTCACTGTCACACCTCTGGCCGGACGCTGGATATTACATTTCGCGCATGGGTCGCCGCGCAGCGCCACATGGGGTTCGAGATGGACCCGCGTGAGTTGGACACCCGCGAAACCGAAGTCTTGATGCGTGTCACGCAGTGGTGGAAAGATAACCGTGCGTGGATGCGCATGGCAGATATCCTGCGCCTCGACAGCGCCGATCCGGCCGTCATCGCAGAGCAGCAACAAGACCCGTCTGGCGCACGTTTTGTCGTTTTCGCAGGTAAGGCCGCTACCTCTGCGCAGATTTCACCACGCCCGCTGAAGCTTACGGCGCTTGATCCCGCTGCAATGTATGAAATCACGCTTACCAACCGCGACGAGGTGGTAGGTCTGTCGCGGGGCACAACTGCGTTAAAAGAGCGTGACCTTGTACTGTCGGGCAAATATCTCATGAACCATGGCGTGACCCTGCCATGGTCGTTCCCTGAACGTATGTGGGTCGTTGAAGGAACACGGTTATGACAAAAGAAAAACGCAACCGCGCATGGTATGGCAAGAATGACCGTGACGGTTTTATCCACCGCAGCTGGATGAAAAATCAGGGGTTTCCTGATCACGTTTTTGATGGCCGCCCGATCATTGGTATTTGCAACACTTGGTCCGAACTTACGCCCTGCAATTCGGGCCTGCGCGAGCTGGCCGAGGGGGTCAAACGCGGTGTTTGGGAAGCGGGCGGTTTTCCTGTCGAGTTCCCAGTGATGAGCCTAGGCGAGACGCAGATGAAGCCGACTGCGATGCTGTTTCGTAATCTGCTTGCGATGGACGTGGAAGAGAGCATCCGCGCTTACGGCATCGACGGAGTGGTGCTGCTGGGGGGCTGCGACAAGACAACGCCGGGTCAGTTGATGGGCGCCGCCAGTGTTGATCTGCCGACCATCGTGGTGAGTTCAGGCCCCATGCTGAACGGCAAGTGGAAGGGCAAGGATATTGGCTCTGGTACGGACGTTTGGAAGTTCTCCGAGGCTGTGCGCGCGGGCGAGATGACATTGCAAGATTTCATGGCAGCTGAATCTGGCATGAGCCGCTCCAAGGGGGTGTGCATGACAATGGGCACGGCCTCGACGATGGCGAGTGTGGTTGAGGCGATGGGCATGTCCTTGCCCACAAATGCCGCGCTGCCTGCTGTTGATGCACGTCGTATGGCGCTCGCGCATTTGACCGGTAAACGCATCGTCGAAATGGTAGAAGAAGACATCAGGTTATCGCAGGTCATCACACGCGCCGCGATGGAGAATGCTATCCTCGCCAATGCCGCGGTAGGCGGCTCGACCAATGCGGTGATCCATCTGCTTGCGATTGCGGGACGTGTGGGGATCGAGTTGTCGCTAGATGATTTCGAACTCGGCTCGGACATACCTCTGCTGGTGAATTGTATGCCCTCAGGAAAATACCTGATGGAAGATTTCTGTTATGCGGGTGGTATGCCCGTCGTGCTTTCGCATTTGCGTGATAAATTGCGTCCTGCAAAAACGGTAATGGGCGGTGATATCCTTGCCTACGCAGAGGGCGCTGAATGCTACAATGAGGATGTGATCCGCCCGCTGGACAATCCCCTGCGCCCTGCGGCTGGACTGAAAGTGTTGCGCGGCAATATCGCACCCAACGGGGCGATTGTGAAACCGTCTGCCGCTACCGACTCGCTCTTGGAGCATGAGGGCGATGCCTATGTGTTTGAGAACATCGAGGACATGAAAGCCAACATCGACCGTGAGGATTTGCCAGTGACGGCCGATACCGTGCTGGTCCTAAAAGGCTGTGGCCCCAAAGGCTATCCTGGTATGCCAGAGGTCGGGAACATGCCGATCCCTGCGCGACTGGTCAAAGAGGGTGTGCGCGATATGGTGCGTGTATCGGATGCGCGGATGTCTGGTACGGCCTATGGCACTGTCGTCCTGCACGTCAGCCCAGAGTCGAACGCGGGCGGCAATCTCGGGCTTGTCCAAACGGGTGACCGTATTCGTTTGTCGGTGAGTGCGGGTACGCTTGATGTCCTTGTCTCAGACGAGGTGCTGGCAGAGCGCCGAGTCGCATGGACGCCCGAACCGCCGCATTACGTACGCGGCTACGCCAAGCTTTATATCGATACTGTTTTGCAAGCAGACCAAGGTGCCGACCTTGATTTTCTGGTGGGCAAAGACACCCGACCTGTCACAAGGGAAAGCCACTGATGACCGAACACACTACCTTTCCCGACCTGCGTGGGCAGTCGGTCTTTATCACGGGCGGTGGTGCTGGTATCGGCGCTTATCTCACGGATGGCTTTATGGCGCAGGGTGCAAAGGTCAGCTTTGTTCAGCGCAGTGATGCTTCCGTGTTTTGCGACGAGATGGAAGCAAAACACGGTCAACGCCCATTTGCGCAGACGTGTGATATCTCCGACATTCCCGCGCTCAAGCGGTGCTTGGCTGCCGCGGCTGAGATGCACGGCCCTGTCACCGTCCTCATCAACAATGCCGCAAACGATGCGCGTCACACGGCGGAAGAAGTCACCGAGGAATTCTGGGATCAATCCCAAGCGATCAACCTCAAATCCTATTTCTTCGCATGCCAAGCGGTGATTGCGGGCATGCGCGCGGCGGGGGGCGGTGCAATTGTGAACATGAGTTCGATTTCCTATATGATGGGCAACGCGGGCTACCCTTCATACACTACTGCAAATGCTGGGATAAACGGCATGACACGCTCGCTTGCGCGCGAGTTTGGGCCCGACAGAATTCGCCTTAATGCTTTAGCGCCCGGATGGGTTCTGACTGACAAACAGATCGAGAAATGGGTCACACCCGAAGCGCTGGCTGCACATATCGAGCGGCAGTGCCTGAAGGATACGTTAAAGCCCGAAGACATCGTGGACACAGTCCTGTTTCTGTCCTCTACGTCGAGCCGCATGATGACGGGGCAACTGATAGCCGTTGATGGTGGCGTGGTCGTTACAGGGTAGGGGATGAGTACCGTGGAAAACAAAGCTGAATGGATTGCTGTGGATTGGGGCACGTCTAACCTGCGGGTCTGGATGATGGACCGCGATGGTTCGCCTTTTGCGAAAGGTAGCTCCGAAAAAGGGATGGCTGGTCTGGCGCGTGACGCGTTTGAACCTGCGCTGTTGGAGTTGGTTGAACCCTATCTCGCGCCTGACCGTGTGACGCCAGTCATCTGCACAGGCATGGTCGGTGCACGTGAAGGGTGGTTGGAAGCGCCCTATGTTGCAACACCTTGCGCCCCGCCAAGCGGGCAGGCCGCTGTCACCCCTGCAAGTGCTGACCCTCGCCTTTCCGTACATATCCTGCCGGGGGTCAAACAGATGTCCCCACCTGATGTGATGCGCGGTGAGGAAACCCAGATCGCTGGTGTGCTAAGCGCGCAAGCCGATTTCGACGGTATCCTGTGTCTGCCCGGTACCCACACGAAGTGGGTGCATATCAGCGCAGGTGAAATTGTCAGTTTTCAGACCTGCATGACGGGCGAGATGTTTGCGCTTTTGTCCCAACATTCTGTTCTTCGTCATTCCGTCACGAGCGATGGGTGGGATCAGGATAGCTTTTTTGCGGGAGTGGCTAATGCAATGGACCGCCCGCAGGCTTTTGCAGCGCAGTTGTTCGGGATGCGCGCCGCAGGGCTGTTGCTGGGCACCTCTGCCGATGAGGGGAGGGCGCGGCTGTCTGGTCTGTTGGTCGGTCTGGAGTTGGCTGGCACGCGGCCTTATTGGCTGGGGCGTCATGTGGCGATCCTCGGTGCCGATGCTGTTGCCGCGCATTACCAAAGCGCATTGGCCGAGCAGGGCATCCAAGCTGAAATGCTGGAGAACGCAGATCTAACGCTTGCCGGATTGATCTCTGCATATAACCTACAAAAAGGGGCTTCAGAATGAGCCGGAATATCATTGCCATCCTTCGCGGTATCCAGCCGCATGAAGCCTCCGATATATGCGCCGCGCTAATCGCAGAAGGCATCACCCGTATCGAAGTGCCGCTGAACTCTCCCGAACCGCTCAAATCAATCGAAGCAATGGCGCGCGACCATGGCGCGGATGCAATGATCGGGGCAGGGACTGTGCTGGACGTGCAGAGCGTTTCAGATGTCGCGAATGCTGGCGGTAAAATGATTGTCTCTCCCAATGCGGATGTTGCGGTGATCGCAGCGAGCAAGGCGGCGGGCATGATGTCCTATCCCGGCGTGATGACCCCAACCGAGTGTTTCGCCGCCCTCAAAGCGGGGGCGGACGGGCTCAAGCTGTTCCCTTCCTTCCTACTTGGCATCGATGGTTTGAAAGCGATCAAAGCAGTCTTGCCCGCAGGAGCCGAAACCTATGCAGTGGGTGGCGTCGGCCCTAGCAATTTTGCGGAATGGTTGTCGGCCGGGGTTACAGGATTTGGCCTTGGGTCCAGCCTATATAGACCGGGTTATGGTGTCGCAGAAGTTGGAAAAAACGCGCGTGAAGCGGTGGCGGCATATGATAAAGCGCTGGGTCAGTGAACGTTGAGGTCTTTGATGTACGCGCTTGTACACTGGGAGAGGGGCCGTTGTGGCACCCCGAGCGTGAGCAGCTGTTCTGGTTCGATATTCTTGGCAAAACGCTTTTGTCTCAAAGGGATGGCGAACCTATCTCATGGGCCTTTGACGAATGTGTATCTGCAGCAGGATGGATTGATCTGGATACGTTGCTGGTAGCTTCTGAAACGGGTCTTTGGCAGTTCGATTTACCGAGCGGTGAATGCGTGCTGATTGCGCCGCTGGAAGCGGATCAGCCGTTGACCCGTTCTAATGACGGACGCGCAGACCCTTGGGGCGGTTTTTGGATTGGTACGATGGGATTTGACGCGGAACCCTCAATGGGGGCGATTTACCGACTCTATAAGGGGGAATTGCGCAAACTTGTTGGGGATATAACCATTTCCAATTCTATTGCCTTTTCACCTGACCGCCGCTTTGCCTACTACACTGATACGCCGACGCGACAGATTATGAGAGTCCTTCTCGACGCGGACAACGGCTGGCCCGCTGGTGATGTGGAGGTTTTTGTGGATCTCAAACAGAGCAAACGAAACCCCGACGGCTCTGTCGTGGACAGCGAAGGATGTTTGTGGAACGCGCAATGGGGCGCGGGACAGGTTGTACGATATGCGCCCGACGGTAGGTCGTTGCAAACCTACGACCTACCTGCCGCGCAGGCCACATGCCCAGCGTTTGGCGGACCAGACTTAGAGACTGTTTTTGTTACTTCCGCAGCGCAAGGCCGCGATGCTGCGAAGGATGGACAGACATTCCAGTTAGTAGCAGGCGTCAAAGGCCAGCGGGAACATCAGATAATTTTGTGAGGCGCTATGAAACGAACTCTTGGGACTTGCTATTACCCAGAACAATGGCCTGTCGAGATGTGGGAAAGCGATGCTCGGCGCATGGTGGAGGCTGGTCTGACATGGGTGCGGATTGGGGAATTCTCATGGAGCAAACTAGAGCCTAAGCCAAACGAATACCATTGGGACTGGCTCGATCTCGCAATCGAGACTTTGGGCAAGGCGGGATTGAAAGTGGTGCTGGGAACGCCAACTGCCACGCCGCCACGCTGGATGCTTAAGCGGCACCCCGATATGCTGGCGGTTGATGTTGAGGGACGGCCACGCAAGTTTGGCTCGCGGCGCCATTACTGTTTCAGCCATGAGGGGTATAAGGAGGACTGCGTCAAGATCGCAGAGCTTATGGCACGTCGCTACGGCTCCAATCCACATATCGCCGCGTGGCAGATCGATAATGAATACGGCTGCCACGATACAACGATTTCCTACAGTGATCCTGCGGCTGTGGCGTTTCGGGGTTGGCTGGAAAATCGCTATGGCACAATTGGGCGGTTGAACGCGGAATGGGGTAATACTTTCTGGTCAATGGACTACGACTGCTTTGACGATATCGACCCGCCAAACCTTACCGTGACCGAAGCAAACCCTGCGCATACTTTGGCGTTCCGACGGTTTAGTTCGGATCAGGTTGTGGTGTTCAACCACCTACAGCTTGACGTGATCCGACGCCACAGCGCAGCTCCTGTCAGTCATAACTATATGGGCAGGATCACCGATTTTGATCATTTTGCGGTTGGCAAAGATTTGGACATCGCCACATGGGATAGCTATCCCTTGGGGTTTCTGGAGGATCGGGTCGGCGCCGATGCGGCGCACCAGCATAAATATGCGCGCCAAGGAGATCCCGATTTTCAGGCGTTTCATCATGATCTCTACCGTGCTGTCGGGC
>JBALTK010000070.1:4295-17739 GCA_036964385.1 Sulfitobacter sp. | reverse complement strand
GGCCTTGATTTTGGTGGGTATTGGAACCCGTTAGGTGTGGCCAAGATTGCCTGCGGAGCGGCGGTATTTGCGGTTTCCAGTGCCGCTGCGGTGGATGGCGCTGGTAATGCTGGCGTGGTTCTGGAAGCGGGTTCTGACCGCCTTGTTGTGGCTACGTCTGACGGAGCTGTGGCGCTGGAGGGTTTGACCGCGCTGACAGGCGAGGCCATGCTCGCAGTGGGGGCACAGCTTGATACCGTTTCATCGGCCGATCGCGATGCGGAAAAGGTTTTGCTGCGCGACGAGCCTTATTGGCGGGCACGATTGGCGAGATTTGACGCGCTGCCTGTTCCCTTGGCGCAAGGGACGGCGTCAGGAACATGGCGGGAGCGTTCAGTTGCCTTGACGGATGACCGTTCCAAAGCAGATGTTCTGACCGTAATTCTCGCTGCGATGCAACTGGGCGCTGGGCAGGAAGCTGGCGATGTAGGGTATGCTGTGGAACCTGCGGCTGACGGATTTGCGTCACGATGGGTGCCGCTTCGCAGTGCCGCACCACTGGAGCCACAGCTTGAGCGGATCACAAAGACCGGTGGCTTTGCGATTGATCTGCCGCTGCGGGATGCGGAGATCAACGTTGAGATGCCTGCGATTATGATTGCAGATGCGCCTGTGGCAGGCACCAAGTTGACCATACTGATCGGCGCGGATGCGGTCACACTGCATGGCGATAGCGGTCTGCTAAACGATGCCGCAATGGATATGGTCGCAGCGCGGGTTGCGCATCTGCTGAGCGGTAAGGCCGGTTTGCCAGACGCAGAGCGCACGGCGCTGTTGGACACTTGGAACGCGACAAAGACCGACTACACCGCCGAACCGATCCACACTGCGTTCGAAGCGCAGGTGGCCCGCACGCCTGACGCAACAGCACTGGTGTTTGAGGGCGAAACGCTGAGCTATGACGCGCTGAACAAAGCGGCGAACAAGTTGGCGCATCGGTTGATCGCCGAAGGGATCACGACAGGCACTCCTGTGGGGCTCGCCACCTCGCGAAGTGAGGATTTGCTTATCGGTGCACTTGGTATTTTGAAAGCGGGCGGGGCTTATGTGCCACTTGATCCCGCCTATCCAGCGGACCGGATCGCGCATTATATTGCGGATAGCGGTGCGCCTGTGATCGTTACGCAGTCTGCGCTGGCGGAGACGTTGCCAAAGGGTAATGCGGCGTTGTTGGTACTGGATACGGATTCCGCGTTGGTCACGGCTGCTGACACGAACCCCGATACAGGCGCCAATGCAGAAACGCTGGCTTATCTTATCTACACCTCAGGCTCCACAGGGACGCCGAAGGGTGTGATGGTCGGCCACGGCAATGTTGCCAACTTCTTCGCGGGTATGGACCAGCGGATTGAATATGACGCTGGCGATACTTGGCTGGCCGTAACCAGCCTGTCGTTTGACATCTCTGTGCTAGAGCTGTTCTGGACCCTGTCGCGCGGATTTAAACTGGTTTTGGCGGGCGATGACAGTAGGACAGAACTGTCGCGTGGCCCCATCGCGGTCTCTGATCGCAATATCGACTTCAACTTGTTTTATTGGGGCAACGATGACGGAATCGGGCCTGAAAAATACCGCCTTCTGCTGGAAGGAGCGAAATTTGCGGACGCCAATGGCTTTAATGCGGTCTGGACACCAGAGCGGCATTTCCACGCATTTGGTGGTCCGTATCCAAACCCGTCTGTGACGGGTGCAGCGGTGGCCGCAGTCACGCAAAATCTCGCCGTGCGTGCAGGTTCTTGCGTCGCACCCCTGCATCATCCTGCGCGGATCGCTGAGGAATGGGCGGTTATCGACAATCTCACGAACGGGCGCGTCGGTCTGGCCATCGCCAGCGGCTGGCAGCCTGATGATTTCGTACTGCGCCCCGAGAATACGCCGCCCAATAACAAGCCGGCGATGTACGCAGCGATTGACCAGCTGCGCGCGCTTTGGCGTGGCGATGCAGTTGAGTTCCCGACCAAGGAAGGCACACCATTTGCGGTTGTGACACAGCCGCGCCCCGTCTCGAAAGAGCTGCCCGTTTGGGTGACCACGGCGGGCAACCCCGAAACATGGAAAGAAGCGGGAGAGATCGGCGCGAACGTCCTTACCCATTTGCTGGGGCAATCCGTGGCTGAGGTCGCGGATAAGATCAAGATTTACCACACTGCCTTACGAGGGGCAGGACATGATCCAGCGGATTTCAAAGTGACTGTGATGCTGCACACCTATTTGGCCGAAACGCGGGAACGCGCCGAAGAAATTTCGCGTGAACCGATGAAAGACTATCTGCGCTCGGCCGCGGGTCTGATCAAGCAATATGCTTGGGCCTTCCCCGCGTTCAAAAAGCCGAAAGGGGCCACCAGCCCGTTTCAGGTGGACCTCGAAGGTCTGGATGCGGAAGAGATGGAAGCGATCCTTGAATTCGCATTCCAGCGATATTTCAATGATAGCGGCATGTTCGGAACTGTCGACGATGCAGTTGCGCGCACCGAAGAACTCAAACGGATCGGCGTCGATGAAATCGCCTGTCTTATCGATTATGGCATTGCTGCGGATACGGTGATGGAGGGGTTAAAGCCGCTGGCTGAAGTGCTGGCACGGGCCAATGCGGGATCAGCGTTGGAAGACGACGATTTTTCACTGGCCGCACAGTTGATGCGTCACAAAGTGAGCCATATGCAATGCACGCCCTCCATGGCGCAGATGTTGGTGATGAACGACGAGACGCGTTATGCTTTGTCTGGTGTAAAAGAGTTGATGGTCGGCGGCGAAGCGCTCCCTGGTGCTTTGGCTGCCGAGTTGATTGAAGCATGTGGTGGACGTGTGCAGAATATGTATGGCCCAACCGAGACGACGATTTGGTCCACGACACAGATGGTCACACAGGCCGAGAGCACTTCCGCCATTGGCACACCCATCGCCAATACACAGGTCTATGTCCTTGACGACACACTAGCCCCTCGCCCTGTAGGTGTGGCGGGTGAGCTTTATATTGCGGGAGATGGCGTAACGCATGGATACCATGCGCGTCCGGAAATGACGGCAGAGCGATTTGTCGACAATCCGCTCGGGGAGGGCCGCATGTACCGCACTGGTGATCTGGCTGCATGGCGCGGTGATGGCACGCTGGGCTTTATGGGCCGAGCGGATGATCAGGTGAAAATTCGTGGCCACCGGATTGAGCTGGGCGAAATCGAAGCAGCGCTGGCCGCGCAAAACGGTATAGCCCAAGCTGTGGTGGTGGCGCGTGATGCCCTTGGTGGTGCGCAGCTTGTAGGTTATGTCGTAGGCACTGGGGTGAATGAAGACACTCTGCGCCGTGCCCTGAGTGAGCGGCTTCCTGACATCATGGTCCCTGCAAGGATTGTCGAAGTGGCGCGTATGCCGCTGACCCCGAACAAGAAAATTGACCGTAAGGCGCTTCCAGCGCCAGCGTCGAAAGTGACTGCCATTGTCGATGCTCTCGACGAGGTCGCCCCAGAGGGCGGTACCCAAGCGGCGATTGCGGCGGTCTGGAGTGCAATTTTGGGCGTCTCCAACATCCGCGCTTCCGATAACTTCTTTGCGCTGGGGGGGCATTCGCTGCTGGCAGTTCAGGCGCACCGCGACATCAAAGCGGCCCTTGGTGTGGATAAGTTGGGGATCACTGACATCTTCCGCTTCCCGACCCTCGAAGGACTAGCAGCGCATTTGGATAAGGGCAAACCGACAGCGCCCGTACCTCAAGCTGAGGACGATGCGCCAGCCAAGACCGAGACAATGTCAAAGCGCCGCGCCATGCGCGCGGGTCGGGCCAAGGCCGGTTCGTGAGGGCCGATCCAGCCCTCGTTGCGGCGCTCACGCGAGAGATTTTGCCACAAGGGTTGGGGGTCGCGGCGGGTGATCCAACTTATATGCCGCCTCATATAGATTTGTCTGAGGCCCGTGCGGTGAGTGGTGCGGTCGCGCACCGTGCCGTGGAGTTTCATGCAGGCCGCGCGACGGCCCGTGCGGCGATGGATGTGCTGGGTCTGCCGCCACAGAGTATTCTGATGGGACGTGACCGCGCACCTGTTTGGCCGAACGGGGTGACGGGGAGTATTTCCCATTCAAAGACTGCTTGTGTTGCCGTAGTCGGACCTACAGCAGAGTGGGCAGGGATCGGTGTCGATCTGGAAGAGGCCACAGCGCTTGACCCGCTTTTGATCGCAGAGGTTTGCACCAAAGCTGAACAAAGGTGGCTAGGCCAGCAACCGTCAAATGAGCGAGGATTGATGGCTAAGCTGATATTCTCGGCTAAAGAGGCGGCTTATAAGGCGCAATATCCAGTAACGGGACAGCTGTTCGGTTTCGAGGCTCTGGAACTGACTATTGACCGCAAGACAAGCCGCTTCAAAGCGTCGTTTTGTACGCCGCAAGAGGCGTTTGCCGCAGGCGATATCTTGCAAGGTGCCTACGCTCATGCCGCAGGTCTGCTTGTCACGGGTGTCGCTATTCGGCACTCTGCGCAGGTTGATATAACAAGTTGTTGACGGATATTTTGGCATGGTGACACGGCGGAGCATACTACGGGTCGGTTCAGGCGTTTTGATTGCAGCTGGTGCTGCGATGGTCGGTGTCGGCGGCTCACGCATGTGGCGGATGTCCAAGGCCCGAAAAAGCTATGCGCGAAGCGTGCCAGCACCCGACGGGCCACTCAACGTATTCCACTTGGGCCATTCCCTCGTTGGTCGCGATATGCCTGCGATGTTGGCGCAGTTGGCGCCTGAGGGCCATGATTACGCGAGCCAGCTAGGTTGGGGTACGCCGCTGCGGTCACACTGGTATCCTGACGTGCCGATCAACGGGTTCGAAGCTGAGAATGACCATCCCAAATTTCTACCTGCCCGTACTGCGTTAGAGGGTGCGGGGTTTGACGCCGTTGTCCTGACCGAGATGGTTGAGCTGACCGATGCCATCCGCTACCACGACAGCCCAGAGTATCTCGCAAGCTGGGCAGGGCTGGCGCTTGAAGGTCGGCCTGATGTACGGGTTTATGTCTACGAGACGTGGCACAATACCGATGATCCGGCAGGGTGGCTGAAACGGATCGACGATGATTTTGAGGATTTGTGGATGGAGCGAATGACGCTACCTGCGGCGGGGCATCTCGGCGTGCCGATCTATGTCGTTCCCGGAGGACAGGCCTTGGCCGCTTTTGTGCGCGCGGTTGAGGCACAGGGTGGTGTCGGTAATATTCAGGGCCGCGATGCACTCTTTGCGCGTACCCCAGAGGGGGCGGCGGACACGATCCATCTAAGTGATCTAGGCGCATATCTCATTGCGCTTACGCACTACGCCGCGCTCTATCAGCGTAGTCCCGTTGGCCTGCCGCTTGTTTTAATGCGCGCGGATGGGACGACGGCAGATGCGCCAGACGATGATGCAGGAGCATTGATGCAGCAGGTGGTTTGGGATGTGTCCCGCGCGAACCCTTATAGCGGAATAGCAGCATGAGCGATCTGGCAAGCACCATATTCTCCGTTGTTATGGTGGGTCACAGCCTGTTCGGCACCACTGGCCCCGACATGCTTGATGCTGCTTTGAGCGAGACGAGCGCGCAGGTTGAAGTCCGCGAACAGATCATCAACGGCGCTCCGCTTAAGTATAACTGGGAAAAGTCGAGCGAGGCGCAGGGCATTGATGCGCGCCGCGTCCTCCCGCAGGGCAAGACCACCGATTTGATCATCACCGAAGCGATCCCGTTGGCCAATCATCTGCAATGGAGCGAGACAGATATCTATGCCCAAGCGTTTGCGGGTCTTGCGCTGAGCGGTAGGCCGGATGCGCGGGTATTTGTTCAAGAGGCGTGGCACAGCCTGAAGAGCGGCACAGGCCAAGCGGTTGAATTCGACGATGGTGCAGACATCCCGTGGCGTGTGCGGCTGCAAGAGGATCTGGCTGATTGGGAAGGCATCGTGACCCTGCTGCGCACAGGGCAGGCAGATGCAGAAGCGCGGGTGCAGTTGATCCCTGCAGGGCAAGCTCTTGCGCGTCTGGATGATGCGATTTCGGCGAATGAAATATCGGGCCTGACGACCATCGCAGATGTCTTTGACGATGACATCCATCTCAATGCAAAGGGCCATTACTTTGTCTCGATGGTGCAATACGCGGTGCTGACGGGCGCAAGTCCTGAAGGCCTGTCGCATGTTGTGAGGGACCGCTTTGGCAAAAATTTTGATGGGCCGGATGCGGACATGGCCGAGGGGATGCAGCGTGTAGCCCTTGAGGCAATCGAGGCGTATCGCGGAGGCGAAATTGCGCAGGCACCTGTGCGAATTGCCGCAGCGGTCGCGCCACTTCAGCCGCGCGCCCCACCAGTGTCTGAACCTGAGCCCGAGGTTGCAAACGAGAGTCCAGCACCTTCACCGCAAGCAACTGCAACTGCAACTGCAACTGCAACCTCACGCGAAGCGCCTGCGGGTGCAATTGCTGTTGGCCTTGCTCCTGTGACCGATTGGGCCGCGCAGCAGCCGTTTCTGGACGTGATGAAGACCGCACGCCCATGGTTGGGGCATCTCAAGAACCAGTTCGGCGGGATTGAATATGAGGAGTTGATCGAAGGCGGGCATATCGATGCCAATGGCTGGGTCAGCAGCCTGCCACGTCGCGCTGCATCAGTTGGAACGTTGATTTTGACCGATCTGCCAGCGGCGGCGGCTCCCTCGCTTCAGGGCCGCTATGTGCTGCGCTATGCTGGGGCGGGCGTGATTGAGCCTGCTGGCCGTGCAACGAATATCCGTTATGGGCGCGGTGAGGTTCGCTTTGACTACACCCCCGGTCCGGGCAGTGTGGAGCTACGCATCCAGCGCACCAACACAGCTAATCCATTGCGCAATATTACCGTCGTCCGTGAGGACCGGCTGGAGATGTATGACAGCGGTGCGTTGTTCAATCCCGACTGGACGGCCCGATTGGCCGCATTTGACACCTTGCGGTTCATGGACTGGATGGAGACGAACAACTCGACCCAAGCGCATTGGGATGACCGCCCCTTGGTGAGTGATGCCAGCTGGGCGCACAGAGGTGTTCCGCTGGAAGTCATGCTCGCGCTGGTCAACAGTCTGGGTAAGAACGCGTGGTTCAACATGCCGCATTTGGCAGACGATGTTTATGTGCGGAATTTCGCGCGGCTGGTGCAGGGCGGGATGGATCCGAAACTGGCCGCCTATGTCGAATATTCTAACGAGGTTTGGAATTTCCAGTTCGCCCAGACCCGTTGGACTGATGCACAGGCGCAGGCGCGCTGGAACAAGCCAGATGTGGGTACGCAATTCTACGCCATGCGCGCAGCCGAAGTCGCGCGGATTTGGTCGCAGGAGTTTAGTGACGGGCAAGCGCAACTGGTTAATGTGATCTCGACGCAGACAGGCTGGCTTGGGCTGGAGGAAAACATCCTGAACGCGCCGCTGGTGGTCGCCGAGGGACAGCCGAAACCTTCAGAGGCTTTTGACGCCTACGCTGTGACGGGGTATTTCGGCGGCATCCTTGGGCTTGAGGCGCGGGGCGAGCAGGTTACAGGCTGGCTCGAAGAGAGCCTTGCGCGGGCGGTGGATACGGTTAAGGCGCAGGGGTTAACTGGATCTGCGCGGCAGGAAGCGATCGATGCTACGCAATATGATTATGCCACGGCGCTGGCATCCCAAGAGCTGACCGATGGCTCGGTTACGGGGCAGGCTGCAGATACCGTCAGCGATCTTGTGAAACGGATTTGGCCCTATCATGCGAAGGTCGCGAAAAATGCGGATTTGGAGATGATTATGTACGAGGGCGGCACTCATATCGTGGGCATTGGCGCACAGGTGGACGACGATCGGCTTGCAGAATTCTTCCAGCACTTCAACTACACGCCAGAGATGGGCCAACTTTACACAAAGCTTCTTGAAGGCTGGGCTGCTTCTGGTGGTCGGTTGTTTAACGCTTATGCGGACGTGTATGTGCCGACCAAATGGGGCAGTTGGGGTGCGCTGCGCCATCTGGATGACCGCAATCCGCGCTGGGATGCACTGGTAGCAGGCCAATGAGTGTCGCGTGCTCCATCCTGATCCCCGCACATAATGAGGTCGGATATATCGAACCTTGCTTGGATGCGCTGCTCGTCAGTGACGCAACGGGCGCAGAGGTTGAAGTGATCGTGATGGCCAACGGCTGTAGCGATGCAACGGTTGAAATCACCCAAGGGTACGCGGCACGGTTTGGCGCGAAAGGGTGGCCGCTGACAGTTCTGGACCTAGCGGAGGGCGGCAAAATGGGCGCGCTCAATGCCGGAGATGATGCGGCACAGCACAGCGCGCGAATTTATGTGGATGCAGATGTTATTGTGTCTCCACCGCTCATCGCGCAGTTGGCAGAGGTGCTGGATACTGATGCACCGCGCTATGCCAGTGGCGGCCCGATTGTCGTCACACAGGCCAGTGCGTTTACCAGAGCGTATTCGCGGTTCTGGGAGCGCTTGCCATTCTGTACCCATGGCGTGCCGGGTTTCGGGGTGTTTGCGGTGAACGCCGAGGGGCGTAAACGCTGGGGCCTGTTTCCCGACATTATCTCGGACGATACATTTGTGCGCCTCAGCTTTGCGCCGGGTGAGCGCATGCGCGTTCCCGCCACGTATCGGTGGCCGATGATCGAAGGCATAGGACCGCTGATCAAGGTGCGTCGCCGTCAGAATATTGGCGTTGCTGAGGTGAAGGCGTTGTATCCCGATCTTTGGAGTAACCATGATCGTACTCCCGCAGATGCGCCACCGCTCTGGCGTCGTGCGCTTCGCGATCCATTAGGATTTGCCGCGTTTGCGGCTGTAGCTTTAGGCGTGCGTATGCCTCACGCAAAGCAAGAGCGGTGGGCGCGGGGGCGTTAGCTTGCCGCGATAAAGGAGGCCAGCTTGGCCGCCTCAACATCTACGTTATGACGTTCCAACACACGGATGCGGGCCGCTTGAGCCATCTCATTAAGCTGCTCTGGAGGGGTGTTCACCATATCTGTCATGGCATTGGCCAATGCATCCGCATCCCCTGCGGGAACGAGCCAGCCGGTTTTACCCTGTTGCACCAATTCGGGAATGCCCGCGATATAAGTCGCGATAACCAGACGTCCTGCGGCCATAGCCTCCATAATCACCATGGGCAGACCTTCTGCAAAACTGGGCATGAGCAGGGCATGGGCGCTTTGAAGCTCCTTGAGCAAGCGGACCTCATCAACCCATCCGGTGAGGGTGATCTGGTCGCCAAGGCCTAGGGCCGCAATGCGGGCTTCAATCTGCGGGCGCATCTCACCGTCACCAATGAGGGTGAGATGGGCATCGGGATGATTTTTGATTAGCGTGGCCATGGCATCCAATGCCAAAAGTTGCCCCTTTTGCTCTACAAACCGTCCAATCGCGACAAAGCGGGGACCGCCTTCGGGCAGAGGCTCAGGCTCGGGGAACCGGCTAGGGTCGATACCACAATGAACCACTTTGATCTGGTTCCAGTGGTCGGGGCCTGCCCAGCGGCTCAGTTGGCTGCGGCCATAGCTCGTAATGGCTACGGTAAACTTGGACCGCGCAACTTTGGTGCCCAGCGACAAGGCGCGGGGGGCGTCATATTCTTCAGGGCCGTGCACGGTAAAGCTATACGCGGGACCGCCAAGCGCCTCGCTTAGCATAGCAACGGCAGCTGCGTTGGTCCCGAAATGCGCGTGGGCATGGGTGACCTCAGCCGCCTCGCAAATCTGTCTTACGTATGCTGCCTCTGCCAAATAAATCAGATGTTTGAGTACCCCCGCTTCGGAGCGGTAGCCGCATTTAAGGGCAAGCATAACGGCTGTGCCAAACCGCTTGGGTCCAGATGTGACCGCTTGTAGCAGCGCATTTAGCAAGGCCAGCGCACCGCTGCGTAGAACGTATTGCGTGGCTGCGGCTTCCTCCAGATCCTGCGCATCGACCAGTGGCATATCGCCTGCGCGCATAGCAAGACGGGTCACGGTATGGCCCTGTGCCTCCAGCGCGCGAATTTCGCGGCGGATGAAGCTGTGGGAGGGCTGGGGATAGCTGTTGAGGATATAGGCGATGTTCAACGGGTGCGTCCTTCGTGTCTCACTTACCCTCCCTCGCGCGCAGAGCTATGGCGTAGCGGCAAGGGGGGCGTTAGCAAGGTTGTAGCATTAAAACCGGAGATAAATACGGCAAATGGGTGGTCTTTTGCAGCAGTTGCGCGGCGGGCGTCTGATGGCGCGGGTGATGCGAAGCACGTCGTGGATACTGCTCGGCTACGGCGGCTCTCAGGGCTTGCGTTTGGCGTCGAATCTGATCCTTACGCGGATACTGTTTCCCGAAGCCTTTGGCCTCATGGCACTGGTGGGATTGGTGACGGTCGGGCTTATGCTCTTCTCGGACGTTGGCATCGCACCGTCAATTGCGCAGAGCAAGCGCGGGGATGACCCCGACTTTTTGAACACGGCATGGTCCATTCAAGTGCTGCGCGGAGTGATCCTTTTCTGCGTGGCCTGCGGTTTGGCGCTCCCCTTTGCGGCCTTTTACGACGCACCTGAGCTTGCGATCTATTTGCCCATAGCGGCCCTTGCTCTGTTGATCACAGGTTTCAACCCCACGCGGATCGAGACGGCGCACAGGCATCTGTTGATGGGGCGGCTCACGGTATTGGATCTCACGGCGCAGGTCATTGGCATCGTTGTGATGATCGCACTAGCATGGTGGCTGCAATCTGTGTTGGCGCTCGTGCTCGGGGGGGTGGTGACCGCGCTGGCAAAGTTGGTGCTAACGTGGATGTTTTTACCGGGAGTAGCGAACCGCTTTCGCTGGGAGCCTGAGGCGGTGCGGGAGTTGGTCACGTTCGGTAAATGGATATTCCTGAGTACGGCCTTTTGGTTCTTCGCCTCCCAAGGCGACCGTGCAGTACTGGGCAAGTTCCTTAGCCTTGAGACGCTTGGCATCTATAATATCGCATTCTTCCTCGCTGCCTTTGCGATGCAACTGGGGACAGCAGTGACAGGTCGCGTTATGATTCCCGTCTACCGTGATGCAAAGCATGAGACGGGCAAAATCGCCAGGCTACGCTTTGGCATCTCAGGTGTGGTGCTGGTGCTTTTGCTGGTGATGGCGGCAGTGGGGCCATGGTTGGTAGGCGTGCTTTATGATCCGCGCTACGCGGCGGGCGGTGCTATTGTGACGCTGCTCGCGGTTGTGTTGATCCCGCAAGTGATCGGGATGAGCTATGATCAGGCGGCTTTGGCAGCGGGGGACTCGCGGCGCTTTTTCGTGGTCTCGGCCAGCCGCGCGGTTTTCCAGATCACCTTCCTGATTGTGGGCGTGAGCCTTTTTGGGCTGATCGGTGCGATTGTGGGAATCGGGCTGGCGCATCTGATGACACATCCGGTCATCATCTGGCTAGCACGCACCCATGACGCGTGGGACATGCGCCATGACGTGATTTGCGCGCTTGGGGCGGGATCGCTGGGTGCGTTAGTAATCTGGTGGCACTGGGACGCGATTATAGCGCTGTCGTCGCTGAGCTGATCAGGTCTGGCGCGCAAGCCTCGCAGCACGCCCGGCTTTGCCTGCCTCACGGCGCTTCTCACGCGCTTGGCGCCATTTCGAGTTTTGGTATTTCGGGGCCAGCTCGGGAATCGACACAACGGGCATCACACCTGTCTCACGCTTCATTTGACGGGCAGAGCGGATGACGGGGCGGCGAAGTTCGAGCAACCACGCGATGACAAAGGCGAGTCCGGTGGCCGCCACTGCGCCCATGATCGCACGTTTTTTCTTACTCATGGTGATCGGGTAATCAGGCACCTGCGCTTCTTCGATTGTAGTCAGGCGCTCGCCCTGTGCACCCACTTCGAGGTTGAAGCCGACCTGCGCCTCGTTGCGGCGGGTGGCTATCGTCTCTAGCTGGCCACGTAGCTGTTCCATGCGGCGGTCAAAATCATCGAGGGAACGCTGGATCTCGGGAGAACTCTGGATTGTCTCGCGCAGTTCGGTGCGGCGCTGGTCGAGGAGCGAGCGTTGATCTGAGAGTGTGCGCAGTTGGCTTTCGAGCGCTTGCTCCTCACGCGCCACCGTCGAGGCACGGGCGGAACGGTCAATCTGTGTGCGTGCCATTTGGGTGCTGATAATTTCACGGTCGAGATTAAGGATCGCTTCGTTGAGCTGGGCAACCTCGGACATGCGGAATTCCACGCCACCTTCGACACTCAGGTCATTGTCGAGGCGAAAAGTTTCCAACTCACCCTCAAGCTGGGCGATGTTGTCCAGAACGACCTGCTCCTGACTTTGGAAAAAGGCCAGCGTTTGTTCGGTCTGGTCGCGTCGCTGTGCTGCCATCAAGTTGCGGGTTTGCTCTGCGAACTCATGTGCCACATCGCGGGCAAGTTGCGCTTGCTCCATCTGGGCGGTGATCGTGAGAACCGAAATTGTACCATCGTCGGCAAAGCCTTCGCGCGCTGCAGCCACACCATTAATCGTGACGGACTGGCGCAACAGCTGGACTTTTTCGCTCGGCTTGAGCGCGGAAAGGTTGCTGTAGATATCGTATTTTTCGATGATTTTTTGTAGGCTGGTGCGGGCCATAAGCTGCTGTTGGATCAGTTGAAGGCGGCGCGCAGAAGAACCTTCAACAGTGGAGCGGGCCAGATCATCGTTGATCTTGGGCTGCTCGACCTGAATGACCTCGGAGGACTGGTAAAGATGTACCTGGCTCATGGCCCAATACAGCGAAGCGACACAACCGAGCAGGATTACAAAAAGGATTATTCCCAACCGTCTGCGGGTCATGTCCAGGAAATCCTGCCATGTATAGATCGGACCCATATTCGCCTCGCTCAAACCTGCTGTAGTGCTTTAGAACACCGATTAACCGCCCCAAGGGACGGCATTTTGATCATAATAGTGATAAATTCAGGCGATTATATGACGTCTTTCGCCCGAGGCAATGTGCAGCGTGGTACTGCGCTCAGAACCGCTCAATGCTTGAAGCGCGGGCACGGTTCAGGATCACACCCAAGAGCGGCACTTGGCCGTCAAGAACCCGCTCACACTCAGCCAGATGTTTCGCCATTGTCTGTGTCCCGTCAGAGACCAGCAGGATGCCGTCAAGCTGTGGCAGGAAGGCGGATGTGTCGTCGTAAGACAGCAACGGCGGCATGTCATAGAGCACGATGTCAGGGTTGAGTGCGGCGCACATCTCCGCAAGGCTGGCCGCGGTTGCGGGGTCTTGCATAATTTCGGCAGCATCTTCCTCACGCGAGGCACCCAGACCCAAGGCGAGGGTGTCGCTGGGGCGCACGATGTAATCGCTGATGGCTACATCACCGGCAAGAAAATCGCGCAAGCCGCCAGATTCTCCCGCGTCCATGTCCAATGTCCGTGCAAGGCCAGGAGCGCGCATGTTAAAATCCATCAGCA
>JBALTK010000070.1:0-4285 GCA_036964385.1 Sulfitobacter sp. | reverse complement strand
AGGTTCGCAGCGGTGAAGGTAGTGCCACAGCCCGCGGTTGGTGAGGCGATGCCGATATTGATCCAGCCGTTTTGCTTTACCGTTTGGCGCAGCCGTGTGCGCAACAGGTCGAAAGCGCGCGACACATCTGTGGCGCGGAAATCTTCGGCCGCTTGGCTTCCCGTAAGGATGTGCTGATCTTTCCCGGGTAGTTGCTCATGCAAGATACCCCAAAGATCGATAGGCGCAGCAGTGGGCAGACCTGCATCACTGGCGTAGCGGGCAGGCGACGCATGCGCTGGCGCATCTACCATCAATTCAGCCTCGTCAATTTTGTCTTGCGCAGCCGTGCTAAAACGACGGGGCCGCGTAAAGCTGCCCTGCGCTGGAACCATAAGATCACCATGCGCGGTCAAACTGTCCTCGGCTGAGGATGCAAAATTGTCCTTCATAGGATCAGGCTTTCGGGGTTTATACATAGGCAGGATATAACCTATGTGCGTTTGAATTCAATTGAGTGTCGTAGATCAGCAACCGGTTCTGCGCAGCATCACACCAACCGTTTTGAATATGATGGCGATGTCGCCTGTCACAGACATCGACTTGTTATAAGTCGCGTCCACTTCGTTGCGGAAGGAAAAGCGGTTTTCGTTGCGTGCAGAGATTTGCCACAGACCGGTAATGCCCGGGCGTAGCGCAAAGTAATGAGCAGGGTTGCCATACATCGTCAACTGATCGGGCATCATCGGGCGCGGGCCAATCAGGCTCATCTCGCCCGTAAGCACGTTCCAAAGTTGTGGCAACTCATCGACTGAAGAGGAGCGCAGCAGCGCGCCAATACGGGTAACGCGTGGATCATTGATCAGCTTTTGCTTTTCATCCCACTCGCGGCGCATTTCAGGATCACGTGCGAGATAATCCTCCAACACGGCGTCTGCATCCCGCACCATGGTACGCAGCTTGAGGATCGAGAACGGTTTGCCGTCCTTGCCAAGGCGGTCCTGACGGTAAAACGGATTGCCACCTTCGATCCACAGCGCAATCACACACAACAGCATGATGGGCAGAAAGAACGGAAGACTTAGAATCACCAGCAATGTTTCCATCACCCGCTTGCCGCCGCTGCGGTAAACAGATTTCCGGCCTGTCTCTTGCGGGGAGGGTGTTTCGGGCAGGTTGAAGAAGGGATCGGTCAAGCGCGCCATCATAAGATGCACGTTTGTCTCTCCGCTTGCTGCTGCAAGCCGTCCAAGGCCGTAGCCAGGCTGATCCGCGTTAAATTTCTTCATAGTCCAAAACCCCCCAGGGTCATGTAGTCGTCTGTGTCGAAACTCCGGTCATCCGGAGCATCCGTTGTCTTTCAAGCGGCGTCGATGCGATCTGGCCTATGTGGCAGCAAAGGCTTTTGCGTATCTCGGTCTCTTTTATCCAAAGATGCTGACACCCTTGGATTTGTTGTCGACGTGTTCGTCTCACGCCTTATGAAACTGACATACGTTCTCTGCCAGATCATTGCCTCTTAGATAACAGAGTTTTGACACAATTGACGGGGAATTTTCGAAACAAACTGTTTCATATGATGTAACCAAAATACAACTCAAGGGTGTGGTGGGGGTGTTTTATTGAATATTATCAATGGGGAAAGGTGGCAGCCCGTAGGGGAGTCGAACCCCTCTTTTCAGGTTGAAAACCTGACGTCCTAACCGATAGACGAACGGGCCACACTTTGTGAAGCCGTCTTTAGGCAATAGCCGTGATTGGCGCAAGTCATAATATTCGACTCTATGCGGTTTTTTGAAGTTTAGACGCGAGCGGCGTCTTCCAGCCGCAGCTGCACGCTTTGACGGCCCTGCCATGTGTTGATGTCCAGACGCCCTGCGAGGTGGAAATGCGCGCCGCCATGGGCTTCTAATGCTGGTCCAATGGGCGAATCGAAGGCACCAAAGCAAATGGCATCGAGCCTGCTGCTGTGTCCGTCGCCAAAGCTGACCTTCAAATGCGTCTCGCCCACGCGTCGGGCGGAGAAAATGCGCATATCGGCAAAAACATAGCGCGGGGCGGAGGCACCAGCACCAAACGGCCCCGCCGATTCGACTGCTTCGGTCAATTCGACACTTGCTGCGGCAGGCATAAGCATCCCGTCGAGGCGCAGATCAGAGGGGCCACGCAGGTGCGCGCCCTGTTTTTCCAGCAGCGCGGTGAGTTGGGCCATCGCCTCTTCGAGTTTGTCTTCTTCTACCGTGAGGCCAGCCGCCATTTTATGACCGCCGCCTTTCAGCAGGGTTCCTTGAATGGCCAGTTTTTGAATGCAGGCGCCCAGATCGATTCCCGTGATGGAGCGGCCAGAACCTTTGCCGATTCCCTCATCAATACCGATCACGACGGCGGGGCGGCCTGTGGCCTCTTTAAGCCGTGCCGCGACAATACCCACCACGCCCGGGTGCCATCCAGCACCAGCAGCCCAGACCAGTGCCCCGTCGGTGCCGCGCTCTTCCGCTTGCGCCAGTGCCTGTGCCCGAACAGCGTTCTCGACATCGCGGCGCTCTGTGTTTAGCAGGTCGAGCTTTTCTGAGAGAGCAGCAGCTTCATGCGGGTCTTCGGTGGCCAGCAGGCGTGCGCCGAGATCGGCCTTACCCACACGCCCGCCTGCATTGATGCGCGGCCCCAGCATGAAGCCGAGGTGGTAGGCGGACGGGGCGGTATCCATACGCGCCACATCCGACAGGGCAGAAACGCCCACACGCTCGCGCCGCGCCATGACTTTCAGCCCTTGGCGCACAAAGGCGCGGTTTACGCCGACAAGCGGGGCCACGTCGGCGACAGTGGCGAGGGCAACGAGGTCAAGCATCGCCATCAAGTCGGGGCCCTTGACTTCGACCTCGCGCAATTGGCGGCCCGCTTCTACCAGCATCAGGAACACAACCGCTGCGGCGCAAAGATGCGCAAGAGCGCCGTCTTCATCCTGACGGTTGGGATTCACAACCGCGTGGCAGTCGGGGAGGGTTTCACCGCCGAGGTGGTGATCGAGGACAATAACATCCGCACCTTTCGCCGCAGCGATAGGGCCGTGGGAAAGCGTACCGCAGTCAACGCAGATGATGAGATCATGCTTGGCTGCAAGCTGGGCCATTGCCTCGTCGTTGGGGCCGTAACCTTCATCAATGCGGTCAGGGACATAGAGCGTCGCCTCGCGGCCCATTTGGCGCAGCCAGACCAGAAGAAGCGCAGCAGAGCTGCCACCGTCCACGTCATAGTCGGCAAAGACGGCGATGCGTTGACGGTTTTTCACAGCCAGCAAAAAACGCGCGGCGGCTTTCTCCATATCCCGCAGCGAGCGCGGGTCGGGGAGCAAGTCACGCAGGGAGGGGGTGAGGAAGGTCTCGGCCTCCATGGCCTCAACGCCGCGCCGTGCAAGCACTTGGCACACAGCCATGGGCAGTTGTGTCTGCTGGTGCAGCGTCTCCGACGCGCGCACAGCGTTCACGTCAGGGCCGATCCAGCGGCGGCCCGTCAGAGAGGCTTCAACGCCTAGAAATGTGGTGGCTGTGTCCATGGGGTTATCCACCTTTGCTGTATTGGTGCGTTAAACTTCCTCGATCCGCAGCGCCACGGGATTACCAGACACAACAGAGGTGTCGGCAAATGACGCAAGCGCGTGGTCAATGTCGGCGCGGGTTGTTTTGTGAGTCACGATCAGGACTTGTGCGGTGTCTTTCACATGGCCGTACTGGCGCATCCGGTCGATCGAGACGCCTGCTTCGCCCAAGACTGAAGCAACTTTGGCCAAGGCACCCGGTTTGTCCAAGAGCGTCATGCGCAAGTAGTAAGCAGCGGCGCGTTGGCTCAGGGCGGGTGTGGCGGCTTGCAATGTCTTGGCGGGCTGGCCGAAGACAGACCCACGGTAGCCGCGTGCGATATCACAGATGTCCGACAACACAGCGCTGGCTGTTGGGCCAGCGCCCGCGCCTGCGCCCCGCAGGACGATCTGACCGACTGCATCGCCTTCAAGTACGATCATATTAGTGCCGCCCTGAAGCTGGCCCAGCGGAGAGGTGTCAGGCACAAGGCAAGGCTGCATCCGCTGTTCAAGGCCGCGCCCTGTCATCTGGGCCACGCCCAGCAGTTTGATCTTATAGCCCATGTCGGCTGCGGCACGGATATCCTCGATGGACACGCGCTCGATCCCCTCAAGCTCAATACCAGCAAAGTTGACTTGGGTGCCGAAGGCCAGTGAGGACAGGAGTGCCAGCTTATGCGCCGCATCAATGCCGCCCACGTCGAGCTGTGGGTCCGCCTCAAGATACCC
>JBALTK010000069.1:0-17834 GCA_036964385.1 Sulfitobacter sp. | reverse complement strand
CCGCTTTGCGGAAACGCACGCCGAGATCACCGGATGGCGTCGTCACCTTCACCAGTATCCTGAACTGCAATTCGATGTTCACGAGACGGCGAAATTTGTGGAGGAAAAGCTGCGATCATTCGGGATCACAGATATCACGATGGGTGTCGGGCAATCGGGTGTCGTGGCCGTTATTGAGGGGCGCAGCACTGCCTCGGGGCGCGCTGTGGGTCTTCGGGCAGATATGGACGCACTACCCATCGAGGAAGAAACAGGGCTAGAGTATGCCTCCAAGAACCCTGGAAAAATGCATGCATGCGGCCACGACGGGCATACGGCGATGCTGCTGGGCGCGGCGCAATATCTGGCCGAGACGCGGAATTTTGACGGTAAGGCTGTGCTGATCTTCCAACCCGCAGAAGAAGGCGGCGGCGGCGGTCTGGAGATGTGCAAAGACGGGTTGATGGAGCGTTGGGGTATCGATGAGGTTTATGGGCTGCACAATATGCCCGGTGCGGAGGTCGGCAGTTTCCACATCCGTGAAGGTGCGCTGTTGGCGGCGACGGACGAGTTTGAAATCACAATCACAGGGCAGGGTGGCCATGCAGCCGCCCCGCATGAAGCGATTGATCCCAATCTGGCAGCGGCCCATGTGATTATCGGTTTACAATCCATCGCCAGCCGCAATGTGGACCCGCTGGCCCAAGTGGTTGTGTCGGTCTGTGTGCTGCGCTCTGATAGTGAGGCATTCAATATTATTCCGCACCGCGTGACGATGCGCGGGACAGTGCGGACGCTGGATGGGGGTGTTCGTGATCTTGCGGAAAAGCGGTTGGGCGAAATTGTCGATCTGACGGCGCGGGCGCAGGGGTGCACTGCTGAGGTCACTTATGATCGCGGCTACCCTGTCACGGTTAACCATGCGGATGAAACAATTTACGCTGCCGATGCTGCCGAAGCGGTCACCCCCGGAGTGGACCGCGCGACGCCGCCCATTATGGCGGGCGAAGACTTTTCCTACATGCTTGAGGAGCGCCCCGGAGCTTATATCATGTTGGGCAATGGAGACGGGGCCACGGTACATCATCCCGAATACAACTTTAATGATGACGCAATCCCTGCGGGATGTTCGTGGTTTGCGGAATTGGTTGAGCGACGGATGCCAATGGTGTGAACGGCTGCCCTCTGGTGAAGGTCTATTCGCTGGAGTAAACTTTTGGAAAATAACACTAAAGGACTCATTTAATGCCCGTCAAAAACCGATTTGCCGAACTACATAACGACATCACCGCATGGCGTCGTGACCTTCACGAACACCCCGAAATTTTGTTTGAGACGCACCGTACCTCGGCTACAGTCGCGGAAAAACTGCGCGCCTTTGGCTGTGACGAAGTGGTCGAGGGGATTGGGCGTACAGGCGTTGTGGGCGTGATCAAGGGCAAGAGCACAGCCTCGGGTAAAGTGGTGGGTCTGCGCGCAGATATGGACGCACTGCCAATCCATGAGGAAACAGGGTTGGACTATGCTTCAAAAACCGATGGGGCGATGCATGCCTGCGGGCATGACGGACATACGGCCATGCTGTTGGGAGCCGCGCAATATCTGGCAGAGACGCGCAATTTCGACGGTACTGCGGTGGTTATTTTTCAGCCTGCTGAAGAGGGCGGTGGTGGTGCAAAGGTCATGTGCGACGACGGCATGATGGACCGTTGGGGCATTCAGGAAGTATACGGCATGCACAATTGGCCTGGTATGGCAGCGGGCAGCTTTGCCATTCGGCCGGGCCCGTTTTTCGCCGCGACCGATCTGTTGGATATCGAGATTGAAGGGCTGGGCGGTCACGCGGCTAAGCCGAACGAGACAATAGACACCACTGTTATTGCTGCGCAGATCGTAGGTGCCTTGCAAACCATCGTGAGCCGCAATGCTGATCCTGTTAAGACGATTGTCGTCTCCATCACGTCATTCGAGACGTCCTCGAATGCCTATAACGTTATCCCGCAAAAAGTTCATCTTAAGGGAACAGTGCGGACCATGGCGCCCGAATCCCGTGATCTGGCGGACAAGCGGGTGAACGAGATTTGCACAGGCATGGCGGCGGCCATGGGGGCTGTGGCGCGGGTCACCTACAATCGAAACTATCCTGTAATGGTCAACCACGAGGCGCAAACCGAATTTGCCGCCGATGTGGCGCGGTCTGTTTCGGGCGCATGTGATGAAGCGCCGCTGGTGATGGGCGGTGAGGATTTTGCCTTTATGCTCGAAGAGCGACCCGGAGCTTATATTTTGGTCGGTAATGGTGACACCGCCATGGTGCACCATCCGCTTTATAACTTTAACGATGACGTCATTCCGGTTGGATGCAGCTGGTGGGCGGGGATCATTGAGCAGCGTATGCCTGCTGCGTGAACTTTGATCCTGCGCGTGCCAAGTGCGCAGGACTGAACAGAAAACCAAGCTCTACCGTCAGCTGAGAAGCTGGCGGTAGAGCTTGGTAAGGTTTTGTGCTTCTGACTGGATTGAGAAGTTTTTCTCGACATGGGCGCGGGCGTTTGTGCGCCAGTGTTGTATGTCTTTGCGGCTCAGCGCAGCTCGCGTTGCATCTGCGAGAGCAGGGATGTCGTCAGCCTCGACAAGCATTCCGGTCTCCCCTTCAACAATAAGTTGCTCGAACGCGCCGACACGCGTGGCCACAACGGGACAGCCTGTTGCCATTGCCTCAAGCGGGGTGAGGCCGAACCCCTCCCACCGCTGAGGGGCGACATAAAGGTCGAGCGCGGCGTACCAATCGGCCATCGCTTCGGTGGGAACTTCGGGTTTGAACAGGATGCGATCCGCGAGGTTTGCGGCGCGAACCTGATTGTGGAGATTTTCGAGAAAGGTCTGATCGTCGCCTACTGCGCGGCCCATGACGATGGCATGGGCGTCTTTTTGGGTGGCGAGGACTTCGATCATGGCCGCGACAAACGCATCTGTGCCTTTGCTGGTACGGATGCGCCCATAACAGCCGATCAACGGGCCGCTGGTGGGCAGGCCCATGCGGGCGCGCAGGGATTGGCGATCATCGACTGGCACAAAACTGTCCGTGTCGATGCCGTGCATGATGACGGTTGAAGCGCCTTCCAGATAGTTTGCGGTTTTGTCGGAGGTAGCGACCACGGCATCCATCTGGCGGATGAGCCAGCGCGTGAGGCCGGATTGTTTGCGTTGCGAGGCGGATGTGAACATCAGCTTGAGCCGTTTGCCCAGCAGGTATTTGAGGGCCAGCCCGCCAATCATTTCGACATTGCGGCGTGCGTGCCAGACGCGGGTCGGGCGGCGTGGCATCGTGACCAGTGCGCGCAGCGGGATCTGCGGCACATGAGCAGGGAGGACCGGACCAGTCGCGACAATTTTGATATCAGCGGCTTGGACGGGGACAAGGCGCACGATGGTGGCCGTCACGCCAGAGAGGCGACGCTTGAAGTTAGGCGCGATCACTTGGACATTGGTGATATTGGTCATGTGAGGCTCAAGGCGTTGATGAGGCGAGTGGCGATTGTGTCGAGTTTGTCTGTTTCTTGCGTGGCAAAATTTTGTGCAGCTTTGACCGCCATTTCGCGGCTGGCTGTGTCGCGCAGGAGCGTGTCTACTTGTGCCGCGAGATCATCGCTGCCCGAGACGATGCGCGCGGCGCCGGCGGCTTCCATCGCGGAAAACGTCTCGGCGAAATTGAAGACGTGGTTTCCCGACAGGACGGTAGCGCCTGACTGTGCAACCTCAAACGGGTTATGACCCCCGATGGGGAGGAGCGAGCCGCCGAGGAACACGATGTCGCTCAGCGCAAACCAGTTGCCTAATTCACCAAGCGTGTCGGCAAGATAGACAGCTTTTTCGGGCAAATCACCACGGCTGCGGCGGGTGTATTCCATACCCGTATCCGCGATGTATTGGACCACTTCTGTTGCGCGCTCTGGATGGCGGGGCACGAGGATCAGCAGCAAGTCGGGGTTTGTTTCGCGCAGCTTCTTGTGCGCTGACAGCACGATCTGTTCTTCGCCTGCGTGGGTGGAGGCGGCGACCCAGACAGGCCGGTGGCCGAGTTTGGCACGCGCTTCGAAGATAAGATCTTCGTCGGTGGGCAAAGGGCCAGCGAAGGATTTTAAATTCTGACCGCGCGCTACGCGAGGGGCGGGTGCATGGATGCGTACCATCGCCTCGGCCATCGCATCGTTTTGCGTCAGGATCAGGTCAAAAACATCAAGGATGTAGGCGGCAAGTTTCGGGCGTTTGCCCCATGACTTGATAGAGCGCTCCGAGAGCCGCGCATTGACCAGCGCCATCGCAGCCCCCGTCGCACGGGTGCGGCGGAGCATTTGTGGCCAAAGTTCGCTTTCGACAAAAACGGCGGCATTGGGCCGCCAGTGTTTTAAGAACCGCTTAAGCGGACCAGGGGCATCGAGTGGGGCGAACTGGTGCTGGCTGCGGGGTGGCATGCGTTGCGCGATGAGCGTGGCGGATGTTGCCGTGCCAGAGGTGATCAGGAAGTGCGCATCAGGCAGAGCCACGCCCATGCGCGTGATCAGGGCGAGTACCGACAGGCTCTCCCCTACAGAGGCGGCATGAAACCAGATCAGCGTGCCTTCAGGGCGGTCCTCGCTCGCGTTGCCTAAGCGTTCGTGGGCGCGCAGGCTGGGGACGTCGGCGGCCCGCAGTTTGGCAATGGTGCTGCGCGCAGCAAAAGGCACCAGCAGCATGCTGAGCCCGACATAGGCACTGTACAAAAAAGGTGCGCGCATGGGCTTCAGCCGCCCGTGTGGCTCATGTGGCGGGGCATCTGGCCGTCGAGCTTTTGGCGCGAATAGTCAAAGTCATGGCCCTTCGGCTTGAGATTGATTGCTGCGCGAATGGCATCTTCAAGGGGGCCGTTGTCATCAGGGTGCGCACGGAGTGGGGCACGAAGGTCGGCGCTGTCTTCTTGACCAAGGCACAGGTAAATCTCGCCTGTGCAGGTCAGGCGCACACGGTTGCAAGACTCGCAGAAATTATGGCTCAGTGGAGTGATAAAGCCGATCTTTTGACCCGTTTCTTCAAGGCGGACATAGCGCGCAGGCCCGCCTGTCTTCTCGGCCAGATCGGTGACGGTGTAATGCTCGGCGTATTTGGCGCGCACGTCTTTGAGCGACCAGTATTGCCCGATGCGGTCCTCGTTGCCGATGTCGCCCATCGGCATGACTTCGATCCACGTCAGGTCCATATCGCGTTCTGCGCACCATTCGGTGATTTGCGCCAGTTCGGGCTCGTTAAAGCCTTTGAGCGCCACAGCATTGATCTTGACCCGCAAGCCAGCAGCCTGAGCGGCATCAATACCGCGCAATACTTGGGGCAGGCGGCCCCAGCGCGTTACTTCGGCGAATTTACCTTCATCGAGCGTGTCGAGTGATATATTCACACGGCGCACACCAGCGGCGTATAGATCGCTCGCGTATTTCTCCAGTTGGCTGCCGTTGGTTGTAAGTGTCAGTTCCTTGAGCGCGCCGCTGTCCAAGTGCCGCTTCATCCCGTCAAAGAACGTCATGATTCCACGTCGGACAAGCGGCTCTCCGCCAGTGATGCGCAGTTTCTCCACGCCCAGTCCGATGAAAGTCGAACACATGCGGTCCAGTTCTTCGAGCGTGAGCAATTCCTTCTTTGGCAGGAAGGTCATATTCTCGGACATGCAGTAAACACAGCGAAAATCGCAGCGATCTGTGACCGAGACGCGCAAGTAGGTGATGGCGCGGGCGAAGGGATCTATCAAAGGAGCATTCATAGGATAAGTGGTATAGAGGCTGGATAGGCGGAGCAAGCCTGATTTGAGGGGGTTGGAGCGGCGCAAAAGCTGGATTACAAGTTGGGTATGACACGTATCGCAAAGCCACTTACCGCAATCGCCGCATCGCTCACTCTTACGGCTTGTGCCCAGCTTGGCCTTGGGCAGCCTGAAGACACTGTTGCCCCCGTGCCCTCAGCGGCGCAAGCTGCTGAAACAGCCGCTGCTGCAGAAGCACAAGCTGCGGCAGCATTGCCTGCTGCAACGGCTGCGGACGTTGCAGCTGTACCCGCCGATCCGGTACTGACCGCGGCGCCAAAGCCACCCGCAGCGGCCAAGACCCAAGAGGCGTTGGACACAACAACTACGGCGCAACGCAAAGAGGCAGCAGCCCCTGCGGCACCTGCTGCGACTGCAAAATCGCTTGGCGTGACTGTGGCAAGTTTGGGCAGTCCGACAGAGCCGGGGTTCTGGCTCAAAACACCATTGGTGAAAACCGAGACCAAGGGCCGCGTGACCAACAAGGCAAACGGAAAATCCTCTGCCGTCACGCTGATCCCCATTGACGGACCCGCAACGGGGGGCAGCCGCATGTCGCTGCCTGCAATGCGTCTGATTGGGGCTTCGGTGACCGACCTCACCGAGGTTGAAGTAACGTTGGGCGGCTAACCAGCCCAATCGATACAAAAGAAGGAGACGCGCAACTTTCGCTGCACGTCTCGCATCATCATTTACCTTGAAAATATACCCGATTCAGAGCGGAGTATCAGAGATTACTTGAGTAAACGCACGGCCTCTTTGCGGGCAAATGCCTTCATTTCGTCCCCGTGGGCGGCGATAAAGGTCCGAACGCGCTCTGGATCGTGCTTGCCCAGATCACGCAGCCATGTTGCGATGGCTTTCTGGATGAACCACTGTGGATCTGATGCATAGGTGGCTGCCCAGCTCAGAACGCGCTCGCGTATTTCGAGGTCTGCTGGCTTTGGGTTGTTCATCTTTGTCCACGGCAAGGTGATGACAAGTGCGGCGCGCCGTGTCCACATATGCTCGGAGCGGGTCCAACCTTCTACACGCTCGATACGGGCAGGGTCCGCGACCAGCCGTTTTGCCCCTGCTGCGCAGGCATGATCCGCAATCGCCCAGCTATCGAAATCACGGTACCATGTGGCGATGAGCTGCCATGCGGCTTCATCTCCCTCACGCATGCGCGCTTGGGTCAGCATTTTGGCGGCGGCGACGCGGGCCTCATAGACATTTGTGCGCCACAGCCCGTCCGCGATTGTAATGCGATCTTCGATGTCCAACTCTTCGCGCCACTGTTTGGTCAGGTCGTTGATTTGTGGATTGGTCAGGCCGAGGTATTCGCGGTCGACCTTATGATACTCTCGCATGCCTGCAGCGCGTTCAGGGTCGGCGAGGGCGGTCAGCGCCGCGAAGTAGGGTTCATGCATTTGGAGTATCTTTCACGATGTAGGTGGGCATTCCGTCGATGGTGGTGCGGTTGCGTGTGTCCCAGTAGGTCTCGATACCTGTCTGGCCTTTGTCTTCATTCCATTTCGCTAACACATCCCGTTCGCCAGCGTAATCAAAGAACGGCACAGCGTAGCCGCAACTGGTCTGGAGCATCTCTACTGTCATGTCATAAAACTGGCGCGCGCCCAAGGTGGGTGGAAAATGTGTCTCGGCCTCTTTGAAACCTGGATCGCGAGGATGCAGCGTTTTTGCCGTACCGTATGCGCGCATGATCATGGGTCGTGTCTCGAACCCGCACCACATGAGGGTCATGCGGTTGAGACGGGCAAGGTGACCCGCCGTCTCATTGCCGGAGCCCGTGAGGTTGCGCCAGATGATGCGGTTGGGACCGATGATGCGCAGGCTGTCCATCCCCTTGGGGGAGATGTTTACACGTCCGTCAGGTGCGGCAGAGCCACAAAAGAACATGTGCTGCGTTTCGATGAAGCCGCGGTGGTCGTCACTTATGGCATCAAACTGTTTCGCCATTACTCAACGGTTACCGATTTGGCGAGGTTGCGGGGTTGGTCCACATCCGTGCCTTTGGCTACGGCAGTGTGATACGCAAGCAACTGCGCAGGGATCGCATAGAGGATCGGGGCTACGGCATCAGAGACGTCTGGCATCTCGATTGTATCCCAAACGCCTTCACTGGCCGCGTTAAGACCTTCACGGTTGGAGATCAGGATGACCTTTCCCTTGCGCGCCATAACTTCCTGCATATTGCTCACTGTCTTGTCGAAGAGGTTGTCTCGGGGCGCCATGACGACCACAGGAACTTCCTCGTCGATCAGGGCGATGGGGCCGTGCTTTAGCTCGCCTGAAGCATAAGCTTCGGCATGTATATAGCTGATTTCTTTCAGCTTTAACGCCCCTTCGTGGGCGAGAGGGTAGAGCGGGCCGCGTCCCAAGAACAACACGTCACGGGCATTGGCCAGTTTGCGCGCCGTTTCACGAAT
The DNA here is from genome assembly GCA_036964385.1 of Sulfitobacter sp. Taxonomy (GTDB): domain Bacteria; phylum Pseudomonadota; class Alphaproteobacteria; order Rhodobacterales; family Rhodobacteraceae; genus Sulfitobacter. The sequence continues at coordinate 9,593 of JBALTK010000069.1, read as the reverse complement.
GGCGTCGCTTTGGTCCAGTGCTTCGGCCATCAGCGCAGGCAAGCGGCGTAACTGGGCAAGGTGGTCCTGCCGCTGTTCTTCGGTAATCGTGCCACGGTCTGCGGCGGCTTTCAGGGCCAGAAGGAATAGGACCGTCAACTGACAGGTAAACGCCTTGGTAGAGGCCACGCCGATTTCCACGCCTGCATGGATGGGCAGGGCCAGATCGCTCTCACGCGCGATGGAGCTTTCGGGGACGTTCACTACGGACATAATCTTGTCAGCCTTACCCTCGCAATAGCGCAGGGCGGCAAGGGTGTCTGCTGTCTCGCCGGACTGGCTCACGAAAAGAGCAACCGAGCGTGCAGGGATTGGTGGCTCGCGGTAGCGGAATTCGGAGGCGACGTCGACTTCGACGGGCAGGCGGGCAATTTGTTCAAACCAGTATTTCGCCGTCAGACAGGCAAGGAAGGCTGTACCGCACGCAACCATCGTGATCCGGTCGACGTTTTTGAAGTCGATCTGCGGATCGGGCATGCGGATCTCGCCCGATTTACTGAGGTAGTGGCCCAACGCTTCGGCGATCACTGTTGGTTGCTCGGCGATTTCCTTGGCCATGAAATGTTTATGGCCGCCTTTGTCGATACGCGTGGTGCTGATCTCGATTTTGCGGATTTCGCGGTTGGCGGGGATACCCTGAGCGGTAAATACCGATGCACCTGCACGGGTGAGGATGGCATAGTCGCCTTCTTCAAGGTAGCTGATGCGGTCGGTCATGGGGGACAGGGCAATGGCGTCCGAGCCCACGAACATCTCGCCCTCGCCATAGCCGATGGCCAATGGCGAGCCTTTGCGCGCCGCGATCATCAGGTCATCTTCACCGTCAAACAGGAAGGCCAGTGCGAAAGCTCCCTCAAGTTTGCGCAAGGTCTCGATCGCGGCATCCGTCGGCGACAGGCCCGTGGCGATAAAATGTTGCGCCAGCATCGCGACGGTTTCTGTATCGGTATCCGTGACGGGGGTGAGGCCGTATCCAGCCAACTCAGCCCGCAGTTCGCGGAAGTTTTCGATGATGCCGTTGTGCACGACTGCCACGGGACCTGCTTGATGCGGGTGGGCGTTGTTTGCGTTCGGCTCCCCATGGGTGGCCCAGCGGGTGTGGCCGATGCCCGACTTGCCCGCCAGCGGCTCATGGACCAGAAGATCACCGAGGTTGACCAGTTTTCCAACGGCGCGGCGGCGGTCCAGCGTCCCTTGATTAACGGTAGCGATGCCTGCGCTGTCATAGCCGCGATACTCAAGCCGTTTGAGGGCCTCGACCAAAATGGGCGCTGCTTCGTGGTTGCCCAAAACTCCTACAATTCCGCACATATTAGCTGCTCCGCTGTGTTTTGGCCTTTTTGGCCCTTAGCATTTCCATCAGTTTGCGCGCCATGCCAGGTTTCTCGACCTGCGGTGCGCGGGCAAGGGCAAGCGCGTCAGGCTCAACATCAGATGTGATGACCGATCCCGAGCCTGTCATTGCGCCGTCACCGATATGAACAGGGGCCACCAACATGGTGTTGGACCCGATAAAGGCGCCTGATCCGATGTGGGTGTGGTGCTTCATCACGCCGTCATAATTGCAGGTGATGGTGCCTGCGCCGATGTTTGCATGCGCGCCAACAAAAGCATCGCCGATATAGCTGAGGTGATTGACCTTGGCCCCTTCGGCAAGCACGGCATTTTTGATTTCGACAAAGTTGCCGACTTTTGCATTTTCTTCCAGCTCTGCACCGCGGCGCAGACGGGCGTAGGGGCCAACGACTGCTCCGCGTGAGACGTGGCAGCCTTCAAGATGGCTGAAAGCACGGATGTGCGCGCCGCTCTCTATCGTGACGCCTGCACCAAAGACGACATTCGGTTCAATCAGGGCATCACGACCAATTACGGTGTCGCGGGCGAGGAAGACAGTTTCAGGAGCCTGAAGTGTTACTCCGTCCTCGATCAGGATTGCGCGAGCGCGGGCTTGGAACGCCGCTTCGGCCTCGGCCAGTTGCGCGCGGGAGTTCACGCCGAGGGTTTCGGCCTCGTCACATGTAACTGCAGTGGCTTTTAGGCCGCGCGAACGGGCGAGGCCGACAATATCCGTGAGGTAGTATTCGCCTGAGGCGTTTTCATTGCCCACGGCATCGATCAGATCGAAGAGGAGCGTCGCGTTACATGCGATGACGCCGCTGTTGCACAGGGTGATGGCGCGCTCCTCCTCGGAGGCGTCTTTAAATTCGACAATCCGCTCAAGTGAGGTGCCGTCCATGACCAAGCGGCCGTAGCGTTCCGGGTCAGCGGCTTCAAAGCCCAGCACAACAACATCCGCACCCTCCGCCGCGCTCATCATTTCTTCCAGCGTCTCAGACGAGACAAAGGGCGTGTCGCCATACAGTACGATTGCCGTGCCGTCGAACCCTGACAGAGCATCACGCGCCTGCGCGACGGCATGAGCAGTGCCAAGCTGCTCTGATTGGACAACAACGGTCGCTGTCTCGTCATAGTCCTGCGCGGCAGCGGTCACTTCCTCAGCACCGTGACCTGCAACGACGACGGTGTGCACAGGCTCAAGGGTGGCGCCAGCGGCCATTGCGTGGACCAACATCGGATCGCCGGCAATCGGGTGCAGCACTTTTGGCAGTTCAGAGTTCATTCGCGTGCCCTTGCCTGCGGCAAGGATGATCAGGCTCGTCTTCATGTGCGGTCCGTTCTGCTCTTTTGTTTTTTTACTGTTTAACTGATGGGCGCGTCCGCGCAAGGTGGGCGGGATCACTTAGGGTTGCGGCTTGCAACACTCTGGGGTGCGCGGTAGGCGGATTATGGCGATATATTGGGGGAAATGATGAAAACAGTGGTATTCGATCTCGATGGGACCTTGGCCGATACAAGCGGTGATTTGATCTCGGCGGCCAATGCGTGTTTCCGCGATATGGGGGCTGGCGATATGCTTGACCCCGCTACGGACGCAGGCACGGCGCTGCGCGGAGGGCGCGCAATGCTGCGTTTGGGGATCGAGCGGATGGGAAAACCCTCTGATGATCCACTGATCGACGAATATTATGATGCGCTGCTATATCACTATGCCCGCGATATCGACACGCATACTCGTCTGTATGATGGTGCGATGGATGCAGTGACCGAGCTCAAGGCGCGGGGCTATATTGTAGCGGTCTGCACGAATAAGCCCGAGGGGCTGGCGCGGACGTTGCTCACGCAGTTGGGGGTGCTGGACGCTTTCGCTGCGATGTTGGGCGCTGATACGCTGCCCGTGCGCAAACCCGACCCCGAACATCTGTTTGAGACTGTGCGCCGTGCAGGCGGCAATCCCGCACAATGTGTGCTGGTGGGAGATACCGCCACAGACCGCGATACGTCAAAAGCGGCAGGGGTTGCGTCGATTTTGGTGACTTTCGGCCCTGCGGGAGGTGATATGGCTGGACTGGCTCCAGAGGCGCTGTTGAATAAATACAGCGATCTGCCCGATCTGGTGGAGCAGCTTTTGGGAAAGGTCTGAGCGATGCATGACGTGTTCAAGGGGAGCTTTACCCAGCAAGAACCGATCCCAGAAGCAGGGATCGAGGCGGCGGTGGCCGTCATGCGCAGCGGCCGTTTGCACCGTTATAACACGGTTGCAGGGGAGACCGCGCAAACAGTTCTGCTGGAACAGGAATTCGCGGCCTCGGTCGGATCCAAATACTGCCTTGCCGTCGCTTCGGGTGGCTATGCGATGGCGACGGCGCTACGCGCAGTGGGGGTCAAAGCGGGCGACAACGTGTTGACCAATGCCTTTACGCTGGCTCCTGTCCCGGGTGCGATTGCTGCGGTGGGTGGCGTGCCTGTGTTCGTGGGTGTCACACCAGAGCTGGTTCTGGACCTTGATGATCTTGCGGCTAAGGCGGATCAGGGCGGTGTTCTGCTGCTGAGCCACATGCGGGGGCATATCTGCGATATGGAACGCCTGATGGAGATTTGTGACGCAGCGGGTATCATTGTGATTGAAGATTGCGCGCATACGATGGGGGCCGCCTGGAAGGGGAGGCCGTCAGGCACTTGGGGTAAGGTTGGATGCTACTCCTGTCAGACCTACAAACATGTGAATGCGGGCGAGGGCGGGTTGTTTGTGACCGATGACGCAGAGGTCGCAGCACGGGCGATAATGTATTCGGGCAGCTACATGCTTTATGAGACGCACCTCGCAGGGCCACCGCCCGAGACCTTTGCGCAGATCAAATACGAGACACCGAACATATCTGGGCGTATGGACAATTTACGTGCGGCAATCCTGCGGCCACAGCTGGCGGACCTCCCCACGCAATGCGCACGCTGGAACGAGCGGTACTTTGCTATTGAAGCGGGGCTTCGTGACATGGCGGGCCTCAAAGTGATTGAGCGGGTGGAAGATGAGAGTATCGTCGGTTCGTCCATCCAGTTCCTACTGGAGGGGTGGGCTGGCGCATCGGTGCAAGACTTACTGACATGCTGTAAGGCGCGGGGGGTCGAACTTAAGTGGTTCGGCAATGCGGAGCCAGTCGGATTTACGAGCCGCTATGACAGTTGGCGCTATGTGGATGCACCCGCCATGCCGCAGAGTGATAAAGTGCTCGCGGGTATCGTGGACATGCGCGTACCGCTGACCTTTAGCCTTGAGGACTGTACGCAGATTGCGCGGATCATCCGCGAAGAAGTCAGCCGGATATACCAATCCGCCGCATGACCGCATGGAGCGCTTACGCGCATTAGATTTGATCGGTCTGTCATGTTGCAACGGCGCAGCCTGCACGTTCATTCAGAGTAGGGGGCGGTGTTGAGGTGCTTGACCTGTGAACGCTGATCTGCCAGTATTGAACAAGCGTTCAATAAATTCGGGTCGAGGGAGATGGTCCATGTTTAATGCCACAATGCAGTTTGATCTGGGAGAAGATGTCGGTGCCTTGCGCGACATGGTGCACCGCTGGGCGCAGGATCGGGTGCGCCCGATGGCCAATGATGTCGATGCGGCCAATCTGTTCCCCTCCGAGCTTTGGCGCGAGATGGGCGAACTTGGCCTGCTAGGGATGACTGTAGACGAGCAGTGGGGCGGCACCGGTATGGGGTACCTTGCGCATACTGTCGCTGTTGAGGAGATCGCGCGCGCAAGTGCCTCTGTCTCACTGTCATATGGTGCGCACTCGAACCTCTGTGTGAACCAGATCAGCCTGAACGGCACCGACGAGCAACGTGCAAAGTATTTGCCGAAACTTTGCTCGGGCGAGCATGTGGGTGCGTTGGCCATGTCCGAGACATCCGCTGGATCGGATGTCGTTTCGATGAAGCTGGGTGCGGAGAAGCGCAATGATCACTACCGTTTGAACGGGAATAAGTACTGGATCACCAATGGCTGCGATGCCGAGACGTTGGTGGTTTATGCCAAGACGGATAAGGATGCGGGGTCCAAAGGGATCACGGCCTTCCTGATCGAGAAGAGCATGGTGGGTTTCACCACAAGCCCGCATTTCGACAAGCTTGGAATGCGCGGCTCAAACACTGCCGAGTTGATCTTTAACGACTGCGAAGTTCCTTTCGAGAACGTACTGGGTGAAGAGGGGCGCGGCGTGCGTGTTCTGATGTCTGGTCTGGATTACGAGCGTGTGGTGCTGGCAGGGATCGGCCTTGGCCTGATGGCGGCCTGTCTGGACGAGATTATGCCCTATATGGCTGAGCGTAAGCAGTTTGGCCAACCTATCGGTAGTTTCCAACTAATGCAGGGCAAGATGGCGGATATGTACACCGCGATGAACTCTGCGCGTGCCTATGTCTATGAGGTGGCGAAAGCTTGTGATCGCGGCGAAGTGACCCGCTCTGATGCGGCGGCATGCTGCCTTTATGCCTCCGAACAGGCGATGGTTCAGGCGCACCAAGCGGTGCAGGCAATGGGCGGTGCGGGTTATATGTCCGACAGTCCCGTTGCGCGTATTTTCCGTGACGCCAAGCTGATGGAGATTGGTGCAGGCACGTCCGAGATCCGCCGTATGCTGGTGGGTCGCGAGATGATGGCGGCGATGTCCTAAATGGATCGGTTGCCGGGCCTTGATGAAGAGGGGCGCTGGGATATTCCGGCGCGCCTTAACATGGCGCGGCAGTGTTTGAGCCAGCCTGATGATGCCGTGGCAGTCATTGATCTGACGGGCGCTGGGCGGGTTGACGTGACCTATGGCCGCTTGACCGAAATGGTCGATGGTTTGGCCCGTGCGTTGACGGAGCGCGTTCAAGCAGGCGACCGCGTTGGTGTGCTTCTGAGCCAGTCACCTTGGTGTGTGGCTGCTCATCTAGCGATCTGGAAAATCGGTGCGGTTTCAGTACCTTTGTTTAAGCTCTTCAAGCACGATGCGCTGGCTTCACGGATCGGCGATAGTGGAGCGATGTTGGTTTTGACCGACGCCGAAGGTGCCGCATTGCTGGCCGATTTAGCCGTTCCGCTAATGGCAGCTCAGATCGGGGTGGAGGGTGGCTTGGTGCCATTCGCAGATACGGGGCCTGATGATCCCGCTGTTTTGATCTACACTTCTGGCACCACAGGAACGCCCAAGGGGGCGCTGCACGGGCACCGTGTTCTCACGGGCCATTTGCCTGGTGTGGTGATGAGCCATGATTATCTGGGGCAGGAAGGCGATTGCCTGTGGACCCCTGCGGATTGGGCATGGATCGGGGGCCTGTTCGACGTAGCCATGCCTGCACTGGCGCTGGGTGTGCCAGTGGTCGCTGCGCGTATGGCAAAATTCGACGTGTCGGAATGTGCGCGGATCGTCGAGCAAGGAGAAGTGCGCAACGTGTTTTTCCCACCCACTGCTTTGCGGATGCTAAAGGCAGCGGATGCGAGGATTGAGGGATTGCGATCTGTCGCCAGCGGGGGTGAACCGTTGGGTGCGCAAATGCTTGCATGGGGACGTGATGCCTTGGGCGTCGACATAAACGAATTCTATGGCCAGACCGAATGCAACATGGTGGCAAGCAGTTGTGGTGCAGCGTTTGCGCCGCGCGCGGGCTGCATTGGCAAGCCAGTTGCGGGGTTTGAAATTGCCGTTCTGGAGGGCGATATGCCTACAGAAGGCGAGGGTGATGTAGCTATCCGCAAAGGTGCCGCGTCGATGATGCTGGGTTATTGGAATCGGCCTGACGAGACAGCGGCGAAGTTCCGCGGTGACTGGATGCTGACGGGGGATCGCGGTATTTGGGAGGGTGACTTCCTACGGTTCGTTGGCCGTGAGGATGACGTGATCACCTCCAGCGGTTACCGCATTGGCCCTGCAGAGATCGAAGATTGCCTGTTGACCCATCCGAGCGTGGCAACCGTGGGCGTCGTTGGCAAACCTGACGAGCTTAGGACTGAAATTGTGAAAGCCTATGTCGTTTTGAAGAATGGAGCAAAGGCAGATGCTGCAGAGCTTCAGACTTGGGTTAAAGAGCGCCTGGCAAGTTATTCGTATCCAAGGGAAATCGAGTTTTTGGATGCGCTGCCGATGACGGTGACGGGTAAGGTGGTCCGGCGCGATTTGAAAGTGCGCGCGATGTTCGAAGGCGCGCTGCTATGATCGATTTTACCCGCAGAGCGTATAACCTACGTCGCCCTGATTGTGATGCGCTTCAGCCTGTTGTGGGATTGAGTTCCACTCTGCGCTCTGGGCTCTTTAGCGTCGCCCTGAATAGCGTCGCCCTGAATAGTATCGCACCTTGTGTCTCGTGTGGGCGCGACCTCAAACTTGTCCATCGGCATGGTCTGACCGCAACGATTTTGGCGCGGGCCGGCATGGCCGCTTTGGGACTGGCGTTTTTTCTTACTGCCTTTGTTCCAGCGGTCTTCGGATCTTTTTCCGCGCTGGGATTATGGGGCCTTTTGGTTTTACCTTTCCTGATCCTTCTAATGAGCCTGTTCGGGCTTTTACTTGTCCGTATTTTTTCTTCCTATTACCGTGAGGTTATCGTCATATGAAACTCTCCTCCCAAGCATTGCCGTCTTCCGAGGCGTTCAAAGCCAACACTGCTGCACATCTCGACGCGCTTGCCCAAGTACGCGAGGCGGCGCAGGCTGCGGCCCTTGGCGGTGGCGACAAATCCCGCGACCGGCACTTGAGCCGTGGCAAGATGTTGCCCCGTGAGAGGGTGGCGAATTTGTTGGATGCGGGGAGTCCATTTCTGGAAGTGGGGGCGGTTGCTGCCCATGGGTTGTACGGTGGTGCGGCCCCTTGTGCAGGTGTGATTGCGGGGGTTGGCACGGTGCAGGGGCACGAAGTCATGGTGATCTGCAATGATGCAACGGTTAAGGGAGGCACATATTATCCCATGACCGTGAAGAAACACTTAAGAGCGCAGGAAATAGCCGAAGAAAACAATCTGCCGTGCATTTATCTGGTCGATAGTGGCGGCGCGAACCTGCCCAATCAGGATGAGGTGTTTCCCGACCGTGACCACTTTGGACGGATATTTTACAATCAGGCGCGGATGAGTGCCAAGGGTATCCCGCAGATTGCGGTTGTTATGGGGTCGTGCACGGCGGGCGGGGCTTATGTGCCTGCCATGTCGGATGTGACGATTATCGTTAAAGAACAAGGAACTATCTTCCTCGCGGGGCCACCCTTGGTGAAGGCCGCGACGGGGGAGGTGGTCAGCTCCGAGGATTTGGGCGGCGGTGATGTGCATACGCGCCTGTCGGGCGTAGCGGATTATCTGGCGGAGGATGATGCCCACGCGCTAAGCCTTGCGCGGCGGGCTGTGAGTTATCTCAACCGTGCCAAACCTGCTACGGTGCAGTGGGAGAGCGTGGAGGAACCCGCGTATGATCCTGCGGAGATCCTTGGCGTGGTGCCTGCGGACTTGCGCACCCCTTATGATATCCGCGAGGTGATTGCGCGCACGGTAGATGGTAGTCGCTTTGACGAGTTCAAGCCGCGCTTTGGCGAGACATTGGTGACGGGGTTTGCCCATGTGAAGGGGTGTCCTGTGGGCATCATCGCCAACAATGGTGTGCTATTCTCCGAGGCGGCACAGAAGGGTGCGCATTTTGTGGAACTATGCTCGGCGCGGAATATCCCGTTGGTATTCCTGCAAAATATCACCGGATTTATGGTGGGGCGGAAATACGAGAATGAGGGGATTGCGCGGCACGGGGCCAAGATGGTCACCGCGGTTGCCTGCACCAATGTGCCGAAAATCACCATGTTGGTGGGCGGCTCATTCGGTGCTGGTAACTATGGTATGGCGGGGCGGGCGTACTCACCACGGTTCTTGTGGACGTGGCCGAACTCACGGATTTCGGTCATGGGCGGCGCGCAGGCCGCGGGCGTATTGGCAACTGTCAAACGCGACGCGATCGAACGTGGCGGCGGCGAATGGTCGGCAGAAGAAGAGGCCGCGTTCAAGCAACCCACCGTGGATATGTTCGAGGAGCAGTCGCATCCGCTCTACGCGTCAGCGCGGCTTTGGGATGACGGGATCATTGATCCGCGCAAGACGCGCGACACGCTGTTCTTGAGCCTGTCAGCAGCGCTGAACGCACCGATTGAGCCGACGAAATTCGGCGTATTCAGAATGTGATTTTAGGGGGGTGTCCTTAG
>JBALTK010000068.1:0-17844 GCA_036964385.1 Sulfitobacter sp. | reverse complement strand
GCGACCCCGGCGCAGGATGCACAACCATGCCCGCAGGCTTGTTGATCACCACAAGGTCATCATCCTCATAGATAATCTCCAGAGGAATATCTTCGGGCAGGATATGGCTCTCTTGCGCCTCCTCGACATCAATGTCGATCTTGGCGCCCTCCCCCACAACGGCACGCGGATCACGCTGGACCTCACCGTTCACAAATACCACGCCCTGATCGATCAACTTCATGATCCGCGTGCGCGACAGGTTCGCATCCTCTGGCACATCGCGGGCAAGCGCCTTATCAAGGCGCGGCGGGGGCGTCTCGCCCAGAATGAATGTAATACGGCGGTGCGACATGGATGATCTTCCCGAACCAACCAACCTGCGCTTCCTGAGGCGCATGGTCACGGTCCTGACAACAGTGATGATTTTGGGCGTGGTAGTCGTTATCGGCCTGCTTGTCACGCGCCTGACGCGCGATACCCCGATTTTGCCGGCTGAAATTTCATTACCTGATGGCGCAAAGGCCGTCGCGTTCACCCAAGCGGCCGATTGGTATGCGGTTGTAACGGATGCGAATGAGATATTGGTGTTTGATCGTATGAGTGGCGCGTTGAAGCAGACTGTGGTGGTGGAGTGAGCTTTACAGCTCTCTATCGATAGCGACCCGGAACGCGGCTTTCTTACAGAAAATCGCTATCTCCGCCGTTTTCAAAAATCTTCGACTTATTGAAAGTGGTACCGGGGGATGGTTTCGAACCAACTGCCTCGTGGACCACAACCACGCGCTCTAACCAATTGAGCTACCCCGGCACTGCGGTGGTCTTAATCTGGCCCAAAGGCGAGGTCAACGCCCGTTATGCGAAAATCGACACCAACTTAAATATGAATTTACGCCGCCCATGACACGCCTACCCGCATCATCAATCTGAAATCACAAAAACAATGACACTAAAGGCACAGCGCCATATCCAACTCGATGAGTGACTGGCCGAAATGGTGAACTGGCCTCTCACCCACCTCTCGCCACCCGTTGCGCAGGTATAGCGCGCAAGCTGCCTCATGGCTTCGGTGTGTGGACAACACCATATCGCGGTACCCCTGCGTGCGTGCAAATCCCGTGCACGTCTCCAATAACAAGCGCCCAAGCCCGTGGCCCCGCGCTGCCGCTGTTAATTGGAACAACCTTAGCTTGGCCGTATCCGCATCCACTCGCATACAAAATATGGAGCCTAACCGCTCCACCCCGTCCCATGCGATCCAGCCGCGCTCACATACTGGGTCATGATCTGCGATGAACGCATCCAGAATACCGCTCACGGTCACACCGAAACTGTCATCAAATCCCGCCTCACGGGCGTAAATATCCGCATGCGCAGCAACAACCCAATCACGGTCGTCAGAGGTAAAGGGGCGTATTTCAATCTCACTCATAAGCCCCACCCTAGCCCCGCAACCGCTTGCCTTTCAAGCAGGGTGGCGATAGCGATACCTGCAATCAAACAAAGGAATACTGCCATGGGCATCAACGACGAGAGCGATATTGAAGCCAACCTGCAAATCGGGCCGACCGACAAAGGCATGGTGCGTCTGTTCATCGAGGGCAACGGCATCGAAATCCCAATGGATTTCACACCCGATGAAGCCCGCGAAATCGCGGAAGAAATCGTGTCCGCCGCAAAAGCAGCAGCACAGCTCGGCGGTAAAAAGCGCCGTTAAGTTTCAGGTGTCACCCCCAATCGGGGTGCATATCGGGATCGCGCAAGACCTGTAGCCGTCGCGCCGCTGTGGTGGCAAACTTCTGCACCATCACTTTACGGCGCGCGGCTGCCAGCTTCACCTCTGGTGCCATGCGCACAATCTCGGCCGTATAGGCATCGCCAATGATGAGCCCCTGATCCTCAGGCAGCAATTCGGTCGGGAAATATTCGTCCACAGCAAAGAAAAACCTGTCCGCCCACTCTAGATAGCCCTGCCATTTGGAATCAGAGGTGAAATCAACGCGGCTCGATTTGCACTCCACCACCCAAATCTCACCCTTGGGTCCCAAAGCCATCACATCCACCCGCAATCCACGCGTAGGCACCAACTCTTCGACACAAGAGAAGCCGTGGCTCGCCAGATGCCGTGAAACGCCACGTTGTAAAAGTTGACCGGGTTGAAGAATAGGACGCTCGTTCATCGCTCCAAATATGAACATATCGTGAACATATGCAACCCCCTGCTCCGTCGCCTTGGCCTTTTGCACATCGCTGCCTATCTTCATTCATAACCAGTTAAGGATTCCCGCATGAGCGACCTTGAAGACCCCTCCGCCCGCGCCCGTGGTGTGCGTTATTCGCGTGAGCTTGAGAGCCACCTGACGTGGCTTGATACTTTCTCTGGCACCGCGCTCGGCGTGCTGGCCGTGGCTTCGGGGATTTACACCTATCTCGGCGTCTCCTCCCTTCTTGATGATAACGGTGCGATGTCCGTTTTTGCCGCGATCGCCTATTCTGTCGCCGTCTCCGTGGGCATCTTTGTCTTTTGGTCGTACATGCTGCGCCTGTTTCCCGCCGTGCGCGGCGCGCGCGCGCGGGGGGGGCTGATGGGCGCTATGGCCCTTGGATCTATCGCCATCATCGCCATGTCTAGCTGGCTCAATGCCGCCGCCCTCGCCGGTTCCGCCGCAGTCGAGCAGCACCTCGCCAAAACCGTGCAGGATTACCAAGTTTCGCTTGAGCGCGCGCATGAGGTGGCCCTCTCCGCCCAAGGTCTTGAGCGTGACGTCGCCCGCGTGCGCCAATCCTTTGAGGACCTAAGCGAGCAAGAAGCCACAGGAAACCTCTCTGGCCTCGCAGGTCGTGGTGCCGTCTTTCGCGTGTTACGTCAAAAATCGTCGGAGCTTGCAGGGCTGGAAGCCCAAATCGCTTCCCAAACCCCGCTGGTCGACGGCGCATTCACCGAAGGCAACGCAATCCTAAGCCGCATGCGGGCGCTGACAGTCGAAGCTGGCCCCGTCGAGGCCCGCTCGGTCGAGTTCTCCGAGCAAGCCGTGCGCCTTGCAGGCCTTATTACCCAGATGCGCCAACTCTCTGTGGCATCCCTCGTGGAACGGGCAGCACAAGATCTCTCCGCATCCGTAGTCCTGCCCGAACTCGACGGCACTTCCGCGCAAATCCGCAGCGATCAGTCCGCCACCATCACCTCGGTGCTCGAGGTCCTGTCACAACGCGCCCAGACGCTCGCCCGCGCTGCCCAAGCGGTCCAAGCTATGCCCGCCGCGCCCGACACGACCTATACGCCTATTTCCTCAGCCGACGCCGTGATCCTCTACGCCCGCAACTTCATTCCTTCATGGGCAGGGGCTATCGCGATTGATCTGCTCCCTGCCGTGCTGGTCTTCATCCTTGCCATTACCCAATCCGCGATTCGTCTGGGCCGTGAGGGAACCGCAGTCGAGGACAGTATGACATTGGCCGAACTCCGCGCCGCCATTGCGGTGATGAAGGAGATGGACGAAGCCATGAAGGCCGACGCAACGGCTCCGCCTCCACCCCCATTGAAAACCGCCGCCGAATGAGCGCCGCGCCAAAACGCAACCCTGTCGCCCGCGTGCTGGTGGGCGTCCTCGGCTTCCAGCTTTTGCTGGGCGGCCTGCTGTTCGTCGGCGATCTGCAGAACGGCTTTTCACTTCCGCGGATGGGACCAAAATCCCCCTCCCTGTCCGAACCTGTGCGCCCCGGCGACCAGACGCGCCGATTCTCTCCCAATCGCGCAGTACCAGGCAGTCGTGAGCCTCTGCCCGAGCGCCTCACCCTCACAGTCGTCTCCGCAGGGGCCGCAGTGCTACTCGAAGGGGAGATCGAAGGCGGTGATGCGATCCGTATCCTCAAACAAATCGAAGAACTTCGTGAACCCCCAACCCGCGCCATCCTCAACTCACCGGGTGGCTCTGTGCAGGACGCGCTTGAACTAGGCCGTGCCCTGCGCCTCAAAGGGATCGACACAGAAATGCGGGAGGGCGACATTTGCTACTCCGCCTGCCCCTATCTGCTGGCTGCAGGCGTCAACCGCACTGTACCCAACGAGGCATTCGTCGGCGTACACCAACACTATTTCGGGGAAAGCACGCTGCTTCCTGCCTTCGTTGCCGTTGAGGATATCCAGCGCGGCCAGGGCGAAGTCATGCGCTACCTCGACCAGATGGGTATTGATCCACTGGTGATGCAGCACGCGTTGGTCACCCCGCCAGACGAGATTTACGTTCTGCTGCCCGAAGAATTGGTCGAGTATAAATTTATTGAGGCTCCATCCGAGTGATACCCCTTGTCGTAGGGCCTCTGCGGGCCTAACTATAAGGAGTGACGGGTTCTGCCCTGCTCGACTGACGTTACATTCCAGTGGCCTTAAGCAAATCCTAGGGAGCTGGCTCTGTCTGAGCCCTGGTTCATTTATCTGGCGCCCACCTGTACATACAGGTCCCCGGGAATACAACTGACCCGGCAACGGCGGTCCCGTCACACTTTACGCCCAAGCCCATGATTTAAATTAATTTCATGTCACCGAACGCGAAGCGCGTTGCCAAACAGCTTGACCATCTCTTCGCGCGTAACACTACCTTCCGCGTCTGCATCAACAGGCGAGTAGCCCATATCACCGCGTACAGGATTGGTGGCTTTAATGCGGGGTGAGACGCGGTGGTCAGACGTTGCATTGACAGAGGCCTCTGCACCCGAAGCTGCTTCAACCGGTCCCGCCATGCGCGACATCATAAACAACATTACTCTTACTAAAAACAAACCACCGCACCTCTCCTAGTCTTCGGCACATTCGCCCCGTAGAACAACTTTGAGTGGAATTGATTTCGGTCAATATCACAATAAAATTTCGCGTTTTACGATAATTTTTGGTCCAGTCGCTACCGGCTTGCAATTGAAGGAAGCCAACGGTCGCTTGCATTTTACGTTAACCATTTTCAAATTCGCGCAGAACACACGCATTAGTTTACAATAGGTTAACAGATAAATTCGGCCGCAGAATGCACCATGAAGATTGGCAGTATCGAGCGGCGACCCGTTATACTCATCCAGTACGCCGTTGCATAAAAACGACACTTGCAACCTTAGGTAGCACAAATGCACTTCCCCTAAATATGGTACAATCGACGGAAATAGACACTTTGGAGTTGCTTCGGTCGAGCGTACCACCTGCGCCGACCGCAGTTTTTCCCTCAGCCAATACTATACAAATGCGCGCAAAAACGACTCGTCAATAGATGCCGATGGAGAGAATAATATCCAAAGCTTGAAAAGTCAGCCCGACCGGCTGGAAGTCACTAAAACGCTTCTGGGCGCGCTTCACGGGCCATATGATCGAGTACCGCATTCACAAATCGCGCCTCTTTCCCGTCGGGAAAGAATGCAGATGCAAGATCAAGATACTCGGCAATCACAACCTTCGGAGGGGTCGCCTCATCGCGGAACTCAGCCCCTGCGGCACGGAACAGGCCGCGCAGTGTAGGATCGATGCGTCCGATGGGCCATTTCGCCACCAAAGCACGGTCAGTCATTTGGTCAATCGCCGCCTGATGGTTCACCGCATCCTCAAGGACGCGGGTGAAATGGGCCTCATCGCCCTCAAGCATCTCTTCCCCATCCATAAAATCACCGAAACGGTGATCAAGGAATTCAATCCGCACCTTATCAATCGTCAGATTGGAATGCTCCATCTGAAACAACGCCTGCACAGCATAAAGCCGCGCGGCTGAGCGCATCTTGCGCTTCATGTTGCCAGTCATATTGTCGGTGCGTGAAGCAGTCATGCGGTGGTGTTTCCATCCAAAGTGGTTTTTTCGGCAAAATTTTGGGCCATCAACGTGTCTTCGCCCTTTGGCTTGAACCCGATGCCCGATAGCGTGGTGCCCCACTTACGAGTGAGCGCGATCAGATGCAAGGCCGCCAATGCCGCTCCGCCCCCTTTGTTCTGTCCATCAGGGTCCGCACGCACGTCTGCCTGCGCCTTGTTCTCGACTGTCAGGATGCCATTGCCGATGCACAATCCCTGTAAACCCAACAATTGCAGCGCACGGCTGCTGTCATTGCACACCGTCTCGTAATGCGTGGTTTCACCGCGGATCACACATCCCAACGCTACAAAACCGTCAAAATTGCTGCCGCGGTCCGAGATACCAATTGCTGTCGGAATCTCCAATGCACCGGGCATCTCGACCACATCATAGGTGGCACCAGCATCTTCCAACGCGGCCTTTGCGCCACTCAACAAACCTGCTGCAATGTCACTATAATAGGGCGACACCACGATCAACACCTTCACAGGTTTATCAAATTCCGGCGCGGGCAATACAGTATGCTCAAGCGATGCGGCCATCGTGCTTATCCCTTCGTAATCGGGCGGCTGCCCACGATCTTGAGGTTATAGGCCTCAAGACCTGTATATTTCGTTTGTGGATTGTCTGTAAGTAGCACCAACTCATGCACATCCAAGGACGCTAAAATTTGCGCCCCCAACCCTGTCCGCTTGATCGTGCGCGGCGCATCGTCGTCTTTGTCCAGCCGCAGGCGCGGGTTCGGCTCACGGAACAGCAACACCGCTCCACGACCTTCTTGAGCAATCAGTTCCATCGCGCGCGGCAACTCATCAGGTGCCTTGGTCCCCAGACCCAACACATCTTCCAACGCATTGAGCGCATGGGTCCGTGTCAGCACAGGCGCACCATCACCAATCTCACCCTTGCTCAGCACCACGTGGTCCGTTCCAGAAATTTGGTCCTCGAACACCCGCATACGCCATTCGCCGCCATAGGCCGAACTCACCATACGGTCATCGCGCTGCACCAGCATGTTATCGTGCTTGTTCCGGTAGGCGATCAAGTCGCTGATCGTACCGATCTTCATGTTATGCTCGGACGCAATTGTCACCAGATCGGGCAGACGCGCCATGGTGCCATCGGGCTTCATGATCTCGCAGATCACGGCAGCAGGCGCTTTGCCCGCTAAACGGCTGATATCAACGGAGGCTTCTGTGTGCCCCGCCCGTACCAGCACACCACCATCACGCGCCCGCAGGGGAAACACATGGCCCGGTGTCGCGATATCCGCCGCACCGTTATTCTCGTCAATCGCCACCGCCACGGTCAGCGCACGGTCGCCCGCTGAGATGCCTGTCGTAACGCCCTCACGCGCCTCAATGCTCACCGTGAATGCTGTTTCGTGGCGCGAGGAGTTGTTCGTTGCCATCATCGGCAGCTCAAGCGTATCCACACGCGCCTGTGTCATCGGCAAACAGATCAACCCGCGCCCGTGAGTCGCCATAAAGTTGATGGCCGTTGCATCCGCATGCTCGGCTGCGATGATGAAGTCGCCCTCATTCTCGCGGTCCTCATGGTCTACCAGAATATACATCTCGCCAGCGCGGCACGCGGCAATCACATCTTCGATGGGTGAGATGGCATTGGCCAGTTCAGCCTCAACCGGACCAGGTGTTTCAAAGCTCATGGGAGGCTCCCTTAATTTCAGTGCCGAACCTAGCCCAGCGTCGCAAACAAGACCAGCGTAACCGCTGCGTCACAAATCCTCAGGACATCTCGGCAAGCCGCGCCACATAGCGCGCTAGCGTATCAATCTCAAGGTTCACTCGATCACCAACGGCAACATCGCCCCACGTCGTGGACACCTTTGTATGCGGGATAAAGTTGATGCCGAAATCACAACCGTCAACTTCGTTCACCGTTAAAGACGTCCCGTTCAACGCAACAGATCCCTTTGGCGCGATAAATTTTGCCAAGGCCTCAGGCGCACGCAAAGTCACCCGCGTGCTGTCACCCTCGTCGCGCATGGCAACCACTTCAGCAACGCCGTCCACATGGCCCGATACAATGTGCCCGCCCAATTCATCCCCCACACGCAAAGCGCGCTCAAGGTTCACGCGCCTGTCCAGCCTCCAATCGCCAAGGTTGGTCATATCCACAGTCTCGCGGCTGACCTGCACTTCGTACCAGTCCGCCCCGAGGTCCACGACTGTCAGACACACGCCGTCACTTGCAATCGACGCACCCATGTCGATACCCTTGGTGTCATAGCCACAGGTGATGCGTGCGCGCAGGTCGCCCTCTTGCGTCAACTCGCTAATGGTGCCGATATCTGTGATAATCCCCGTGAACATCGCGGTCCCCTTTGATTTACGGTATGTGCAGTGGCGCAGAGCCACAGTTTCGCCCATGTTTTGAGTTTAATTAACCCGAAGAGCAACCAAAGAAAGCGCCCCATGACGTCGCACGCCCCCGATAAACGGGTATTTTTGTTTCTGCAGGGGCCACACGGTCCCTTCTTTAACCGTCTGGGAAAAATGCTCCGCACGGCAGGGGCTGATGTATGGCGCGTCGGGTTTAACGCAGGTGACCGTGCGTTCTGGTTCCATTCAAGCACCTATATCCCATTCCGTGGCACGGCAGATGCATGGCCCGAAACGTTCAAATCCCTGCTCGACGAGAAATCCGTCACCGACATCGTGCTTTACGGCGACACCCGCCCGATCCACGCCAGCGCTGTGGAAGAGGCCCGCGCGCGCGGCCTCACCGTGCATGTGTTCGAGGAAGGCTACATGCGCCCCTACTGGGTCACGTATGAGCGCGGCGGCACAAACGGCAACTCCCGCCTGATGGAAATGAGCATCGAGGACATGCAAAAGGCGCTCGCCAAATCAGACATGGAAGCGCCCCTGCCCCCCGGTCATTGGGGCGATATGCGCCAACACGTCTTCTATGGTGCGCTATACCATTGGTTCGTGATGTTCCGGAACGGCGACTACCGTAATTTCCGCCCTCATCGCGATTTGCCCGTCACCAAAGAATTCCAACTCTATCTAAAGCGCCTGTTCCTGATGCCTGTTCAAGCGATTGAACGCCGCATCGCGACGATGCGCATCCGCTTGGGTGGCTTTCCGTATCACTTGGCGCTTTTGCAGCTTGAGCATGACAGCTCCTTCCAGATGCACTCTCCCTTCGAGACGATGAGCGACTTCCTCGAAGAAGTGATCGACGGCTTTGCCCAAGGCGCCCCCCAGCATCACCACCTCGTCGTCAAAGCGCACCCATTGGAAGATGGCCGCGTGCCCGTGCGCCGTGAGATCAAACGTCTGGCAAAGCTGCACGGCGTGTCCGAGCGTGTGCATTTCGTGCGCGGCGGCAAACTTGCCCAGCTTCTCAATGATGCGCGTACTGCTGTCACCGTAAACTCCACCGCCGGACAACAGGTCCTGTGGCGCGGCATCCCGCTCAGGGTCTTTGGCCGCGCGGTTTATGCAAAACCTGAATTTGTCTCCGAACAGTCCCTGCCAGAGTTCTTTCAGACAGCAACCCGACCCGATAACAAAGCCTACAAAGACTTCCGCCGCTACCTACTGGAAACAAGCCAGCTACCTGGCGGGTATTATTCAGCACGCGGCCGTCGCCAACTCATGCGGCAGGTCGTAGACATGATGCTTGGCCCCGATGATCCCTACGAAGCGCTCGATTCAGGCACCGCTCCGCCGCGCCAGCAGTTGCGGCTTGTGAACTAACGACCACAACCCCTTGTGGTGCATCGCAAACTTAGCCCCCTATCGCGGCAGCAATGCCACACATTTTTGCCTTCAACCCTCCTCATCCGCGTCCTTTGGTAGATTTTGCGAATTAACTCCGCTACGCTCACCGCTAATACGTCGAAACAATCGGCGATTTGAGGCAGAACATAGGTCGAGGAGACCGGGCAGTGAAAACCCTTAGATTTCGGTGGGCGCACCCCATCGCAGCAGTTGCGGCTTGTGCCGTGCTCGCCTCTTGCGGATTGCCGCAGGTAGGTCCGAATAAACGTCAGATTTTTGCAGGCTCCGTACAGCGCGAAGGCGATGCTTTTGTCGTCAATGTGAATGACCGTGTAACCCGCGCCACTGCTGTGGTGCCGGCCTTGGGCTTCTCCAGCGCGTTTAAAAATGCAAGCACACTTGGCTCTGATACGATCCGTGCGGGCGATGTCCTTGGCATCACCGTCTACGAGAACGTGGACGACAGCCTGCTCGGCACCGAAGGCGCCCCCGCCACACTTGAAGAAGTTCAGGTCGACGGTGCTGGCTTCATCTTTATTCCATACGCAGGTCGGATCAAAGCAGCGGGTAACTCTCCCGAAGCGATCCGCCGCATCATCACCAACAAATTGGCCGATCAAACACCTGATCCACAGGTTGAAGTACGCCGCGCGGCGGGTGACGGCTCGACCGTATCACTTGTCGGTGCTGTCGGTGGCCAAGGTGTCTATCCGATCGAACGCCCTACCCGCTCGCTTGCGACGATGCTGGCCCGTTCAGGCGGCATTACCATTTCACCCGAGATTGCCCAGATCACCGTGATCCGTGGCAGTCAGCGCGGAAAAATCTGGTTCGAAGACCTCTATAAACATCCCGAGCTCGACATTGCCCTGCGCGGCGGTGACAAAATCCTCGTAGAGCAGGACACGCGGTCCTTCACCGCACTTGGTGCCACGGGTTCTCAGGCCCGTGTTGCTTTCGAGACGCAAAACCTCTCCGCTATTGAGGCGATTGCACAAGTGGGCGGCCTCCTCGCCGCCTCCGCAGACCCGACAGGTGTCTTTGTGCTGCGCAACGAGCCGGAAGAAGTGGCAGAGCAAGTCTTGGGCCGCAACGATCTCGAAGGCACCCAGCGCATGGTCTACGTCCTCAACCTGACAGAGCCGAATGGCATGTTCATGGCCCGTGATTTCGTGATCCGTGACGGAGACACGCTTTATGTGACCGAAGCTCCGTTCACACAGTGGAGCAAAGTCATCACAGCCATCACCGGTACCGCCAGCTCCGCCGCAGGCATCACTACGCTGACCGGCGGCTAAGTCATTGGGCCTAGGTCCTGAAACATACAATTCAAACGCCGCCGGTTCTGAAAAGGACCGGCGGCTTTTTGTGTATAATGGCGGCTTTCTCACGCAGGGTCGCATCCGCCGTATCCTGCAGCTATCGGGCTATTCCATCCATGTCGGCCTGCCTTCCGAGGAGGGCGATGCTGTCGCGGTCTGGGGCAACTCCCCCACTGCCCACCGTGGCGAGGGGGTGGCCGAAGCCCGTGAGGCCCCAATCGTACGGGTGGAAGACACGCTGCTGCGCTCGCTCTTTCCTGGCCGCGATGGAGAGCCTCCGCTTGGCCTCGTCATCGACCACCGCGCCGCGCATTTTGATCCATCTATACCTTCCGACCTCGAAGTGCTGCTCGCCACCCATCCCCTCGATGACACCGCCCTCCTGAACCGCGCCCGCACCTGCATCGCACGCCTGCAAGAAGCCCATCTGAGCAAATATGCTGCAATCCCCCTCGACACACCCGCGCCCGAAGCAGGCTATGTCGTGGTGATCGACCAAACAGAGGGCGACGCCTCCGTCACCGCATCGGGTGCAGATCGTGCCCGCTTCTTGGAAATGCTCTACTACGCCCAAGACGAACACCCTGGTGCGCGCATCCTCATCAAAACCCACCCTGAAACTGCCGCAGGCCACCGAAAAGGCTACTTCCGCGACAGCGACCTTAATGACCGGATCGAATTCCTCACTGACCCGATAAGCCCCTATACGTTGTTCGAGGGCGCGCTTGGCGTCTATACCGTCTCGTCGGGCCTCGGCTTCGAGGCAATCTTCGCTGGCCACAAGCCCCGCGTGTTCGGCCAACCCTTCTACGCAGGCTGGGGTCTCACCGACGACGCCTTCGAGGTCCAGCGCCGCCAGCGCAAGCTTACCCGCGCCCAGCTTTTCGCCGCCGCGATGATCCTTTATCCGCGCTGGTACGACCCCTACCGCGACACACTCGGCACACTTGAGACGGTCATCGACACACTTGAAGCACAGGCACGATCATGGCGCGAGGACCGCCACGGCTGGTCCGCCATAGGCATGAGCTTGTGGAAACACCCACACCTGCAAAAATTCTACGGCGCATACGAGCCGCTGATCTTCTCCGACCAACTCGCCGACATCTCTGACAGGCCCCAGATGGCATGGGCAGGTAAGATCGACAGCGGCGGCACTGGCATCACCCGCGTCGAGGACGGCTTTATCCGCTCACACGGCCTTGGCGCATCTCTCGTCCCGCCCTTGTCCCTCGTCACCGACGATCTGGGCATTTACTATGATCCCTCACGCCCTTCCCGCCTTGAAAAACTCATCGAACAACGCGCCACGCCGCGTCTGGATCAAGAGTTCCGCGCCGCCCGCCTCATTCGCTCCCTAATCGACGCAGGGCTTAGCAAATACAACACTGGCAAGCCGCCCGAAGCATTGCCCGAAGGACACCGCATCCTCGTCTGCGGCCAAGTTGCCGATGACGCCTCCATCAAACTTGGCACAACTGACATCACCACGAACCAAGCACTGCTCGACGCCGTTCGCACCGCGCACCCAGATGCGATCATCCTCTATAAACCTCACCCGGATGTGGAAGCTGGTCTGCGCGAGGGCGCGCTCACTGATCCCGCCAAAGCGACCCAGATCATCACGAACACCGATCCCGCCGCTCTGCTGGCCCAAGTGCAAGAGGTCCACACAATGACCTCTCTTATGGGGTTCGAGGCCCTCATCCGTGGCATCCCTGTCACCACCTATGGCGCGCCGTTTTACGCAGGCTGGGACCTCACAACTGACAAATCGGACGTGCCGCCCCGCCGCCGTGCCACGCCCACGATCGAGGCACTGGCCCACGCCACCCTTATCGATTACCCGCGTTATTTTGATCCGAAGACAGGCATGCCCTGCCCTGCAGAGGTCGCCGTCCTGCGTCTAAGCCAGAATGACGTGCCAGCACCAAGCCGCACAAACCGCATCGTCTCAAAGCTGCAAAGAGTATTTGCCCGCTACGCGCACATCTGGCGCAAATAGCTAGCCGCGGTTACGCACCCAGCGGTGCAGCAAATCTGGCCCAACGGCCTGCGTTTCGACCAGATCAAAACGTGGTGCCGCACCCAGTCGCGCCAGCCCCATCGGACCAATCCCAGACAGGCCCTCGGCCCCAATCACGACACCTGCCGTAAATCCAATTAGATGATCCACCAAATCCGCCCTTAGCAGGCTCGCCGCAATCGCCGATCCCCCTTCGGAGAATACCCGCGTCAGTCCATACGTGCCCAACTGCTGCAACACGTCGCTCATATCCAATTGCGTGCCGCGCACTGCGCAAGGCAGCATCACCGCGCCCATGCCGCGCCACGCATCTTGCAACATATCTGGCGCATCCGCACCGTGGCACAAGATCAGCGGCACATCCGCCGCCGTCTGCGCCAGCTTTCCCGTCAAAGGAATATCTAACCGCCGCGACACCACAACCCGCGCAGGTTGCCGCACAGCGCCCATATCACGCACATTAAGCGTTGGATCATCGGCCCGCACCGTGCCACCGCCTACCATTACGGCATCATGGCTGGCGCGCATGGCATGAACCACACGACGCGCCGCACCTTGCGTGATCCACTGGCTTTCACCCGTTGCCGTGGCGATACGCCCGTCAAATGAGGAAGCGAGCTTGAGCGTGACCATAGGCCGCCCCTGCTCTACCCGACTGAAAAAGCCGATATTGTCCTGCCGGGCTTGCGCTTCCAATATGCCCGTCACCACCTTAATGCCTGCATCGCGCAGCATCGCAAAGCCCCGCCCCGCCACACGGTCGTCAGTGTCACCGACAGCCACAACAACCCGCGCCACGCCCGCGTCAATCAACGCCTGCGCACAGGGCGGCGTTTGCCCCTGATGCGCACAAGGCTCCAATGTCACAAATACATCCGCCCCCCGCGCAGCATCTCCTGCCTGCGCCAAGGCCTGCGTCTCCGCATGTGGACGGCCAGAGGGGGCAGTCCAGCCGCGCCCCACAATCATACCATCCGACACGACAACACAGCCCACCGCAGGGTTGGGCCATGTGTTGCCCCACCCGCGCCGCCCTAAGAACAGCGCGAGGGCCATGTAGCGTGTGTCGCTCAAGTCTCGGTGTCTGGTGGTGTGTCAGGCCGCAGCTCTTGGACGAATTTATCGAAATCGTCCGCCTGCTGGAAGTTCTTGTACACACTGGCAAAACGCACATAAGCAACGGTATCAATCCGCGCCAGCGCTTCCATCACGATCTCGCCGATCTGCTTGGAACCGACATCCGTCTCGCCCATGCTCTCCAACCGGCGCACAATGCCGCTGATCATCTGGTCAATACGCTCAGGTTCGATCGGACGCTTCTGCATCGAGATGCGAATGGAGCGTTCCAGCTTGTCGCGGTCGAAATCCTCGCGCTTGCCTGATGTCTTGATTACCACCAGATCGCGCAACTGCACGCGCTCATATGTGGTAAACCGCCCACCGCAGGCTGGGCAAAACCGTCTACGGCGGATGGATACATGATCCTCCGCGGGTCGGCTGTCTTTAACTTGTGTATCTACATTTCCGCAAAATGGGCAGCGCATTGGCTGTGTCCCCTTGTTCCTGATCCGCCTCTATTGTGGGATCACCGCCCCACTTATCCACAGGTATAGGCGAACCCATAGGTTTTGGGTAGTCTAGAATTCAACCCCAACATCTAGAAACCCCGCGCCACCCCTCCGACCAACCACATGGACCTTTTGCCCGAGTTACGCGTTAGCACGTGAACACAGCAGAAAGGACACCACCATGACCAAGACACTTTTTATTACGGGCGCATCCAGCGGGATTGGCGAAGCCACTGCAAAAGCAGCAGCAAAAGCAGGTTGGAACGTAGGTCTTTTTGCACGCAGCACAGATGATCTGGAAAGAATAGCCAGCGACATCGGCGATCAGGCGTTGGTTCTAACTGGCGATGCGACCAGCCTCGATGACCAGAAAAACGCGCTTGCCAAACTCCAAGAAAAATTCGGCAGCGTCGAGGCCGCCTTTGCAAATGCAGGGCGTGGATCATCGGGCGCAGGCATCCAAGATGGCGATCCAGAGGATTGGGACGGCATGGTCGACCTGAACATCAAGGGCGCACTCTACACGGCCCACGCAGCATTGCCGCACCTCAAGCCCGTGAAGGGCCAGTTCCTCGTCACAGGCTCCATGGCGGGACGTAATCACCTAAAGGGGTCCGTCTACGGCGCCACCAAATGGTTCATCCACGGGTTCGCAGGCAACCTCGCCCAAGAGATGGCGGAATGGGGTGGACGCTGCATGGTCGTCTCACCGGGAATGGTGGACACCGGCTTCTTCGACAGTCCCAAACCGGACAAGCTTAAGCCAGAGGATATCGCGGATGCCATGGTGTTTGCCCTCAACGCCGACCACCGCGTCAACGTACGCGAGATCTACATCGCGCCCACGAACTAATCCGCTCTGAAATGCGCCGCCACCTTTCGGGTGTGCGGCGCATCTCTATGCTCGAACAGATAAATCCCCTGCCACGTCCCAAGAACAAGCTGCCCTCTGCGTACCGGAATGCTCAAACTGACGGGCAGCATCGCCGCTTTGATATGCGCGGGCATGTCGTCTGGCCCTTCAAGCGTATGAACCAGATACGACATCCCAGCCGTATCGCTGCGCGGCACTAAGCGGCTGAAATAGGACTGCAAATCGCGCTGCACATCCGGATCAGCGTTTTCCTGTATCAAAAGGGACGCTGAGGTATGCTGCACCAACAGCGTCAAAAGACCGTCACCAGACCCCGACACCCACCGCGCAACATCACGGGTGAACTCATAAAGCGCGGGGCCACGTGTCATAATCTCAAACGAAGTTTGCACAGCCTATTTCGTCGAGCGTGTGAAAGCATCACGGCAAAACCGCCGCGCTGTGACCGACTTAACCATAGCGCCAGGCTCCTCAACAGTCAGCGTATTCCCACGCGCCACCTTGGGCAGCCCCGCCTTGCTCAAGCTGAACACAACGCCGTCGCGTCCCTGCGCCGTCCGCGCGGGACCGAGTGGGCTACGCACATAAATCGGCGTCGTTTCGGACAAACCACGCCGCACCTCGACATAACTCGCCGCCGCACACCAAAGCTCTGCGGCACCCATATGTCGAAGACGGATCACTTCAAAGTCAGTCCCGCCCAGCGGGTTGATCACAAACTGCGCCTCCTCGCCCAAGGTGGCCGCATTAAGGGCCATTCCCGCAGAACTCATCAGTGCTGCAACGATCACTGCCCTCATGGCCGACCACCCGAACGGAGCAACTTGTGATCGGCGCAAAATCCAATGGCGTGCCCGATGCCCATGTTGGCACCTTTATTGCGCACCGTCAGACCCACAATCGTAATGGGCGTACGCGTCTCCCCGTTTGCATCCAGCGTGAAGGTGACTCCGCGGCGGCCCTTTTGGAGTGGCTCAGCCACATACAACCGCTGTGGCGCACGCGCGCCTATTACCTTCTGGGCGTAGTCAGCAGCTGCACACCACATTCCCCGCGCGCCCAAACCAGCGCCCCCTTCCACTAAGAAGCCCCCTGTCACAGGAACGACAACAACGCCGTTTTGCGCCTTGAAGCTTTGCGCCGCCACAGGACCAGCCCCCAACAGCGCAACGGCGCCACAAATCAATAAACGCTTCATCTTCAATTCCGTCTAAACAAACGGTCGGAAAGTTCGAATTCGTCCTTACGGCAAAACTGGATCGCATGAGGGATCGGCAACCCCATCCCCACCTGAGACGTACTCAGCGATACTGATTTGAACGGCTCAACTGTAAGATTGGCGGCGTTTGTTGTGAACACAACCGATTTGCGCCCCGGTGTGTTGCGCGAGGGACCACGTGCCTCAAGAACATAAATACGGCCCTTTGCGCCCAACCGCCGCTCCGCATATTCCGCCGCAGCACACCAAATACCCTGCGGCCCTTCTCCGTGTGCTTCAATAACCTCAAAGGTCGATCGGGTAAGAGGCACGACGTAAAGGTCGTTCACCGCCCGAAACGTCTGGGCGCCTGCCGCAATCGGCGCGGCGATGGCAAGTACAGCTGCATAGAATAAGGCGCGCATGGAAGGGTTCTCCTTTTGATATAATCTTAAAATAGGGTCCAAACCGCAGAGGTCAAAATCAAAGCACCGTGAGCAGCATATTACCGCCCGTGCTCCATCTCAAATTTATGGTCAAAATTGAACTCTAAGGCCCATCATACCATAAAAACGAAAAAGCCCCGCCCGAGGCATTGCTCAAACGGGGCTTTCTATCTTTTGCTTTAACTTACTGGTCGAGGAAGCTGCGCAGTTTACGCGAACGGCTCGGGTGCTTGAGCTTGCGCAGCGCCTTGGCTTCAATCTGACGAATACGCTCACGCGTAACGCTGAACTGCTGCCCCACTTCTTCAAGGGTGTGGTCGGTGTTCATGCCGATCCCAAAGCGCATCCGCAAAACACGCTCTTCGCGCGGTGTGAGGCTGGCCAATACCCGCGTGGTGGTTTCCTTGAGGTTTTCCTGAATCGCACTGTCCAAAGGCAGCACAGCATTCTTGTCCTCGATGAAGTCACCCAGCTGGCTGTCTTCTTCGTCACCAATTGGCGTCTCGAGAGAGATCGGTTCCTTGGCGATTTTCATCACCTTGCGAACCTTCTCAAGCGGCATTTGCAGCTTTTCGGCCAATTCTTCTGGCGTAGGCTCGCGGCCAATCTCGTGCAACATCTGGCGACCAGTCCGGACCAGCTTGTTGATCGTCTCGATCATGTGCACAGGAATACGGATGGTGCGCGCTTGGTCAGCAATCGAGCGTGTGATCGCCTGACGGATCCACCATGTCGCATAGGTCGAGAATTTATACCCACGGCGGTATTCGAACTTATCAACGGCCTTCATCAGACCGATGTTACCTTCCTGAATAAGATCAAGGAATTGCAGGCCACGGTTTGTGTATTTC
>JBALTK010000067.1:0-17974 GCA_036964385.1 Sulfitobacter sp. | reverse complement strand
CGATGGAGAGTGACCAGCTCAAACTTCTGGGGCGTGGCGTGGTGCCGATTGATACGGCCGTTGCGGACGCGGGTGGCATGGGTCTGCGCATCTTTATCGAGACGCCAATGGCGATTGCTGCCGTTTCCGAAGTGCTCGAAGGCGCGCGCAAAGCGCAAACCGTTCCGGGTAAGGGGCCTGTGCATCTGTGTCTGATGGACCCTGCTTTACCGGGGGAGGTCGAGGTAGACCTTGGTATGGAATTCCCCGTGACCCCACAAATCAAAGGGGCGATACGGTCCTTGGGTGGTGTGCTTGAAGTTGAAGAAATCTGACTTCACACGCCAGTGCGCCGAATGTTGCTGGTTTGTGTGAGTTGCTGGACGCCGTATGCGCGCTTCGTTAAGAGTGCCTTAACTTTTATGGGAGAAGCAAAGTGCGCCTTTTACCAGTAGTCGGACTTGTTCTCGGGCTTGCGGCCTGCAGTGATCCGTTGGCAGGCGTTGACCGTTTGGCCGATGTTGATGTGGTCGCAACCGATCCTTCTGCTGCGGCGCTTCCCGATGCGGAAGAAGTGGCGCGCGAAGGTTTTCTCGGGACATCTGCGGCGGAGGGTGACGTGCCTGCGGGCGTAACTGCACCTGCTGCTGCGCCTGAAAAGGGCGGGTTTTTTCGCGGATTGATCAAGCGTGCGGCGGATGCCGATCCTGCTGCGGCAATCGCAGCTGATGTGGCGGCCAAGCAATCAGAACAAGTAGTGATCGAGACAACCGCCGTGACGACAACGGGCTCTGCATCGGATGCGACACCTGTGGATGCACCTGTAGAGTTGGCGGCCTTGGCGCCTGAGAACACCTCGCCCCGCGATGAGCTTAAGACGCGCCGCGGTGGGTTTGGCCTGTTCGGGGGCGGCGGTGCTGCTGCCAAGAAAGACAAGCCGCGCACGGGGCCTGATACGCGTGATGTTGAGTTTGGCACGACACTGGCCTTTGGCGAGATCGCGCGGGTTTGTGGTGCAAAAGGCAAATCGCTGGGCAAGAAGGTCGCCAGTCTGGGGCGGCGCGGATTTGAACTGCATGACAGCAATCCCGGGATTAGAAACAAGCGGACATATTACATCACAGGTTTTGACGACAACTGCCCACGCCAGTTCACGGCGGCTAACGCGCTGTTTGGTGCGCCGTCGTTTTACGAAACGATCCGCTTCAGCCCTGCGGGCAAGCATCTGCCCTATGCCGCGACCGATACGGCCTATGACAAGGTGAAATCAGCCGTCTGTCGTGTGGGTAAGAAGAAACCTTGTGGCAAGCAGATCAGCAAGCTCGACAATGAGTTGGCCTTTGTGAGCGCCTATGAATTCGGTGAGCACAACGGGAAATGGAAAGAATTTCTGATTTATGACGGGACTGTGCTGGCCGCTGCGGTGAAGTCCTACTGAAATCAGTAGTGTGGTGGCCGCTCGTCGCCCACGACGATCCCGCCTGTACCTGCCGCTTCACGCTCACCCTCGCGGCGCATAAGCATTTCAACGCGCGCATTCAGGCGGTCAATCTCGTTTTGCTGCTGTGCCACGATGTCCGACAGGTCATCGACGGTGCGCATGATGTGGGCCATTTGTTCTTCGAATTTTTCCATATCGGTGATCTAGGGACCTTTGGGCTGCGTTGCAATGGGCTGCTGTTGCTTGCCCCGCCTCCCTGCATCCGCTAAGTCCTGCGCAAGAATTCAACCGTGCAGAGGACCATCATGGCCAAGCCCAAAAAGACCCCGCGCCCCAAGGCAGAAACGCCCAGAGGGTTCCGCGATTATTTCGGTGCAGAGGTGACACAGCGCGCCGATATGCTGGCAAAGATCGCAGGGGTTTATCATCGCTACGGTTTTGACGCGCTGGAAAGTGCGGGGGTCGAGAAGGTCGAGGCGCTGGGCAAGTTTTTGCCCGATGTGGACCGCCCCAATGAGGGTGTTTTTGCGTGGCAGGAAGATGCCGATAGCGACAAGCCCGGTGACTGGCTGGCGCTGCGTTACGACCTCACAGCGCCTTTGGCACGCGTGTATGCACAGCACCGCAATGAACTGCCCACGCCCTACCGTCGTTATGCGATGGGTCCAGTGTGGCGGAATGAAAAGCCCGGACCGGGGCGCTATCGCCAGTTCTATCAGTGTGATGCGGATACGGTTGGCGCGGGATCGGTCGCGGCGGACGCCGAGATTTGTGCGATGCTGGCCGATTGCCTCGAAGAGGTGGGGATAGAGCGCGGCGATTACATCGTGCGCGTGAACAACCGTAAGGTTCTGAACGGTGTGCTGGAGGTTGCTGGCCTGTCGGGAGACGACAAAGAGACCGAGCGTGGGATCGTGCTGCGCGCGATTGATAAGCTGGACCGTCTGGGTGTCGATGGTGTGCGTGCGCTGTTGGGCGAAGGCCGCAAAGACGAGAGTGGCGATTTTACCGATGGTGCGGGCTTGGGCGATGCGCAAGCGGATGTGGTCATGGGTTTCATGCAGGCAAAGCGGGACAGCGGTGCCGCGACCTGTGCGCGGTTGCGTGAGTTGGTGGGCGAGAGCGTGATCGGCCTTGAGGGTGTTGAAGAGCTTGAGACCATCGCGGACCTGTTGGCCGCTGGTGGTTATGCGGCGGACCGGATCGAGATTGATCCCTCCGTAGTGCGTGGTCTTGGGTACTACACTGGCCCTGTCTATGAGGCCGAGCTGACCTTTGAGATCAAGGACGAGAAGGGGCGCGCGCGCAACTTTGGCTCTGTTGCTGGCGGCGGGCGGTATGATGATCTGGTCAAGCGGTTCACCGGACAGGAAGTGCCTGCGACGGGTGTGTCGATTGGTGTGGACCGTTTGCTGGCCGCGTTGCAGGCCAAGGGGCGGTTGGACACAGCCGCGCAGGGGCCTGTTGTTGTGACCGTAATGGATAAGGCGCGGATGGCGGATTATCAGGCGATGGTTGCGGAGTTGCGGCAGGCGGGTATTCGGGCCGAGGTGTACTTGGGGAACCCCAAGAACTTTGGCAACCAGTTGAAATATGCGGACAAGCGCGGCAGCCCGATTGCGGTGATCGAAGGGGACGCCGAAAAGGAAAGTGGTGTCATCCAGATCAAGGATTTGATCCTTGGGGCGAAGATTGCCGAGAATGCGACGCTGGAAGAATGGCGCGATCGCCCAAGCCAGTATGAAGTGCCGCGTGGCGATCTGGTTGCAAAAGTGCGCGAAATTCTGGAGCTGTATCAGTGACCGTGACGCGGGCGGATACGAACGCACTGGCCGCAGTCTTGCGTGCCGGATTTGAGGGGCAGGGCGCAAAACCCGTCGAGCCGCCGATTTTGCAGCCAGCCGATACGCTGTTGGATTTATACGGTGAGGACATTCGTGCCCGCGCCTATGTGACGTCTGATGCGCTGCGCGGTGAGCAAATGCTGCGGCCTGATTTTACCGTGCCTGTGGTGCAGATGCATATGGCACATGGGGCCGATCCTGCGCGCTATACCTACGCGGGTGAGGTGTTTCGCCGCCAAGAACATGATGCGGACCGTCCGAATGAATACGTCCAAGTCGGATATGAGGTGTTCGAGCGCGATGATCCTGCCGCGAGCGATGCGGAAGTCTTTGCCCTGATTGCTGGTGCGCTGGGCGATTTGCCTGTGCGAGCGGTGACAGGGGATATTGGTGTGCTGATGGCTGTGGTGAACGGTCTGGACACATCTGTACTGCGCAAGAACGCACTGATGCGGCATATCTGGCGGCCACGGCGGTTTCGCGCGCTATTGGAACGGTTTGCCGCCGAGCGTGCGGTGCCCGAGTTTGCGCCGAGCAGTGCCCCTCTGGTCGGTGCACGGCGGCAGCATGAGGTTGAAGCGCGGATTGACGCGCTCAAGGCGGATGCCGACGTGCCGCCGATTGCGGCGCGGGATGTCGATTTGATCGGGGCATTGCTGGATATTTCAGCGTCCATGCCTGATGCGCTGGAACGGTTGCACGATCTCTCTGTGGATTTGCCTGCGATTGTTCCTGCCGTGGCGCGGGTGGCTGCGCGGCAAGAGGCGCTGGCAGCACGGGGTGTGGATGTAGACACGCTGGCGTTTGATGCGAGCTATGGTCGGACGTCGATGGAGTACTACGACGGATTTGTGTTTGGTTTCGCGGCGTCAGAGCGGGCTGACCTGTCTTTGCTGGCCAGTGGCGGGCGTTATGATGCGCTGACGCGGCGGCTTGGGGCCAGACTTGGTGATAATCGCGAAATTCCTGCGGTGGGCGGCGTGATGCGGCCCGGTGTGATGCTGGAACTGGGGGCGCGGATATGACGATCAAGCTGGGAGTGCCGTCCAAGGGGCGGCTGATGGAAAAGACATTCGAGTGGTTCGGTGCACGGGGCATTACGCTGGCGCGGAGTGGGTCAGACCGCGAATATGCTGGTGTGGTTGACGGGATCGATGGCGTCTCTCTGGTGCTGTTGTCAGCGGGGGAAATTCCGCGTGAGTTGGCCGCAGGGCGTATCCATTTGGGTGTCACGGGCACTGATCTGGTGCATGAAAAGCTGGCCCTTTGGGAGCAGTCAGTGATTGCAGTAGAAGAGATGGGGTTTGGTCATGCGGACCTGATCCTTGCCGTTCCGCAGGGCTGGATCGATGTGGATACACTACACGATCTGGATGCGGCGGCAGCGGCGTTTCGCGCCGAGCACGGATTCCGCATGAGGATCGCGACAAAGTACCACCGCCTTGTGCGCGATTTTCTGCGCGGTGCGGGGGTTGCGGATTATGCGCTGGTTGACAGTCAGGGCGCGACCGAGGGGACCGTGGCAAACGAGACGGCTGAGGCAATCGCCGATATCACCTCGACGGGGGATACGCTGCGCGCCAACCACCTTAAGGTTTTGAGTGACGGTGTTATGTTGCGCAGTCAGGCGACCCTGTGGAAATCGCGTGTTGCGGATGTCGACGCCGATGATCGCGGGACCCTTGAGGCGCTACTGGAGCGGCTGCACTGATTAAAGCAACCCGATTTCGGCCAAGGCGCGGTTGAGTTCTTCAGGCAGAGGCTCTTCTTGCGCGCGGCCTTTTGGCAGATCGGCTGGGGCGTCCTCAGGCGCGAGGTAGCGCCAGCCTTGGAACGGGCGGCGCAAGGTGTTGACGGTGGGGACCACTTCGTGGTCGAGCACGATGCCACAGCGGCGGATGCCATCATTACCGATCTTTTCGTCAAAGCGGATGATGCGTTGGCGGGCCGAAATCTCGCCTTTGATGACCCAATAGATTGAACCGCCGTTGAGAATTTCGTCGACGCGTTTGGGCCACATGCGGGTCTGGTGATAATACTGGCCACCAGGCGAAAGCTCGGCGCGGTGTTGTTGCCACGCGATCAGTTGATCGACGTTTTCTGTGCCAACCGACAGCTTCATCATGTTCACG
Source organism: Sulfitobacter sp. (assembly GCA_036964385.1). Classification (GTDB taxonomy): domain Bacteria; phylum Pseudomonadota; class Alphaproteobacteria; order Rhodobacterales; family Rhodobacteraceae; genus Sulfitobacter. Next base: position 12,578 of record JBALTK010000067.1, on the reverse strand, counting down.
AATTTATTGCCCACAGGTTTACCCACCGTTTTATCCACAGACTCACTTCCGAGCCACATCATAGGGTAGGCCAAAGTGTCACAGAAGCAAACTGTAGTAGTTTGTCGCCGAAAAATTTCCAATTTGGGGAGTGGCGTTTTAGATGTGTTAAGGTATGAGGTAGCTTCTCAACAACCCAATCCGAGGAATCGCCATGACCCGCTTTGCTGCCCCTATCGCCGAACAAATCTGGGACATGAAATACCGCTTTAAAGCAGCGGATGGCACGCCTCATGATGTGACGGTTGAAGATACATGGCGCCGCATTGCCCACGATCTGGCACAGGTTGAGAACGATAAAGACGGCTGGGAAGAGACGTTTTTCGAAGCACTGGAAGATTTCAAATACCTGCCAGCGGGCCGCATTACGGCAGGTGCAGGTACAGCGCGTCGTGTGACGCTGTTTAACTGTTTTGTCATGGGCACGGTTCCTGACAGCATGGGCGGCATTTTCGACATGCTGAAAGAAGCGGCCCTAACCATGCAGCAGGGCGGGGGGATCGGTTATGACTTCTCCACCATCCGTCCGAAGGGTGCGGATGTGCTGGGCGTGTCTGCGGATGCCTCTGGTCCGTTGTCGTTCATGGATGTTTGGGATGCGATGTGCCGCACGATCATGTCCGCAGGCTCGCGCCGCGGCGCGATGATGGCGACCATGCGCTGTGATCACCCTGATGTTGAGGCGTTTATTACCGCGAAATCCGATGCGGCCCGTCTGCGCATGTTCAACATGTCAGTATTGATCACCGACCCCTTCATGGATGCGGTGAAGGCGAATGGTCCTTGGGACCTCAAGTTTGACGGTAAGACATACAAGACTGTGCAGGCGCTGGACCTGTGGAACGCGATTATGAAGGCGACCTACGAGTTTGCCGAACCGGGTGTGATTTTCATCGACCGTATCAATGACGCGAATAACCTGAACTACTGTGAGACGATTGCCGCCACGAACCCGTGCGGTGAGCAGCCGTTGCCGCCCTATGGTGCTTGTCTGCTTGGCTCCATCAACCTTGCGCGTATGGTTGCTGATCCGTTCGAAGCGACAGCGGCACTTGACGTCGAAGCGCTCAACGAATTGGTCGCGACATCTGTGCGGATGATGGACAACGTGGTGGACGTGTCGCAATTCCCGTTGGACGCACAGCAGGTGGAAGCGAAAAACAAGCGCCGTATTGGTTTGGGCGTGACGGGTCTGGCCGATGCATTGTTGATGCTGGGTCTGCGCTATGGCTCCGACGAGGCAGCGCGTCAGACGGAAGATTGGTTGCACGCGATCGCCCGCGCCGCGTATCTGGCCTCGGTGGATTTGGCCAAGGAGAAGGGTGCGTTTCCGTTGTTTGATGCGGAGGAATATCTGAAATCTGGCACGATGCGGATGATGGATGAAGATGTGCGCGATGCGATCCGCGAGCATGGCATCCGCAACGCGCTGCTTACCTCGATTGCGCCAACGGGTACGATCAGCCTGTATGCGGGTAACGTCTCCTCCGGTATCGAGCCGGTGTTCGCCTATGCCTACACGCGCAAGGTTCTGCAAAAAGACGGCACCCGCACGGAAGAGGAAGTCGTGGATTACGCCGTGCAGATGTGGCGCGACAAATTCGGCGATACCGAGTTGCCCGATTATTTCGTGAACGCCCAAACGCTCGCTCCGCTGGAGCATGTGAAGATGCAGGCGGCCGCACAGAAGTGGGTCGATTCAAGTATCTCCAAAACGATCAACTGCCCCGAGGATATCTCGTTTGACACGTTCAAAGAGGTCTACATGGAAGCATGGGATACAGGCTGTAAGGGTTGCACGACCTACCGTCCGAACGATGTGACGGGATCGGTTCTGTCGGTCTCCGAGGATAAGAAAGCCGCACCTGAAGTTGTGAGCCACAACGGAGAAGAGCCGCAGGAACCCCATGGCGACGTGATCTATATGACCGAACCGCTGGACCGTCCTGAAGAGCTCGAAGGTTCGACCTATAAGATCAAATGGCCTGATAGCGAGCACGCGCTTTATATTACCGTCAATGATCTGATCGTCGGCGGGCATCGCCGTCCGTTCGAGGTGTTCATCAACTCCAAGAACATGGAGCACTTTGCATGGACCGTCGCGCTGACGCGTATGATCTCTGCAGTGTTCCGCCGTGGTGGCGATGTGTCGTTTGTCGTCGAAGAACTGAAGGCTGTGTTTGATCCGCGTGGCGGAGCATGGATGGGGGGCAAGTACATCCCCTCAATCCTCGCGGCGATTGGTGGCGTGATCGAACAGCATTTGATTGCGACAGGGTTTATTGAGGGCGAAGGCATGGGCTTGAAAACAGACCCGCAAGCCAATGTCGTTGGCATAGAAAAACCACGCGGCAAGGCGTGCCCTAGCTGTGGGCAGTTCGGCTTGCGTATGGTTGAGGGGTGCATGACTTGTGGTAGCTGTGGACATAGCAAGTGCGGTTAACCGCATTGGGAATTAGAGCCAGAAAAAGGTGAAGCGTGCGCAAAAGAAACTTAGAAGCGTGCGCAAAATCTTTGCCTGAATCTGATGATATTTAGGTAACTAACTGATTTTAATGTTAGAAACGAAAAAGGCGGAGCATCATGCTCCGCCTTTTATATTATGCGCTGTCTCCGATCTCACTTGTAGAAGCAGGTTTCCCTAACGGGCTAATGCCAACTCGACCTCGTCCCGCAGAAATAAATTTCCGTAGTTAACGCCATCAGGTGAGTAGGGCATTACCCCCGCTTCTTTCAAAAACGCGCCGGCGCGTTGCCATGACATCCCCGAGTGCTTTGACAGAGTCCTCAGAGTAAAGAAGCGCGTGTGGAAGGCCGTTGCATCCGGGGCTGAGAAATAGTGCTGAACGGCATTGGTTTTTGGATTACGCATGGACGTTGCAGAGGTGTGACCGTTCATGACAAGGCGGCGCAGCCCGGGAAGATGATTTGCACCGACGGCCTTGCCAAAAACTTCAATCGACATGGCCGGTGCGTCTTCGCTGTTCAAGACAGAGGCAACCTCATCATGATAGACGTATACAGATGCATAACCGTCAAAATCTGAATGGTTACCGACACGGTTAATCCGTCCGTCCTTGATTGCATCAATGATGGCTTTGGGGTGTAGTTTCAATCGTTGCGCTGACTTCGAGATGTGTTCCCAACCGTGTTGCGCCTGCCGTAGTTGTTCGGCGCCTTGAAGGAGGCCATTTAGGAATATCTGACCGTCACGGGGGCTCCAGATGTTCTTGGTTTTCGTTGATGCAATAGCTGGAATGAGTACGCGCTCAGCTACCAGAAGATTGAACTGGGATCGGGACATACAGAAGGTCTCGCAGAAGGTTTTCGCGGGAAGCAGCTCTGTCAGGTGCGCCAAGATATCAGCTGCCGAGCGTGCATCAAATGTAGCCCATGCATCACTTTTATTGTCGTCAAGAAGACCTGCACTTACCAGCATTGTACGCAGCCGTCTTGGATCTACGCCAGTTTCGCGGGCAGCTGATTGCAAGGAATGGAGACGACGCTCGGTCACCGGCTCTCCCATGAGTTCATCACCGACACCCAACGGCCAGGTTTCGAGTAAGTGCTCCCGCAAGATTGCGTAGAAGGGTTCATATGCTGGGTCCCCCCGATGATCATGTGCAAGTCTGTCATACAGTAGTGGAAAGATCGCTTTGGGTCCCTGCTGAGGGCTGCAAGGTAGGTCTTGAAGACCTTGTAATGCTTCTCGGATTGCTGTTACGCCGTGTTGCGCCACTTCAAATCCCATCTGATAGAGCGCCCACCGGCTGTCCTGGTGCGCTGACGATGGCGCGGACATCTCATGCCGAAGCAATGCGTGACCGAGGAGCCGGCAAAAGGTAGAGGCTGCATGAAGTCCAAACTGGTCTAACCAAGTGTCTCTTTGGATCCCAGAAACCCTGTCATCGATCCACATGTCAAATGCTGTAGGTTCACGGAGCTCATCATCCAAGTCTCCTTTGATGATGCTGGGTGCGAGACGCCCGAGCTGCAAAGCCGTATCATACCGAACCGTTGATGCGGATTCATACCAAAGTTCGACAAGAGGATGTTCGTGCTTCAGGCAGATCATAACATGCGGGATTAGCCAGTTCCCTTTGACCGTCATAGCCTGATTTGCGGGTAGATCGGACTGGTCGGCATCCTCACGCAAGCAAATGGGACATCCGCGCACTTTCGGGTAGAGAATGGTTTTACTGGGAAATGCATGCCCAGCAAAGCTGTGCATTGGCCCTTCGATCGGTGTCGGTGACCAAGCTCGCAGTTCGCGACAGTCGATACCACCACGACTTGCAAGCATCACCATGGTTTCCGGATCGCCCCGTAATACCTTCTGGAAGGTCACGCCCGTGTATCGCCCCAGATCAACAGCTGACAGTTCGTTACGGGCAGCTAAGCGGGACATATATGAGAACGCGGTTTCGCGCGGTTTGATAGGAACGGTCATAGGGAGTGGGCGGTCAGCAATCATTCGTAATCCTCTGGGTGTCTACTCAAAGAGCTATGCCAGAAAATTTGAGCTACAAGGACAACTTGGAAAACCAATCTGCAAATATGTAAGAAAGGGCGGATTGCGGGCTTTCGCTGCGCGCCGCACCAACGGCAGCTATGCGCAGAAAGCGTACTTTGCAAAGTCACGCGAACGGCCCGAAATTAGCGCTCGAGTTGGCCCCGCACGCTGCGACGCAGCTTCCCCGAAGCAGACATTGATACGTTGCTGCAGCATTATTGAGGTATTTAGGTCTGCTACGCGGACAAAGCCGCCTTGTGCAGATGCGGCGATTACTGAAGCTTCTGAACTCACTGTACTTAGGAACGATATTCTCGCCTATATCCGCTCCACCTGGCCCGAGCGGGAGCGTGATGTTCAGGCCGGTCGAAACCCGCCGCATTAAACAGCACGAAGATTAAATCCACATCAGCCCTTGACCCTCCAGCTACTGGAAGCCCTATCTGTTATCTGAGATAGAATAGGAGCCTCACCATGAGCAGCGAAAATTCGACCACATTCCATGTCCGCGAGATGTCCTGCGCCTCTTGTGTCGGGCGGGTAGAAAAAGCGTTGCTGGCCGTGCCGGGGGTGCATTCGGCATCGGTAAACCTTGCGGCAGAGACGGCGACAGTCGCGATGGCGGAAGGGTCCGATATGGAGCTTATCGTCACTGCGCTCAAAGACGCGGGCTACCCTGCGGAGCTTCAAACATACAGGTTTTCAATCGAAAATATGTCTTGTGCATCATGTGTAGGGCGGGTCGAGCGTGCCCTTGGCGCAGTGCCCGGTGTTGTGACGGCTTCGGTCAATCTGGCGCAAGAGAGCGCAACAATTCAGGCACTTGGTGTCTCTGCGGCACAGATTTCACAGGTGGCGGGCGCTGCCGGCTATCCGGCGCGGCTGATCATGGATGAGGGCGACACGGACGATACCCGCGACCGCAAGGCATCTGAGGCTGCACATCTCAAGACGATGACACTGCTGGCCGCAGCGTTGACCCTACCTGTGTTCGTCCTTGAGATGGGCAGTCACCTGATCCCTGCGCTGCACATGTGGATCATGGACACGATGGGCATGGGGCTTAACTGGGGGATCCAGTTTGTCCTGACGACTCTTGTTCTCGCGATCCCCGGGCGGCAGTTCTATCTCAAAGGGTTTCCTGCGCTGTTCAAGGGTGCGCCGGATATGAATTCCCTTGTTGCTCTTGGCACGTCTGCGGCATGGGGGTTTTCCACTGTCGCCTTGTTTGTGCCGATGCTTTTGCCAGAGGGTACGCGCGCAGTTTACTTTGAGGCGGCGGCGGTCATTGTCACCCTAATTCTGCTGGGCCGCTTCCTCGAGGCCCGCGCCAAAGGGCGCACGGGGCAGGCGATTGAACGACTTGTTGGGCTCAAGGCAAAGACGGCCCATGTGGAGCGGAGCGGCGAGATTGTGGAGCTGTCTGTCGATGAAATTGTGGTTGGTGATCTGGTGCAGGTGCGGCCAGGAGAAAAGATCGCCCTCGACGGGGTCGTGGTACGTGGCGTGTCTTATGTCGATGAGAGCATGATCACCGGAGAGCCTGTTCCCGCTGAGAAATCGGAAGGCACAGAGGTTGTCGGTGGCACGGTAAACGGCACTGGCGCGCTGACATTCCGCGCCACGAAAGTGGGCGCTGATACAATGCTGGCGCAGATCATCCGCATGGTGGAAGAGGCGCAGGGCGCCAAACTGCCTATTCAGGACTTGGTCAACCGGATCACGCTTTGGTTTGTGCCTGCAGTGATGGGAGTTGCGGCGCTGACTTTTGTCGCATGGTTGGTGCTGGGGCCGTCTCCCGCCCTCGGCCTTGCGGTGGTAGCCGCAGTTGCTGTCCTGATCATTGCTTGCCCCTGTGCGATGGGGCTGGCGACGCCCACGTCGATCATGGTGGGCACGGGCCGTGCTGCGGAGCTCGGCGTTTTGTTCCGGCGTGGCGATGCCTTGCAGTCGCTGGGCGATATCGAAACTGTTGCGTTTGATAAGACCGGCACATTGACGCAAGGGCGTCCGGAGTTGACCGATCTGCAGGTGATAGAAGGGTTCCAAGAGAGTGATGTGCTGCGGCTGGTGGCCTCGGTTGAGGCGACGTCCGAGCATCCTATCGCCGCTGCGATTGTGCGGCGTGCGGAACAGGAGGGGCTGGCTCTCGGCGTTGTCGACGCGTTCCAGTCGATCACAGGGTACGGTGTCAGCGCCGTAGTTGACGGGCATGAAATTCTCGTCGGAGCCGACCGCCTGATGGTGCGTGAAGGTATCTCGCTTGATGCCGTGCAAGAATTGGGAAGAGCGCTTGGGCAGGCGGGCAAGACCCCGCTCTATGCTGCAATTGACGGGCGTTTGGCCGCTATCATTGCAGTATCTGACCCCATCAAACCCAGCACGGCACAGGCAATCGAAGCACTGCACGCGCTGGGACTTAAGGTTGCGATGATCACGGGTGATAATCAGGCCACGGCGGAAGCAATTGCTTCACAGTTGGGCATTGATACGGTCGTTGCCGAGGTCCTGCCAGAGGGTAAGGTCGCAGCACTACAACAGCTGCAAGCGGGCGGGCGAAAGATAGCGTTTGTCGGGGATGGTATTAATGATGCACCTGCTTTGGCCCATGCGGATATAGGGGTGGCCATCGGCACTGGCACCGATGTGGCGATCGAGGCGGCGGATGTTGTGCTGATGTCTGGTGACCTGAACGGGGTCGTGAACGCGCTGCATGTGAGCAAACGCACAATGCGCAACATCCGCCAGAACCTGTTCTGGGCCTTCGGCTATAATGCCTTGCTGATCCCGGTGGCTGCGGGGGTGTTCTATCCGCTCTCGGGTCTGATGCTTTCACCCGCACTCGCTGCAGGTGCGATGGCGTTGTCGAGTGTGTTCGTGCTGTCAAATGCGCTGCGGCTGCGGTGGATCGCCCCTGTTGCTGCGGAAGTGCAAACGACACGCATTGATACTGGGAAATTTGTGCCCACAGCAGCAGAATAGGAGAGCGATGATGAACATCGGCGAAGTTGCAAAGAAATCCAACCTACCTGCTAAAACCATACGGTATTATGAGGACATCGGGCTGATCACACCATTGCGTGACACAAACGGCTACCGCAGTTTCCGCGAGAGCGACATGCACAAGCTGGCATTTCTGGGTCGGTCCCGTGCGTTGGGATTTACGATTGAAGATTGCCGCAACCTGCTGGCGCTTTGGGATGATCAGGACCGTGCCAGCGCTGATGTGCGTGCCATCGCGTCAGAGCATCTGGAGCAAATCGAGCGTAAGATCGCGGACCTCATAGCTATTCGCGATACGCTTTCTCATTTGGTGCAGACATGCGCCGGTGATGGCCGTCCTGACTGCCCGATCCTTGCGAGGCTTGAAAAATTTCCAACATAATTATGGAACCCTCCAGCGCTGGAAGTTTGTTTCCCCCTTGAGAACGAAATTAATCAGGGAGAGTTTCCATGTCTTACATGCGTTTTTTTGCAATGATTATCACATCAACGGTGGTCATGTTCGGTTTGATGTATCTCAACACCTACGCGCTGGACCATGTCTTTTTCAGCGAAACCCGCAGCTATATGGCTCTCTATATGGGCGCAGTGATGGCAGTGATCATGCTGGCATTTATGCTGGGCATGTATACCAACCGCGCCGCGAACATGGCGATATTTGCGGGCAGCGCGCTGGTCTTTGGTCTGGCGCTGTTTGCGGTGCGCAGTCAGACCACGGTCGATGACACATCTTGGATGCGCGCGATGATCCCACACCACTCCATCGCAATTCTCACGTCGGAACGGGCCAATATTACTGACCCGCGTGTGCGCAAGCTGGCCGATGACATTATTGAGGCGCAGCGTTTGGAGATTTCCGAGATGAAAGCGCTGATCATCGATCTGGAAGGCGGCCCCGCTGCAACACCAGAAATGGACGGGAAATGAAGGAGATGGATATGCCAAGCAATAAAGATACCAGAACCGCCAAACTCTACCGCATGGCCACCCCTGACCACACATGCCCCTACGGCCTGAAATCCAAGGATCTGTTGGAGCGGCAGGGGTTGGAAGTCGAGGATCACCCCTTGGAGAGCCGCGAACAAACTGATGCGTTTATGGAAAAGCATGGAGTTGAGACGACGCCCCAGACGTTTGTCGAGGGGGAACGCGTTGGCGGATATGAGGATCTGCGCATTTACTTCGATCTGGACAAACCTAAAGAGGAACAATCCGACACCTCCTATCAACCGGTCATTGCGATCTTCGCGGTGGCGGGTCTGATGGCGCTTGGTCTGTCATGGTATAGTTTTGAGAATATCTTCACCTTGCGCGCGTTTGAATGGTTCATCTCGATCTCCATGTGCTTTCTGGCCGTTCAAAAGCTGCAAGATATCGAGAGTTTCTCGACGATGTTTCTCAACTATGACCTGCTGGCGCAGCGCTGGGTGTCTTATGGCAAGGTCTATCCCTTCGGTGAGGCATTTGCCGGTATCGCCATGACTGCAGGCGCGCTGTTGTGGCTGGCGGCCCCTGTAGCAATTATCATCGGTGGTATCGGGGCAGTTTCGGTCATCAAGGCAGTCTATATCGACAAACGCGAGCTGAAATGCGCCTGCGTAGGCGGTAGTAGCAATGTGCCGCTCGGTTTTATCTCGCTGACCGAAAATCTGATGATGCTGGGAATGGGTGGATGGATGTTGGCACGGATGCTTTGAGGCATGTTGGTCTAAGTGGCTTGCGGTCGGCGCATCAACGCTTGTTTCATGAAAAAGTTGGAAACCTTCCTGCGCTGGACGGATTGACAGAAGGGGCCCAGTTGCCCACACGAGAGGGATGAGCATGCTTGAAACCATATATGCAATGATGAAAACGTTGGCTTGCGCTGCGTTTGTCCTTGCTTTGGTGCTCCTTCCGCCTTCTGCTGCCCATGCATCTGCATCCATGCATGGTGGCCACCATTCTGCTGCCGAGACTTTGACAGTTGGCGCTGATCACCAAACTCATGATATGTCGCAGGTTGATCAAGTAGCTGGGAAATGTAGGTCTGTGGACAGTGCCGAAGGGCAAGACCACGGGGCGGGTAAATGCTGTAGCGGTATTTGCAGTTCTGTAGTGCTTAATGAGACGGCCCCTGTGTTTGTGGTCCATACCATTGCTGACCGTTATATTCCCCTTCAAGCTCAGGCGCGCTCGGCCGAGCCTTCAGGCTTTCTACGCCCTCCCCAATTTCTGATCTGATCATAGGCTCTTAACAGGGCCTTCGTCTCGCGTGCTTTTACACGCGGTTCCGAAGTTCATCAGTCAGGCACGATCCATGAAAATTCAAATACTTTTGGGGGCTTCGGCCCTTGCTCTTGGCGCATGCGCGCAAGAACTCAAGCCTTTGCCTTATACGGCGACGCCATTGCCCGTCGTTGCGGCGCAACAAGCCGTTACGAACACAGCCGTTGTGTCGCCTGTAAGGTATCAAGATCCCCTTGCCGGATACACATACCGCGGCCCGACCGGCCCTCGCGATTGGCGCACCGTCAACGAAGAACAGTCGGAGGGAAATTGATGCGTATTTCTAAATTACCGCTGATTGCAGGTTTCCCGCTGTTTTTGGGGGCGTGCGCTGTAGCAGTGCCTGGCTCTTATACCGAGCCCAAAGCAGGCTTTGCCAACGTTGCAAGCCAGGTGACTCCTGCAATAGGAAAGCGAACTGTGTTTGCCGAAACCCAGGCTGAAAACGAAGCCTTGAAGAAACAAGTGCACGGGATGGTACATCGAAAGACGATCTCTGCTGATACTGCGGTACAAGTCGCATTACTCAATAACAAAGGCTTGCAGGCATCATATGCAAATGTGGGCCTATCTGCTGCTGAAGCATGGCAGCAATCGACGCCTGAAAATCCCGTCGTATCTGTTGGGATCCTTGGTATCGGAGCTGCCGAGTTGGGATTGTACCGCGCAATTGAGAGCATGATTGCGGTCAATATTCTCGATGCCCAGACGCGCAAGCAGCGCAGGGCGCTGGCAGACGTGAATTTCCGCGCGGCTCAATTGGAGGCGGTGAACGATACCCTGACGCTTGCCAATCAGACCCGTCAGGCATGGATTAACGCCGTGGCTGCTTTCGAGGCCGCGAGCTATCTCAAGCGTGCTAAAGCAACATCCGACGCTGGATCAGAGCTGGCGCGCAAGCTGGGAGAAACCGGGGCACTCAACAAGGCAGGTCAGGCCCGCGAACAAGCGTTCAACGCAGAACTTGCGGGTCAGTTGGCACAAGCACGACTGAACGCGGATCGTGCGAAGGAGGAACTGACGAGGCTGATGGGTCTCTGGGGCACAGATGTGGACTACTACGTTCCCGATGCGTTGCCTTCACTCCCAAAGTCGGTTGGGCAGGTTCACAATGTCGAGGCAAAGGCACTGCGAAACCGTGTTGATCTGCGCGTGGCGAAGCTGGGTCTTGAAGCACAAGCAGCGGCGTTTGGTCTGACGGATCAAACTCGGCTGGTCACGGACCTTGAGATCATCGCGGGAGCCGAGTTGGAGCGTGAAGCCGGAGACGGTGATATCGAAACTGAGGTAACCCCACAGATCGAACTCGAGTTTGCGATCCCGATCTATGACACGGGCAAAGCGCGGATGCGCCAGGCAGAGTTGACGTATCTGCAAGCCGCCAACGTTTTGGCGGAACGTGCCGTGAATGTGCGATCCGAGGCGCGTGGAGCCGAGAAATCCTACCACTCCTCTTACAAGATCGCGCGCCATTACCGCGATGTTCTGGTGCCTTTGCGCAAGACAGTCGAGGACGAAGGTCTGCTGTCTTACAACGGCATGATCACCAACACATTCGAGCTCCTGACGGACGTGCGCGAAAAGCTCAGCGCGTCGCTGGAAGCTGCAAATGCGAAACGCGAATTCTTCATGGCGCAAGCTGATCTGACCGCTGCCATCTACGGCGGTGGCGCGGGCAGCGGTGGTGCTGGTGGAGAAGGTGCAACATTGGCTGCCGGTGGCGGCGCAGGACACTGAAAAGGAAATTTGAAATGTTGAACAGACGTCAATTACTCGGAGCAGGTGCTGCTGGTGCAACGCTTGTCTCTTCCCAAGCTTGGGGCAAGACATTGAACATGGGCTTGCCGGAAGCTGCACAAATGGACAGTGCGGCAACGGCAATCACGCCGCGCCCCTCTTCGGGTGTGGATTACAATCCTGTTGTGACCCTGAATGGATGGACCCTGCCGCACCGCATGAACAACGGGGTCAAGGAATTCCATCTTGTCGCCGAGCCGGTGGAGCGCGAACTGGCCGATGGTATGATCGCCCATCTCTGGGGCTATAACGGCCAGTCGACCGGCCCCACGATCGAGGCCGTCGAGGGTGACCGTGTGCGGATATATGTCACCAACAAATTACCTGAGAATACCTCCGTGCATTGGCACGGACTGATCCTGCCCTCAGGCATGGACGGTGTGGTGGGCCTCAGCCATCCGGGGATCAAACCGGGCAAAACCTTTGTCTATGAGTTTGACCTGATCAAATCCGGCACCTTCATGTATCACCCTCACGCGGACGAGATGGTGCAGATGGCCATGGGGATGATGGGCATGTTTGTGGTCCACCCCAAAGACCCGACCTTCATGCCAGTCGATCGCGATTTCCTGATCATGCTCAATGCTTTCGACATTGATCCCGGCACTTATGTCCCGCGCATCATGACCATGTCTGACTTCAACCTTTGGACATGGAATAGCCGGATTTTTCCCGACATTGATCCGCTGGTTGTGAACCGAGGCGACAAGGTGCGCGTTCGGGTCGGGAACCTCACGATGACCAACCACCCGATCCACATGCACGGTTATGACTTCAAGGTGACCTGTACCGATGGCGGTTGGGTGCCGGAGTCTGCGCAATGGCCTGAAGTCAGTATTGATATTCCGGTGGGTGCGATGCGGGCGTATGAGTTCACCGCCGATCACTTGGGCGACTGGGCTATCCACTGTCACAAGTCGCATCACACGATGAATGCCATGGGTCATGACGTGCCAACGTT
>JBALTK010000066.1:0-17997 GCA_036964385.1 Sulfitobacter sp. | reverse complement strand
GCCTGTGTCATCTCTGCGTCGGTCACTTCGACTTCTGCTTTCTGACCCAGCTCTGCGAGGAGCAGACCCAGACGCACGCGGCGTGTTGCCAGCTTTTTGTGCTCGTCTGTGGTTTCGATCTCTGGGTGATCGTGGCCTTCGACATCTGGGTTATCTTCATGCCACAGCTGGTGGGCAATCTGGCCCGCTTCGGCATCGAGCAAGGATGGTGGCAGATCGAAATCAACCATCCCGTCCAGTGCGTCGAGCAGACCGCGCTTCATGATTGCGCGGGACGCACCTGTGTATTCAGCTTCCAGACGCTCACCGATTTGCACTTTGAGTGCTGCAAGGTCTTCGGCACCGAACTTCGTCGCCATCTCGTCGTTGATCTCGGCAGCGACAGGCTCTTTCACTTCTTTGATGGTGCAGGAGAACACGGCTTCTTTGCCTTTGAGGTGCTCGGCCTGATAATCATCGGGGAAGTTTACGGTTACGTCTTTTTCTTCGCCGTCTTTCACGCCAACCAGCTGCTCTTCAAAACCGGGGATGAAGGAGTTGGACCCCAGTACCAGCGGGTAATCTTCGGCGGAGCCGCCTTCGAACGCTTCGCCGTCAACTTTGCCCACGAAGTCCATGACAACCTGATCGCCGTCTTTGGCTTTCGAGCCTTTCTTGCGTGCTTTGAAGTCTTGAGCTGTTTCAGCAAGCGATGCCAGCGCTTCGTCGATGGAAGCATCGTCGGCCTTCACAACCATCTTCTCCAGCTTAACCTTGGTCAGATCAACATCAGGGATGTTTGGAAGTTTTTCGTATGACATTTCAACTTCAACGTCATCGCCTTCTTTCCAGTCGTCATTGGTCATTTTGACGTCAGGCTGCAGCGCAGGGCGGTCGCCAGAGCTGTCGAAGTGATCGCTCATTGCGCCGTCGATGGCTTCTTGCATGGCTTCGCCCAGAACTTTGGGACCAAACTGCTTTTTCAAAAGCGGCATCGGCACTTTGCCTTTGCGGAAACCCTTCATCTCTACGTCAGGCTGCGCTTCTTTCAGCTTGTCCATGACTTTAGCGTCCAGCTCTGCTGCTGTCAGCGTGATGGTGTAGCCGCGTTTCAGACCTTCGTTAAGCGTCTCTTTGACCTGCATGTGTGCTCCATAGCGTTTGGCCGCACGCACGCGCGCGGGGATAAAAATTTGTGCTCTTCTATGGGCGGGGGCGGATGGGTGCAAGACCCGTTTCAACCCAGCGCACCGCGAAGAGCGGCATACTACATGCCCAGCGCTTCTTTATACATGTCGAGCACAGCTTCTTCTTCGGCGATGTCATTGGGCTCACGCTTGCGCAGGGCGATGACTTTGCGCAAAACTTTGGTGTCATAACCGCGGCCCTTTGCTTCCGCCATGACTTCTTTTTGCTGCTCGGCGAGATCTTTTTTCTCGGCGTCCAAACGCTCAATCCGCTCTACAAACTGGCGCAGTTCATTTGCGGTTACTTTATAAGTCGCATCGCCTACGGCGTCCTCGGTGACGGCAGGGTTGGTGCTAAAATCGCTCATGGTTTGCTCCTTGTGCGGCGGATGAAGGGAGTGTGATTTAAGGCGCCTTGCTACCCTGCCCCATGCCCCCCCGCAAGGTGCTCTTGCCGCAGCGCGCAGATTATCCTATCTCCGCGCCATGGAACAAACATCATCATCGGTTTTCGACATCGTCATCTGGTCCGGCACGGCCCTTTCCCTGCTTGGACTTCTGGGTCTGGTTTATTGCATCGTCCGTGTCAGCCGCGCCAAGCGCGCAGCACTAAGCGACGAAGCCATGCGCGATGAGCTAAAAAAGGTCATGCCAATCAATTTGGGCGCGCTATTTTTGTCAGTAATTGGTTTGATGATGGTCATCGTAGGCATCTTTCTGGCCTAACGATCCGTTACCTCGACGTTAAATTGATGCGTCTTTGACACAACGCTTGCGACTTCTCTTTCCCGAAGTTGCACGAAACCGCTCCCCGTTCTCGTTCCTCTAAGCAGGTGCGCCAAACGCTTCTGTAAGTAAGCGGCGTGAGGTAGATGCCTCTTAGCGCAAACAGGTGTCCGAGCATTCCTTGTGGATGAATACTGATCGGATACTAGTAAAGTACACTGTTGCAGCGCTGGACAGCTCCGCGCGGCAAGCTTAAACACAAACCATGGATATCCGTCAAATCACCCCCCGCTATTACGTCGCCCCGCAGATTTCGCCCGACCAGATGGGTGCATTCAAAGAGGCTGGCATTACACGCATACTCTGCAACCGCCCTGACGAAGAAGTGCCGCCTGCCTTCGCTGCTGCCGCGATGCAAGCCGCTGCCGAAGCGGCTGGCCTCGAATTTGCAGTACAGCCTCTGACCCATCAAACGATGAACGAGGAAGTTGTTGCCCATAACCGCGCCATCGGTGTGGATCAGGATGGCGTGACGCTAGCCTACTGTGCCTCTGGCACGCGGTCTTGCATTGCTTGGGCTTTGGGTCAGGCGGGGCTGCAATCTGCTGATGATATTCTAGCCGCTGCGCGTGCGGGTGGCTACGATGTAGACAACTTACGCCCCTATTTGGAGCAACACGCTCCCTGATTTCTTGTTCTCCAGCATGGCGTCACCGTTTAGTGAACGCCATGCTGTTCATCACCAACCAGCCTGATTTTGGCGCTTGGTGTCGTCATCGTCTTCTCTGCTACCCTGTGCAGCATTCCAATCTGACATTTGGCTGTCAGCAGCCTGCGCTGCCTCTTCCATATCGGGCAATTCTGGTAGGTCGTCCAGATTTCCGAAAACATCGATATCAGCAAGGCTGGGCAAGCCGACATCCTCTAGCCCCTCCCCCCCTGACTGAGGTGCGGTAACATCGGGTAAGTCCAGCCCATCGCGATCGGACGCACGTCTGCGCGGCTTTGTATGCTTGCGGTCATTGCGTTGCTCTACCTGAACCGCGCGCCACCCGTCGATCTGACCCAGCGTGCCGCGCGCAAGCGCACGTCCATTTCCATCAATCACCAATGCATGCGCCATACTCGACAAGTTCAGGTCAAGCATATCTCCAACCTTGAGACCGCTTACCTTTTGCAGTGGCATTTTGATGCGCGTCAGTCCGATCATCAGGTCGGCCGTAAGCCCCAATACATTTTCGGCAAGGTTCGCAGTGGATATCGCCTTCGCTACCGTACCCCCCCCCTGCTCTACGGGAGCCACCACACGCTTTTGTTGGGGCAGAAGTAACATGAGTTTACCTGCCCGCGTGCCCGCGGCCATATCCAACGTCATTTCAACGAGAACATACTCACTAGCGTCCAGCGCAAGCTGGGCTTGGCGCGGTTCACGGGCCCACACACCAAAGCGATAGCCATTTAGAAGCGCGCATTCATCCAGCGTGTCGGGCAACAGGGCAGCACCAGACAACAGCTTCTCGATAAATGGTGCACAAAGAGCTGCGTCAGTTGCTGTGTGGCGGCGCGTCTCCCCCCCTTCGGGCAGCGGCATAACTTTGCCCATCGTTTGTTGCTGGATCAGCCCGGTAACCAGAACGGGATCAAGGACCGCCGCAGCAACCTGATCACCCGCACCGTCCATCAAAAGCATGAGAGAGGACACCTCAAGGCTGCTGCTTACATCCTCCCCACTTATCGCCCGCCGCGTGACACTGAGCGCGCTAAGCGGCAGGCCCATCAAACGATCAGCCTGCTTGGCAGCTGTCAGGCGCAACGCGCGCGCCAGTGACATCGTACGCGCCGCCTGTGCTTCACGGGCCGTGCGCGCAGTGCGCTGTACAAGTGTTGTCGTCTGCTCCGCGCTCATATGACCGTGCTGCCCCTTACCCGTTTCCCAAATTCACGCAGCGACCAGCACTGTGTTTTTCAGGATCTCTTGCCAAGGGTCGTAAAGGACAATGGTTACCAGCGCATTTATGTCCGATCCTATTCTCGGCCTTTTATTACGTTTTTATAAAAGGTAACCGGACTTCGAACCGCGCTCCAACTGGTTGAGGGACAAAGCGGATATCGCCGCCAAGACGGGCAAGAATCTCGCGGCAAATGGCCAATCCGAGGCCAGCACCATTGCCCTCTCCACCATTTAGGCGGGCGAATTTTTCGAAGATGATGTTATGCGCATCATCCGGAATGCCGCTGCCGTTGTCCGTAAACTCGACAAGGACATCTACATCTGACCTTCGCACTGCAATTTCCAGAACGGGCACATCCGCATCGCAGTATTTGAGCGCATTGGTCACCAGATTAATAAACACCTGTGCCAACCTGTCCCCATCGGTAAAGAGCATGACTGCCTCATCATCAGTCTTACGCTGTATATCCAACACCCGCCCGGAGCTTGCTTGCGCGGTGACAACGGATCGCTCGATCACATCATGCAAACTAACCCGCTCCGCATTGAGCGAGCCTTTCCCGCTTTCCAGCACGGACAAGTCCAACAGATCATCCAAGAGCCGCGTCAGACGGATGGTTTCGGAATGGATGATTGAGGCATAGCGGGTTTTCTCCGCCTCGCTCAGCCCTTCCATATCACGCAAGATTTCCGAGAACGAGCGGATCGAGGTCATCGGTGTGCGCAGCTCATGGCTGATCTGGCTCAAAAAGTCATCTTTTTGCAATGACAACTGAGTGAGCTTTTCGTTGGCAAACCCCAGTTCCTGCGCCGTTTTCGTCAGTTCCAAAGATTGCGTTTCAAGACGGCTGGAATATTCTAGAATTTGTGCAGACTCGTCGGCCACCGCCATCAGGTCTTCGACCGAGATCGCCTGTCCGCCAATGATCTGGCCGATCATCGCGTTTGCCGTCGCCGCCCCGACAGAAGCGGCAAGCTCACGCTCTAGTGCTTGCACAAACTCCGGCGTGGGAAGAGGTGGCCGTGCTACGCGCCCCTGCCCTGCGGCTTGAGCCACAAAAAATGCCCGCGCTTCGCGAGCGCCTAAAATACGCTGGGACATGATCATCAAGTCCTCCACACCACCTTCTGATGCGACCCAGCCCCGCGCGCCCGCTGAGGAATGATCAAACACATTTACAAATTGCGCGCCCTGCAGCCGCTCCAGCGGTGTCGGAAAGCTGAAGATAGAGACGACAAAGAACAGCAATGTATTGAGCGACAGACTCCACCAGACGGCGTGAACTGTCGGATCAAGACCAGTGATCCCGAACAGCGCCTGAGGACGCAAGATGCCCAGACCAAAAGCACCCTCCTCGAATACCGATGTAGACAATGCAGCGTCAGGACCGAAACTTGGCAATAACATTGTAAACATCCAGACGACAAAACCGATGCTCAGCCCTGCAACTGCCCCTGTACGGGTTGCCCCGCGCCAAAAGATACCGCCCATCAGTGCGGGCAAAAACTGTGCCACGCCGCCAAAGGAGATCAAGCCAATCGCCGCCAGCGCGCCAGAGCCGCCAGAGGCGCGATAGTAGAAATAGCCCAATGTGATGATCAACAAGATCGACAAGCGCCGCGCACGGATTACCACGCCCCGTACATCGCCAGACTGATGCGCACCTGATTGGCTCAGCTTGAGCCAGAGTGGCATCACGATGTGGTTCGACATCATCGTGCTGAGTGCGAGTGTCGCCACGATCACCATCGACGTGGCGGAGGAAAATCCGCCTAGAAATGCCAACATCGCCAGCCCATTCTGCCCTTGGCTCAACGGCACTGTCAAAACGTATAGGTCAGGATTTGCGCCCTCGGGCATAAGCTCAAGCCCGATCACAGCAATCGGCACGACGAACAAACTCATCGCGAGCATGTAAAGCGGGAAAGCCCAGCTTGCGATTTGCAGGTGCCGCTCGTCTTCATTCTCGACCACCATCACCTGAAACATGCGCGGCAGGCACACAAAGGCCGCCGCGGACACGAAGATGAGCGCAGTCCAGCGCCCGCCGCTCGTTTGCCATGTTCCGATAGGTGAGGCGTTAATGCGCGCCACAGTCTCGGACACGCCACCCGCAACGCTCCAGACGACAAAGATGCCGACTGCCAGCAAGGCTACCAGCTTTACCACTGCCTCAACGGCCACCGCGATAACAACGCCATGATGCCGCTCGTTTACGTTGAGATTTCGGGTACCAAAGAGAACTGTAAACAACACCAGACCCGCCGCGACCCAGAAGGCCGCGTTCTCGTTAATCTGTGTCGCTTGGCCCAGTGCTGGCTCCTGCGTGGCAAAGATGGAAACCGAAAGCGTGACCGATTGCAGCTGAAGTGCGATGTAGGGCGTCACGCCAACCACAGCCATGATCGTGATCATAACCGCTAGTAAATTGGATTTACCAAAACGGGCGGAAATCAGGTCCGCCACCGAAGTGACCCGTTGCGCGCGCCCAATCCGCACCAAGCGGCGCAAAACCCACCACCAGCCAATCATCACCAGCGACGGCCCCAAATAGATCGTCACATATTCCAAGCCCGAGCGCGCAGCATACCCAACAGCGCCGTAAAACGTCCATGCAGTGCAGTAGATCGAAAGCGACAGCGTATAAACAAGCGGGGATCGCAGCAGCCAGCCGCCCTTCCCCCGCAAGGCTGCGCGCTCTGCCAGAAAAGCGACAACAAAGAGGCCCGTCACATAGACAAGGCATACGCCGATAAGCTGGTTAAGGGTGACCATTAGATATCCGGAGCCTCGTGCGGCTGCGCGCTACTGTCACTGCGCCGAATACGCCGCCACAATCCGAACGACGCCATGATCGCCAGCACCCAAACTGTAAAAAGGTACCAAATCGCAGTGGAAAGCAACATTGAGGCGTCAGGCGCTTCGCCCTTGGGCCACATCAAGGGCACGGCTAAAAACAGCACTGCACAAAGCAGTGGCAAGATTCGGACGGCGTCCATCATACGGCGGCGGCGGTAGCTGCGCCGCTCCAGAAACAGGCGCGTCTTCGGCATCAGCCTGCGCGACCTTCAGTCAATTCACGCACTGCTGTGAGCATTTCCTCATTCGAGAATGGTTTGGTCATAAAACGGCTGACCCCCGCCTGTATCGCCATCTCGCGGTCACGGCTCTGGCCACGCGCGGTAAGCATCAGCACTGGCATATCTGCAAGACTGTCATCGCTGCGCAACTCCGCGAGTATCTCGAACCCCGTCTTTCCTGGTAGCATCACATCGAGCATCACCAAATCGGGACGCGCCGCGCGGATCACCTCCGCTGCGTTACCGCCATTGGCCAATGTCTCCACGCGCCATCCATCGCGTCCCAGCAAAAAGCGGATCGCTTCGGCAATGTTCGTCTCGTCCTCCACCAACACAACATGTTTCGACATGTGGTTGTTCTCCCCCCGATTGATGCACACCCTGTCTGATCTTACGCCAGCAAGGGCAGCATACTTCTTGACCCTTACGATGCACCCTTGCGCGGCGGGTGTCAAAACCTACCCGCCAGTTAATCCATCATCACCGAGGGCTCGCGCCGCGCGCCACACTTTGCGTGCGGGCAAATACGGCATGTCGCTCCAACTTCGCGCAGACTTTGACTGGTGTCGCCCGCAGGGGCAGGCACCAACAACATAACAGCGCGTGCAGGTGCAGGTGCGTTATATGAAGAGGCAATCGGCGCATCGGTTGTCGCATAGGTATCAAACTGAACATGGGCGCGGCCCAACTGGCCTAACCGCTCGTAATGCACAGTATTAGCAGCGCTTAACGCGCCAAAAAGCGGCCAGAGCGGGCAACAGCTGTCGTAACGCGGTACCGAAAACCCATCGACGGACTTGCGAAACAGGACAGTGCCCGAGCGATCACAGACGACCAAACCTGCCCCAAGTGTCGGCAGCGCAGCAAGACGACGCAAGATCACCGCCGGGGCCAAGTGGAACCGCCGTGCAAGGGCGACCGGATCAACGCCAAGCGCCGCCACGCCCTTTTGCAGCTCGCTCAATGACAGAACGGCTGCATCCTCGCGCACCTGCCCCAAGACGCCGCGCAGAATGAACCGCGCGGCCTGCGACAATACCTCGGAACCCTGCCCCAGCACCTCCTCCACGAGATTAGGACCTGATTGCACCTCAAGCGCGGGAAAATGGAACTTCTGCGCAGCGAGATAGGCTTCGACTTCCTCTTGGGGAGATTTTCCCGCTGCCGCATCTGTCCCCTTGGCTTGCTCCAGATATCCGACTAGGGCCTGCGCACTGTGTGCCAGCCGCTGACTGTCTGCATCAAGGTTGGCGTGAAAGCGGTCCTGCCATTCACGCTCCAACGCCTCATCCCCAGCGAGGATTTCCGCCGTAGACCGCACGGCCGCCGCAGTCGTCAGCAATTCATGCATCGAGTCAGCCAACAAGGGATCATGCGCCATCCGGTCGCTTAGTGCTTCTACCGTGCGCTCCAACGTAGCGACACGGCGTTGACGCGTGGCCAATGCTTCCGCCCAAGCAGGGAACCGACCCGCAAAGGCCTCTGCCTGAGCCGCATCCTCGGCTGGCAGTTCTGCTGCCATCGCAGCCTCACCGAGCACGCCTAAGAGAGCGGCCTCCGCCCCTTCGGTTAACACCTGTGGCGGTACATCCAGCGCCGCCGCGATATCGAGCAAGAGTTTGCCACCGATTCTGCGGCGGTTATGCTCAATCAAATTAAGATAACTGGCGGAAATACCGATCTGCTTGGCTAGATCGGCCTGCTTACCCCCCTGCATAACCCGTCGTTCGCGGATGCGGCTGCCTGTTAGGGTATCACGCGACATGGCGGGCAATGTGTAAATTAACACACGTTATCATGGGGTTTCTGCGCTGCAACATCACTAACTTTACACCTTTTATGGGGCTCTAGTGCATTTATTTACAAATAAACCCATTCAATCAAGGGTGTTATTGCGGCAACGCCACCTCGCCCCGATAGTGGCTTTGCACGACTTGCGTGCCAGCACCAAATGCCCGGGAGAAGGCTATGGTGCCTGTTTTAACACTTTCGGGAGGACATCATGTCAATCTTCAATCCGACACGTCGCGGTCTGATCCAAACTGGCGTTGTTGCCGGTGCTGGTCTTGCACTGCCTACATACCTGCGCGCCGACGCTCACGCCGGCTTCACAAACGCCCCACAAGGCGACACGGTTACACTGGGTTTCAACGTACCACAGTCCGGCCCTTACGCAGATGAGGGCGCAGACGAGCTGCGCGCATTCGAACTCGCAGTAGAGCACCTGAATGGTGAAGGCGACGGCGGCATGCTGCAAACCTTCAGCTCCAAGGCGCTGGACGGTACGGGCATCATGGGCAAAAAAGTCCAGTTCGTAACAGGCGATACACAGACAAAATCAGACGCGGCACGCGCTTCTGCCAAGTCCATGATCGAAAAAGACGGCGCAGTCATGATTTCCGGTGGTTCCTCCTCCGGTGTGGCCGTTGCTGTACAAGCACTTTGCCAAGAAGCCGGTGTTATCTTCATGGCCGGTCTGACCCACTCCAACGACACAACGGGTAAAGACAAAAAAGCCAACGGCTTCCGCCACTTCTTTAACTCCTACATGTCCGGTGCGGCCCTTGCGCCAATCCTTGCCAACGAATATGGCGCGGATCGCAAAGCATACCACCTGACAGCCGACTACAACTGGGGTTATACCACAGAAGAAGCCGTGCGCTCCTCCACAGAAGCTCTGGGCTGGGAAACAGTCAACGCAGTCAAAACACCACTGACAGCAACAGACTTCTCCGCCTACATCGCACCAGTGATCCAGTCCGGCGCAGACGTGCTGGTTCTGAACCACTACGGCGGCAACATGATCAACTCTCTGACAAACGCGGTCCAGTTCGGCCTGCGCGACCAGACAGTTAACGGCAAGAAGTTCGAGATCGTTGTTCCACTCTACTCCGAGCTGATGGCTCGTGGTGCTGGTGCAAACATCAAAGGTATCATTGGCTCCCAGAACTGGGATTGGTCACTCGAAGACAAACTGGGCGCACGCTACGCAGGTACAAACGCCTTCGTTAAGTCGTTCGGCACCAAGTACGGCTTCCCACCCTCACAGGCGGCACACACATGCTACGTACAGACACTCTTGTACGCAGATGCGGTCACACGTGGCGGCTCCTTCAACCCATGTTCCGTAGGCGAAGCGCTTGCTGGTTTTGAGTTTGACGGTCTGGGCAACGGTCCAACACTTTACCGTGCCGAAGATCACCAGTGCTTCAAAGACGTGCTGGTTGTGAAGGGTAAAGAGAACCCGGAAAACGAATACGATCTCGTTGAAATCGTTGAAGTTACACCAGCCGAGCAAGTCACCTACCCTGTGGATCACCCACAAATGGCAGGCGGCACTTTGGGTAAATGTAACCCAGGCGCATAAGCCTGACGGCTTCGCAGGGCGGACTTATAACGTCCGCCCTGCACCTTTCACTTCTCACTCATCAGACCGCTAATCCGCCAGCCGCCTCTTGGGCGTGCAGCACTTGTGACAGATCGGACGGACCATGGACGCAATTTTCCTTCAAATTCTCAACGGCCTCGACAAGGGTTCAGCCTACGCGCTGATTGCTCTTGGATTGACGCTAATTTTCGGCACGCTTGGTGTGGTCAACTTCGCCCACGGTGCCTTGTTCATGATCGGTGCTTTCTGCGCTGTGACCTTCTCGAAAATCCTCACTTTGAGCCACAAAGCGACAGAACCAACGGGAACCGACTTTCTTGGCAACCCGAAGTTCGACGATGTTTTGTACATCCAGCAGTGGTTCGGCGAGGCAACGGGCTCATGGATGATCGACTGGGCTGTACCTTTGTCCATCCTCTTTACCATTCCAGTGATGATCGGCATCGGCTTCATCATGGAACGTGGCTTAATCAAGCACTTCTACAACCGCCCCCACGCTGACCAAATCCTTGTGACCTTTGGTCTGGCAATCGTTTTGGGTGAATTGATCAAGTATTTCTACGGTGCAAACCCATACCCTACACCTGCACCAGCAGTCTTCGCAGGTTCATTCGATTTCGGGGCAATGCTCGGGTTTGATCCTAATACGATCATCTATCCGTACTGGCGCCTCGTATACTTCTGCTTTGCTGCGGTTGTGATCGGTGCTGTCTTTGCCTTCTTGCAGTTCACCACCTTCGGGATGGTTGTGCGGGCGGGTATGGCCGACCGCGAAACTGTTGGCCTCCTGGGCATCAACATCGACAAACGCTTTACCATCATGTTTGGCATCGCTGCGGCGGTTACGGGAATGGCGGGGGCAATGTACGCGCCCATCAACTCTCCAAACTATAACATGGGCATGGACTTTCTAGTGCTGAGCTTTGTTGTAGTGGTTGTTGGCGGCATGGGCTCCCTGCCCGGTGCTGTACTGGCAGGCTTCCTGCTTGGCATCGTCGAGAGCTTTGCCTCCATGGCGGTCGTGCTTGAGGTTATTCCAGGCATTAACCAAATCATCATCTACCTTGTTGCGATCATCATTTTGCTGACACGTCCTCGTGGCCTTCTGGGCCGTGCTGGCGTGATGGAGGACTAAGAACATGCTGGGACTTACAAAACGCGACGCAGGTCTGCTTGGGATTGTTGTACTCCTTTGTCTGCTTGCCCCCTTCATCCTTAACCCCTTCCCCGAAGGGTCAGGCATGGCAC
This sequence comes from Sulfitobacter sp., assembly GCA_036964385.1. Classification (GTDB taxonomy): domain Bacteria; phylum Pseudomonadota; class Alphaproteobacteria; order Rhodobacterales; family Rhodobacteraceae; genus Sulfitobacter. The sequence goes on along the minus strand of JBALTK010000066.1, from coordinate 6,437 downwards.
AATTCAACGCGGGCTATCCCGACTTGATGCAGCGTCTGGTGATCTTTGGTATATTTGCCATCGGGTTTAACATCCTCTTCGGCCTCACTGGCTACCTCAGCTTTGGACACGCCGCGTTTCTGGGTGTCGGATCATATGCTGCGATCTGGATGATGAAACTTCTCACCATGAACGTAATTCCTGCGATTCTTGTCTCCGTCATTGTGGCGGGCTTGTTCTCGCTGTTTGTCGGCTGGATTTCATTGCGCCGCTCGGGCATCTACTTCTCGATCCTGACTTTGGCCTTTGCCCAGATGTCTTATGCTCTGGCCTACTCGGTACTGACACCGATCACGGGCGGCGAAACGGGGCTTCAGCCCAAGCTTGCAGACCCGCGTATTCTGGACGGCGTTCCTGCCGATGGTCGCACGCCAACTGCCAACCTGTTCGGTCTGGATATGAAAGCATCCTCCGAGCTGCATGTGGGTGATTGGATCTTTACCTTCAACGCTGGCTATTACATTGCCGCCGTCGTTCTGATCATCGCCTTCTACCTCTCGATCCGCATCTTCCGCTCACCCTTTGGCATGATGCTGCGCGCCGTGAAGTCGAACCAACAGCGGATGAACTATACGGGCCTGAACTCAAAGCCCTATACACTGGCGGCCTTTGTGATCTCAGGCATGTATGCTGGTCTTGCAGGCGGTTTGCTGGTCGCGATGGATACCCAAGTGGGTGCAGAGCGGATGTTCTGGACCGCATCGGGTGAAGTTGTTGTGATGACCATCCTTGGCGGTGCGGGTACCTTGATTGGTCCGGTTCTGGGCGCGGGTATCATCAAATACATGGAAAACATCGTCTCCAAGATCAACAAAACCGTACTGGAGCAGTGGTTCTCGTTCTTGCCTGACGGTTTGGAAGATCTGCTTGTAACCTTGATCTACCCCTTCGTTGGTAAAGGCTGGCACCTGACACTTGGTCTTGTTTTCATGCTGGTTGTTATCTTCCTGCCGGGTGGTCTGGTCGAAGGTGGTCGCCGCTTTGCAAGCATGTTCCGCCGCAAAAGCACTGAACCGAAATCGCCTGACGGCAAATCAACACCTGCTGAATAAGGAGCGCACGACATGGGTATTCTCGAAGTCAAAAACGTAAACAAGCGCTTTGGTGGGTTGCAAGCACTCGGAGACGTTAACCTCTCCATTGCGGAAAACACCGTACACGCAATTATCGGCCCGAACGGGGCCGGTAAATCCACCCTCCTGAACGTGTTGGTCGGCAAACTGATCCCTGACACTGGTTCCGTCATGTTTGATGGCCAATCGGTTCTCGGCCGCAAGCCGTTCGAGATCAACCAGATGGGCATTTCCCGCGTTTTTCAGACACCCGAAATCTTCGGTGATCTGAGCGTTATGGAAAACATGCTGATCCCCTGCTTTGCCAAGCGCGACGGCGGGTTCAGCATGCATGCTCTCGGTAGCGTCGACAATGAGCAGGACGTGGTCGAAAAAGCCAAAAAAATGCTCAACGACATGAAACTCTATGACAAACGCGAGATGCATGCATCCTCGATGTCACGGGGCGACAAACGCCGTCTTGAAATCGCGATGTGCCTGTCCCAAGAGCCACGTTTGCTCCTGCTGGATGAGCCAACAGCGGGTATGGCACGGGCCGACACCAACAACACGATCGACCTGCTCAAGCAGATCAAGGAAGAGCGCGATATCACCATCGCCATCATCGAGCATGATATGCACGTTGTCTTCTCGCTCGCCGAGCGGATCACCGTGTTGGCACAAGGTACACCGCTGGTTGAGGACACGCCCGATAACATCAAGGGCCATCCAAAAGTGAAAGAAGCCTATCTGGGAGAGACGCAGGAAGTGTAAGCCACCCTGCCCCTCGCATCCAAAGGACATAAATATGACCACTGAAACTTACAATAATAACGCCAACCAAGCGGCAACTGCCCCCGCCTTCTTGTCGGTCTGGGATATCCACGCCTCCTACGGTGAAAGCTACATCGTGCAAGGCGTCAGCTTTAACGTGCACGAGGGCGAGATCCTTGCCCTACTGGGCCGGAACGGTGCGGGTAAAACGTCCACGCTGCGTACCATCGCCCAAATCGGCGATCCGCAGCTGACCAAGGGCGAAGTCTGGCTCGACCACCAACCACTGCACAAAATGAAGAGCTATGAGGCCTCTGCCGCGGGCCTTGCGCTGGTGCCAGAAGACCGCCGCATTATTTCTGGCCTGACGGTCGAAGAAAACCTCAAGCTTGCGCAAATCGCACCGCCCATCGGCTGGTCGCTTGAACGCGTGTATGAGCTGTTCCCCCGTTTGGGCGAGCGCAAAAAGCAAGAAGGCACCACCCTATCAGGCGGGGAGCAACAGATGCTCGCCATCGCCCGCGCTCTGTGCCGCGACATCAAAGTGCTGTTGCTGGATGAGCCTTACGAGGGTCTGGCCCCTGTGATCGTCGACGAGATCGAAAAAACCCTCAAGATCATTAAGGCTCAAGGCATTACGACCATTTTGGTCGAGCAAAACGCCGTACGTGCGCTCAAATTGGCGGACCGCGCCGTGATCCTTGATACGGGCGGTGTGGTATTCGATGGCTCTGCCCAAGAAGTTTTGGACAACGAACAGCTACGGGCTGAGTATCTCGCCATCTGATTCGGCTCTGAACACTGTGTGAATTACCCCGCTTCTTGCGGGGTTTTTCGTTTCTGGGGCACCTATTCCCCAGCTCTATGTTGCTTTGTTCCCGTCTTGAAAACAAAGGGAAATTTTGCTATCTCATGGCAAAATTAGGGCGTAAGTTGGGCAAGAATTTTCCTGGGGAAGAAATATGCCAATTACGTTTAACGAAGATACGAACAGATTTGAGGGATCAAACACCTTTGATCAAACACTTGCGGGATTTGATTTCTCTGTATTTGGCGGTCTTGTCAGCAACAATGGTGCGATCATTGCTCCTGTGACGGCAAACACAGCCGATGGGATTGAGTTGGTCAACACGACCTTTGGAACGATGTCCAAAGCTGCTGGAAGCCAGTTCGCGATTGACCTGCTCGGCAACGGCGGCCGTCTGGTTGTAAATGACGGTTATATCTTTGGCTCCGTACGCTTGGGGAACGGTTGGGACAGCTTTTTCAACAGCGGTCTCATCGAGGGGCAGGTCAGAACGGGTAATGGAAATGACACGCTGACCAACCAGATCATTGCTGGTATTGACGGCGGCCCTGACACCACAGGGACAATCACCGGCGGCGTTAATATGGGCGATGGGGATGACACGGTCTTGAATACCGGCGTCATGGCCAATGTCGCACTTGGTGCGGGCAATGACACCTATACGGTCGGTGGCTTCTTAATCGGTGACGATGATTTCTTTGGTGCATTTGACGAAGACGGTGGTGCAGGCTCGGCTGGCAATGTCGCTGGCGGCTTTGGCAACGATACCTTGAGCGGTGGCGCTGCAGATGACCGTCTACTTGGCGGGGATGACGACGACCGCTTGGTGGGTAATGGTGGTCGCGACGCCCTGTACGGTCAAAACGGTAATGACGAAGTTTTTGGCGGTAATGGCAACGACTTCCTCTCTGGCGGTTGCGGCGATGACTTCATCGACGGCGGCAATAACAATGACCGCATACTCGGCGGTGACGACAACGACGTTCTGTTTGGCGGGGGCGGCAATGACCTGCTTTCCGGCGGGAATGGTAATGACCGCCTGTTGGGTCAAAATGGCAACGACCGCATGCTTGGCAGCGCGGGAAACGATACGATGGAGGGCGGACAGGGCCGCGACACTCTCGTCGGCGGTGAAGGCGCAGACGTATTTGTCTTTGCCGGGCGCACAAACGCAGATGTCATCCGCGATTTCTCCGAAGGGGACCAGATCGAATTGCTGCTCATCGGTTCTAACGGCAGCACAACTTATGATGATATTATCGCCAACACCGTGTTCACAGGCAGTAATGCCGTCATTGATCTGAGCGCGATCTTTAATCTTTCGAACGTTGACGGCCGCATCGACCATGGCTCTACGGTCAAGATTAACGGCGTCACAATCGACGATCTTGGCGCGTCCGCGTTTAACATCGTCGATGATATCTTTATCGTTGGCTAATCAAAGGCTGAGCCGCCTGCGCTAGCGGGCGGGCGGCTCACTCTTTTGCGCTTCCACTACTTCGCGCAGTTCCGTTTTAAGCACTTTCCCATAGTTATTCTTTGGCAAAGCATCCAAGCGCAAATATCGCTTGGGACGTTTGAATCGAGCGATGTTCTCGAGACACAGCGCATCGAGCGCGTCTGTCGGCGCGTCGCCCACGATAAACGCCACGACCTCCTCCCCCCAATCGTCGTGCTTGGCCCCCACCACAGAGGCCTCCATAATTTGCGGGTGGCGCAACAGCACCTCTTCCACTTCACGTGGATAAACGTTCGAGCCGCCAGTGATGATCACATCCTTCGAGCGGTCCTGAAGCGTGAGATATCCTGCTGCGTCTAGATGCCCGATATCACCCGTCATGAGCCAACCATCGCGCAGGGTCTTTTTCGTGGCTTCTGCGTTGTTCCAATAGCCAGGCATAACAGGCGCGCCGCGCACCATGATCTCGCCGCTTTGACCAGCTTGCTCAGCCCCCTCAATTCGCACTTCGACCACCGATTGCGCCCGCCCCACAGAACCGAGGCGGGTTTCCCAGGTGGGGTGGCTGCGGTCTGCGACATCACTGCGCGACAAGGCCGTGATCGCCATGGGACACTCTCCCTGCCCGTAGATTTGAACAAAGACAGGCCCGAATTGATCCACCGCGGCGATGATATCAGCCGTGTACATCGGCCCCCCCGCATAGACGACGGTGCGCAATCCTTCGCCTTTGCGTCCTGCGGCCATGGCAACCGTGGTCAAGCGTTTCACCATCGTTGGTGCCGCAAACATATGGCAACGCCCGAAATGGGCCGCTAGATCAAGGATTTCGGTCCCGTCGAACCCACCCGAGGCAGGGCAGACATGGCGCGCACCAGCTTGGACATGCATGAAGTTATAAAGGCCAGCACCATGGCTCAGCGGTGCGGCATAAATCGCGGTGTCCTCTCCGCTGACGTGGTCAACATCTACACCGTAGCTCAGCGCCATCGCCTGTAGCATGCCGTGGGTGATCATCACGCCCTTGGGCGTCCCTGTCGTGCCAGAGGTATAGAACAACCATGCCAGATCGCTTTGATCACGGTGGGCAATAGCGCCTGTACCAGTGCCCTGCATCAATGCACGCGGAGCGATGCAGCCACAGGTGACCCCTGCCCCTTTAAGGGCCTCAGCATGACGTTCATCTGTCAAGCAAAGCCCAGCACCGCTGTCGTCTAGAATAAACGCAGCCTCCCGCCCATGCAGCTTTGCGTTCATGGGGACTGCTACAGCGCCCGCATATAAAATACCGTATAATCCGATGAGCCAGTCGGGATGGTTGCTCATGAAAATAGCTACGCGGTCGCCCGCCTTCACGCCACGCGTCGCGAGCCCCGATGCGACGTCGCGCGCGCAGCTGTCAAAACCACCGTAGTCCGCAAAACATTGATTCCCAATGAATAACGCGGCGCGATCAGGACTTAGCGATGCGCTGCGTGCCAACCAATGTGCAATGTTCATCTCTGCTTGCCCCTCTGCCGTTCCCTCAAGGTAAAGTCGCGCCTTTCCATGCTCCTGTCCATGGCATATAAGCGCTCCAAACAGGCGCGCTCGAACGCGCCCCTTCGCAACGGTCGGGGAACCATATGACAAAGAACACACACGACTCGGATGTCGCATTCATCCGCGCATTGGCAGAGCTGCTGAACGAAAACGATCTCACAGAATTGCAGGTCAAGCGTGACTATGCCGAGGACGATAGCCTGAATGTGCGCGTCTCACGCAAACCACCACAACAGATTATGGCACCCCAAGCTGTTCAGGCTGCTGCTCCTGCGATGGCTGCTGCGGCACCTGCCGCCGCTGCTGCCACGGCAAGCCCTGCCGCTGATCCTTCCTCCGATCCCGGTGCAGTCTCTTCGCCGATGGTTGGAACTGTGTACACATCGCCAGAGCCTGGTGCTGCCGCGTTCATCTCTGTCGGGTCAAAAGTGTCCGAAGGCGATACACTGTTGATCGTCGAAGCGATGAAGACAATGAACCACATCCCTGCCCCGCGCGGCGGAACGGTAAAACGCATTCTGGTCGAAGACGGAGCCGCCGTCGAGTTTGGCGCACCGCTTGTAATCCTCGAATAAGGAGGACAGCCCATGTTCAAAAAGATCCTGATCGCCAACCGCGGCGAGATCGCCCTGCGTGTTATTCGTGCAGCGCGTGAAATGGGCATTGCCTCTGTTGCGGTGCACTCCACGGCTGACAGCGATGCAATGCATGTGCGCATGGCCGACGAGAGTGTTTGCATCGGTCCGCCCTCCTCGCAACAATC
>JBALTK010000065.1:0-18208 GCA_036964385.1 Sulfitobacter sp. | reverse complement strand
GCGTCCTTGCGGCCCACTGGCAGGCCCGATGGCATGCCAACGACGACGGCGATCAAGATGAGGAAGAGAATTGCAGCCATCGTCAGCACGGAAGGGACGAACCCGAAGACGGCCAGCAAAACCGCGCCCAGTAGAAAGCCGCTCCCTTTCACAGCATTCTTTGATCCGGTAAGAATAGCCACCCAGCGGAACAGGCCACCGCTCGTCGTCGGGGCCAGAATCTTCACAGCGCTTTTGGAGCTCATCTTGGCCAAGTCTTTAGCCACACCAGACAGGCCCTGCACGAGCATAACAAACACCACTGAGGCAGTAATGGACCACGCAGGATCAAGTTGAGTGAGCGCCAAAAGCGCCACGACCTGTAGCGAAAGCCCCGCATAAAGCGTCGAGGTCAGCCCGAACCGTGCCGCGATCCACCCTGCGGACAGGTTGGTGACAACACCCGCGATCTCATAGAGCACGAACAGATAGGCCAGTTGCACCGGCGAAAAGCCAAGCGTGTGAAAGTGCAACAGCACCAGCATCCGCAGCGCCCCATCGGTCAGCATGAACGCCCAATAGGCCGCAGTTACGGTGATGTAGGCCCCAAATCCTGCGGCCCGTTCTGGCGGCTTTGTCACAGCTTGCCACCTACCATCAGCGCGACATCCACCAAGCGGTGCGCATAGCCCATCTCGTTGTCATACCATGCATAGACCTTCACCTGCGTACCATTCACAACCATCGTCGAGGGCGCATCAATGATGCTGCTGCGGGTGTCATTGGTGTAGTCACAGGAGACCAAGGGGCGGGTTTCATACCCGAGGATATCTTTCAGCGGGCCTTCGGCTGCGGCTTTAAACAGCGCATTCACTTCATCCACAGTCGTTTCACGCGCCATTTCAAACACGCAATCGGTGATGGAGGCATTGAGAAGCGGCACGCGCACTGCATGGCCGTTCAATTTGCCCGTAAGTTCAGGATAGATGAGCGTGATCGCCGTAGCAGATCCTGTTGTAGTCGGGATCAAATTGGTCAGCGCAGACCGCGCACGGCGCAAATCCTTCGCAGGGCGGTCCACAATTGTCTGCGTGTTGGTCACATCATGGATCGTTGTGATCGACCCGTGCTTGATGCCGATCCCTTCCAGCAAAACCTTCACCACCGGAGCAAGGCAGTTCGTGGTGCAGCTTGCCGCTGTCACGATCTGGTGGACCTCTGCATCGTAGATGTCATCATTGACGCCGTAAACGATGTTGGCGGTTGGTCCGTCTTTGACCGGAGCCGAGACTATCACCTTTTTCACGCCCGCTGCAAAATACGGGGCCAGCTTGGCCTCTGTCTTGAACGCGCCTGTGCAATCAATCACCACATCAACGCCGCCCAGCGGCAGATCTTCGAGAGTGCGCGTGCTGGTGACCGGGATGGGTGTGCCATCAATGCTGATCGACCCCTCGCCCGCCTCAAACGTCGCAGGCCACCGCCCATGGATGGAATCGAATTCCAACAAATGCGCATGCATCGCTGGATCACCCACCGCGTCATTGATAAATGCAATTTTTGCACCGCGTTCCAAAAGGGGACGAAGTGCAAGTTTTCCGATGCGGCCAAGGCCATTGATAGCGTAAGTGGTCATATCAGGTTATTCCTATTTGGTAGTTTACTTGCCAATCTCATCGACTTGTTTTTGCAGCGATCCACGGTCCAAATTCTCGAACGACAATGCGGAAAATGCCCTGATCCGGTTGTGCAGCGCGCCGTATGCTTGGTGGAACGCGAGCCGCTTTTCTGCGTCGGTTCCCTCGGCCTTCACAGGGTCTGGCATCCCCCAATGACCAGAGACGGGCTGACCCGGCCAAGTGGGGCATTCTTCATTCGCGGCGCGGTCACAAACGGTAAAGACAAAATCCATCTCCGGCGTATCGACCCCCTGAAATTCTTCAATGTTCTTGGACCGCAAAAGCGACACGTCATGTCCCTTTGATTTAAGCATTTCAACCGCAAGCGGGTTCAACTCCGAACGATGCGCGGTGCCTGCCGAATATGCTGTGAACTTATCGCCCGCCATATCCCGTAAAATAGTCTCCGCGAAAATCGAGCGGGCGGAGTTTCCGGTACAAACAAAAAGGACGTTGAACGTCTTGTCAGCTGTGGGCGCGATATTCGTCAGAAGATCAGAAAACTGCGGCGGGCAAAGGTCGGCCCGTCCCCGACAACAATCTACAAACAGACCCGCAACGACCTCGCGGGTCGCGTCGAGATTAACAGCATACAGCAGACGCGTTCCGTCTCGGCGTTGTGAGATCAAACCCGCTTGGGTCAAGGCCGACAGATAGACCGATGCGGTGCTGGCTTTAAGTTGCAGCGCTTCGGCAATCTCGCCTGCGGGCAACTCATCAGGGCACCGCCGCATAAGTAGCCGGAACACGGCCATGCGCTGAGGATGGCTGAGAGTTGCGAGTCGATCTGTGAGAAGTGATTCCATATTTCATGGATATTGGAAATAGATTGCCGCGGTCAAGCTGTTTTCTGCGCAAAACAATCGGCACCTCCAGTTGTTTCACGCACCCGAATTATCCTATCGGCACCCTTTTCGCCGAAAGTAGACATTAGCGCAGATGGAACGAAGGCTCACTATGGTCAACATAGCGACCCTTTCCCGCTCTCTCCTTACACAGCCTGCAACTTGCGGGCCTCCGTCCCTGCCAGCCCTAGCAACTCCTGCATAAACGGCTTTTCACGATCATCACTCCGGATCGCCGCATACAAGCGCCGCGTAACACCCTGCGCCGTCAGAGGGCGCGTCACATAGTCGGAGGAGTACTTCACTTCGCGCACCACCCAATCGGGCAACACCGACACACCCCGATTAGATGCCACCAGCAGCAAAATCACCGCTGTAAGCTCCACCTGACGAATGCTCTTCGGCTCCACCTTGGCAGGGATAAGCAACTGGCTGAACACATCGAGCCGCGTGCGTTCCACTGGATAGGTGATCAGCGTCTCACCACGGAAATCCTCGGCTTCGATAAACTCCTTTTGCGCCAACGGATGGGTGCTGGCGGCGACGAAAACCGCTTTATAATCAAACAGCTCGATAAATTCGACGCCCGCGATTTCTTCGGGATCGGAGGAGATCACCAGATCAACTTCCTCACGCAGCAGCGCAGGCAACGCATCAAACGCCAGACCGGGGCGGATATCTACATCCACATCAGCAAAGCTGCGGCGGAACTGCTCCAGCACCGGAAACAGCCACTCGAAACAGGCATGACATTCAATCGCGATGTGCATCCGCCCTGTGCTGCCGTCGCGCAGCCCGCTGAACTCTTCCTGCAAGGCCTCGACCTGCGGCAAAACCTGTTCGGCCAGCTTCAAAAGGCGTTGCCCCGCAGGGGATAGTTTGAGCGGTTTGGAGCGCCGTACAAACAACTCTACCCCAGCCTGATCCTCCAGCCCCTTAACCTGATGGCTGAGGGCCGATTGCGTGATGTTCATCATCTCCGCCGCGCGTGCCAATCCCCCCGCGCGGTGAATGGCTTGAATGGTCCGTAAATGCCTGAACTCGATGTGCATATGAGGTGCGCCTCATGTTAAAGATGAAAGTTATGAATTTGTCTCACATGCATTGCCATGCGACAAGGGATGAAATCAATAAGGATATTCTCCATGACATCGCCTGCCGTATCATTTGAAGTCTTCCCGCCTAAAACCGTCGATGCTGCGTTCAAACTCTGGGACACGGCCCAAGCGCTCGCCCCCCTCGCCCCACGGTTCTTCTCCGTGACCTATGGCGCTGGCGGCACCACCCGTGACCTGACCCATGACGCCGCCGCCGTGCTCCACCGCACGTCCGGCCTGCCCGTCTGCGCGCATCTCACCTGTGTTGGTGCCTCCGTGGCTGAAACAATGGAAGTGGCCGAAAAATTCCACGCAGCAGGCGTGACAGATATCGTTGCTCTGCGCGGCGATCCTCAGGCCGGCGACACCCGCTTCACACCGCACCCCGAAGGCTTCAAAAACTCGATCGAGCTGATCGAAGCGCTTGCCCTGCTGGACAAATTCACCATCCGCGTAGGTGCCTACCCCGACTGCCACCCTGACGCGACAAGCCAGCACGCCAACATCCAGTACCTCAAGCGCAAGTTCGATGCTGGCGCTGACGAGGCGATCACGCAGTTCTTCTTTGAGCCCGAAAGCTTCCTGCGCTTCCGCGACCAATGCGCAGCAGCTGGCATCGACAAACCGATCATCCCGGGCATCTTGCCAATCTCCAACTGGACCTCAGCGCGCAAATTCGCAGTGAGCTGCGGCACAAAAATCCCTGCGTGGATGGATGAGGCCTACCGCGCCGCCGAACGTGACAACCGGACCGAGTTGCTCTCCACCACCCTGTGCACCGAAATGTGCAGCGAATTGGTCGATGAAGGCGTGGACGCGCTGCATTTCTACACGCTCAACCGTCCCGACCTCACCCGCGACGTGTGCCGTGCCTTGGGTATCACTCCACAAACAGCACTTTCAAACGTGGCGTAACAGCTTGCGCCACCGCACAAAACGGCCCTAGGCTGGGAGGGTAACTTCCCAGCCGGAGCCGTCCAATGCCACGCCGCGCCACCTCACCCGACGAACTGTTGCCCGCCACCGAGGCACTGAAACTCTCGGGGCTTGAATACATGAAAAGCATCCTCGACGGCACCAACCCTGGCCCGCCCATTGGGGCGACCATGGGCTACACCCTTCACAGCGTCGAGGAAGGTACCTGCATTTTTCGTGGCGCACCTGAATTCAATGTGACCAACCCGATGGGCACTGTGCATGGCGGCTGGTACGGCACCCTGCTGGATTCAGCGATGGCCTGCGCCGTAATGACCCGCGTGCCGCGCGGATCAGTCTACACGACGCTAGAATTCAAAATAAACATCCTGCGCTCTATCCCCTTGGGCATGCAGATCGACTGCATCGGCACAACCGACCATGTGGGTCGATCCACAGGCGTTGCCCACGGCGAGATCAGAGGCGTCGAGGATGGCAAGCTTTACGCCACAGGCTCGACGACTTGCATCGTGATGAAAGTCGCGTGAACGAAAACTGATGACGGTGGCCTAACCGCCGCCCTCATCGGGTGTCACTGCAACATACTCTGGTGCAGCGCGATGTCATATGACCGCGCCAATGACCTGAAATAGTCGGTCTAATCCCGAAATTCTTCATTGAACGCCATTGAACACCCCATGGCCGTCCACTCGTCTTTCTTGAAGGCCTTTACCGCGTCCATCTCAGCAGGATCTCGCCTCTCGGCGCGCGACTTGGGTCACTGCAGCTTGGAACAGCGTCGTGGATGCACTGCATTGCGCCATGCCCCGACTAACGGGCTGCGCCTGCGCAGGTTGCAGGCCAAATAACAGTACCGGAATTGCCAACAAAATCGCCCGCATGACATCTACCTCCCCAAAATTACCGAGCGGCAGTTTCATTGATGGTCTAGAGCAGGACTATGACCGCCTCGCGGCAATCATGGGAGCATCGTGATCCTCCGCCGCGGGTGCAATGCTGTCGTGCAAGCGCTCGGAAGGGTCCAGACCAATGATCCTCTTGCGCCGCGTCCAGAACAACCCGCCCCAGCCTGCCCATGTCCCGATGGAGGGCGCGCTGACATCCTGCTCGAACCGGTTCGTCCAGCCATCAGGCAGTGGCAACCCTGCCATCTCTGCCCGCTCCAATATCCATACCAGCGGGATATTGGACAACGGGCGCGCATAATTCCGCCCGCCCAGTTGCCCGCCGACATCGCCATGGGACCCGCGAAACCACACCTGCTCAAGCTGGGCAGGATGGGAAAGATCACTCTCCCACAACACAGGGCGATAAGCGGCCCGCGTCTCGTCACGGGCCAATGCGTGGTAGCCGTGCTTTACGTTCTCTCCCAGCGCATGACTGTGGAACGCGTGGCGGTTCACGCTCAACCGCCAAAGCACGGGCGCGTTGATCCCCAGTGATTTAACAGTATCCCAAACTCCGATCATCTCGATCGGCACTGTCGGGCGGCAATGGGCCGCTGCAAAGGCCTGCGCCACATCGCCATTGGCCGTAGATTCGTAAAGGCGGTAAGCTTGGCGAACGTTCCGCTCCGTTGCGCAGTCGCGCCGCAAAAGCCCCACACGGTCAATGATCCCGGCAAGGGATCGCACAGCATAGCCCCCGCGAGAATAGCCCATCAGATAGACCTTGTCCCCCTCGTGGTAGCGCGAGGCAAGATACCCGTAGGCGCGCCTGATCTGACGGTTGATCCCCCGCCCCGACGCGACATCACGGACAGAGCGCCAGCTGTCCCATTGCAATCCCGGCTCATAATAGATGGATATTTTGCCGCCCATCTCCTGTGCCAGATGATAGGCGATCCCCGCGTTCGTCTGACATCCGGGTTTGAGCGTGGACATTGTCCCGTCAAGGATCACCAGATGTGTCTGCGGCCCCCTGCTTGGGCGCGCAGGGCCAAAATCACTGTCGGGACGGGTCCAGAGGCGGCCAAATAGCCGCCTCAAAAAACTGTCTTCCAGATTATTCTGCGGCGATGGCCTCACCTTGCATCAACTCCCAAACCTTATGTGGTGTGAATGGCATATCCGCCTGACGCACCCCATGTTCCCACAGCGCATCCTGCACTGCATTCGAGACAGCGGCCAGCGCACCAACCGTGCCCGCCTCGCCACAGCCCTTCATGCCCATGATGTTCGCGGTCGATGGCACAGGCTCGCTTGTGAACGAGATGAAAGGGACATCCTGCGCGCGCGGCATGGCGTAGTCCATGAACGATGCCGTGAGGAGCTGCCCATCCTCGTCATAGACCACACGCTCTTGCACGGCCTGCCCGATGCCCTGCACCACACCACCATGCACCTGACCTTCGGCCAGTAGTGGATTGATCAGGTTTCCAAAGTCATCGACCACGGTATAGCGGTCCGTTGTTACAATCCCCGTCTCGGGATCGATCACAACTTCGCAGAAATGCACCCCGTTCGGGAAACTACGCGCCTCAAGCGTTGCGCGCTCATGGTGCGTCAACAGATCGTCGCGCCCCTGCGCCCGCGCCATATCGGCCACTTCAAGCATCGTCGGCGTCAGGTTCGAGCCTTCCGCACGGAACCGCTCGTCGTCAAAGCTGATCTCGGACGCAGGCACGCCCATCTCGTCAGCCAGAAATGCGGTAAAGACTTCCTTCATCTTGCCCACAGTCGCCAGTGTGGCGTTGTTCTGCACCGTGACAGAGCGCGATCCGCCCGTGCCGCCGCCAGTGGCGATCCGGTCACTGTCCCCTTGGATCACTATGATCTTATCCGCCGGTATACCCGTCTGGTCACTCAGGAACTTGGCATAGACTGTCTCATGCCCCTGCCCGCCCGATTGGGTCCCGACCAGAATTTCGACCGTGCCATCCTCAAGGAAGTTAACCTTCGCGCCCTCGCTCGGATCACCCAAGATGCTCTCGATATAATACGAGATACCCGTACCGCGCAGCAGGCCGCGCTTGGCGTCCGCCGCCTTGCGTGCGGCAAAGCCAGCCGTGTCTGCTTCCAAAGCACCGCGTGTCAGCACCTTGTTGAAATCGCCCACATCATAGGTCTCGCCCGTAGCGGCCGCATACGGAAACTGTGCGGGTTTGATAAAGTTGATGCGGCGCAATTCCAGTGGATCAACACCCAACTCACGCGCAGCACGGTCCATAATCCGCTCCAGCACATAAATCGCCTCAGGGCGTCCCGCGCCGCGATACGCATCCACCTGCACCGTGTTGGTGTAATAGCCCTCAACCTGCAACCATGTGGTCTGCACGTCGTAGACACCCGTCAAAACACGGCTGAAAAGTTGCGTTTGAATGAACTGCCCGAACTGGCTGTTATAGGCACCCAAGTTACACTTGGACGAGACGCGATACGCTGTGATCTTGTTGTTCTCGTCAAACGCCAACTCCGCCAACGAGGTCAGGTCGCGCCCGCCATTGTCCGTCAGCATCGCTTCCGTGCGCTCCGACATCCAGCGCACAGGTTTGCCCAAAACACGGGTCGCATGGCTGATCACAAAATACTCGTGATAGGCCATCCCCTTCATCCCGAACGCGCCGCCCGTGTCAGGGTTTGTCACCCGCACAGCATCCTCGTCCAAGCCAAAGGCCTTGATCAGGTTGTTCTTATGAACCCACACACCCTGCCCGTTATATGCCACATGCAGACGCGAACCGTCCCACTCTGCATAACAGCCACGCGGCTCGATGGAGTTCACGATGATCCTGTTATCCCCCACGTCCAGCGATACCGTCCGCGCTGCCGCAGCAAACGCCGCCTCGGTCGCGGCCTCATCGCCCATGCCCCAATCAAACGCACAGTTATCTTTGGCCTCAACGTGCAACGCCTCTCCGCCCCGCACCAAATCCATCTTGGCAGGCAACTCGTCCACATCAAACATGATCAGCTCGGCGGCATCGCGTGCCTGCTCGTAAGTGTCAGCGATCACCATCGCGACGGGCTCCCCCACAAATCGCACACGGCCCTTGGCCAGCATGGGACGCAAAGGCGCCGCAGCGGTTGATCCATCGCGATTTTTCACAGCTGCACCGGGAATTGCAACGTTCACACCAGCCGCTTCCATATCGGCACAGGTGATAACCAGATGCACACCTTCTGCCGCCGCCGCCTCACTCACGTCCAACTCGGTAATCTCGCCATGCGCCACGGGAGAGCGGAAGGCGAACGCATGCAGCGCACCATCAGGCGAGATATCATCCACATAACGGCCATGACCGGTCAGAAACCGCACATCTTCCACCCGCTTGATCGACTGGCTCTTACCGAATTTTTCCATGCGCCCGCTCCCTAAAGTCAGCTATCTGTTTTCACACAGGAACCTAGCAGCAATGCACCCCCTGTCCAGCCACCACATAACGTCACAACGGCGGCGTAAGACGGCGGGTGTAACGATCTGATCCCGCAGGTACGCACGCACGCCGCATCCACCCTTCCCCTTTCCCTGATCCTAAGCTACATCAACCAACAAATTCAAAGCTTGGGAGCCACCATCATGGCACTGGAAAAAAACTTCAACGCAAGCGAGGCAGAGGCCCGCATTTACGCCGCTTGGGAGCAATCAGGCGCGTTCAAAGCAGGGGCAAACGCGTCCCGCGACGAGACATATTGCGTCATGATCCCGCCCCCCAACGTCAATGGCTCGCTGCACGTCGGCCACGCCTTCAACAACACGTTGCAGGATATCCTGACACGCTGGCACCGTATGCGCGGGTTCGACACGCTCTGGCAGCCCGGTCAGGACCACGCAGGCATCGCCCTTCAACTGGCTGTTGAGAATAAACTCGCCGAGAGCGGGATCAAACGCACGGACCTGTCGCGCGAAGAATTCCTGAAACATGCATGGGCCTATAAAGAGGCCACCGCCGACACCATCGTGGGCCAGCTCAAGCGCCTCGGCTCGTCGTGCGATTGGTCGCGCAACGCCTTCACCATGTCGGGCGCACCGGGTGACACGCGGATCGGCCACGAGAACTCTCCAAACTTCCACGACGCGGTGATCAAAGTCTTTGTACAGATGTACAACGACGGCAAAATCTACCGTGGCAAACGCCTCGTAAACTGGGACCCACGGTTCGAGACTGCGATCTCCGATCTCGAAGTCGAGAATACCGAAGTCCCCGGTCACATGTGGCACTTCAAATACCCGCTCGCGGGCGGTGCCACCTATGAATACATCGAGAAAGACGAGGACGGCGTTGAGACACTCCGCGAAACCCGTGACTACATCTCCATCGCCACAACCCGCCCTGAAACGATGCTCGGCGACGGGGCCGTTGCGGTTCATCCGTCAGATGAGCGTTACGCCACAATCATCGGAAAACTATGTGAAATTCCCGTTGGACCCAAAGCACTCCGCCGCCTGATTCCCATCATCACAGACGAATATCCCGATAAGGACTTCGGCTCTGGTGCTGTGAAAATCACAGGCGCGCATGACTTCAACGACTACCAAGTGGCCAAGCGTAACAACATCCCCATGTACAACCTCATGGACACCAAGGCTGCGATGCGCGCCGACGGCAAACCCTACGCCGAGGAAGCCGCCGTGGCCCAAGCCATCGCCAATGGCGAGCAGGAATTCGACGAGGCGATGATCGCCGCGATGAACATGGTGCCCGAAGACTACCGTGGCCTCGACCGCTTTGATGCGCGCACAAAAATCGTGGCCGACATCAGCGCTGAAGGCCTCGCCGTCATGCACGATGTGACCCGCACGGTGAAGGACGAGGATGGCAACACATCAGAAGTGACCGAGACGGTTCCTTACGTCGAGAACAAGCCGATCATGCAACCGTTCGGTGACCGCTCAAAAGTCGTGATCGAGCCAATGCTCACCGACCAATGGTTCGTGGACACAGACCAAATCGTGCAGCCCGCCCTCGACGCCGTGCGTAACGGCGACGTGAAAATCATGCCCGAGAGCGGCGAGAAGGTTTACTACAACTGGCTCGACAACATCGAACCATGGTGCATCTCGCGCCAACTTTGGTGGGGACACCAGATCCCCGTCTGGTACGGCTTGGATTTAAAAGCTGCTGGCTTTGTCGACGACGAAGGTGACGGTACGCTTGACCTTGTTGAAATTGGCCGCCTCCTGTTGGATCAATCGCTGCCTGAGGGCGGCGACCACATTCAATGTGCTCCCAACTTTGACGCGGCCACCGAAGGCTTTGCAGATTTCACCGCTGCCTTGCCTACCCCGCTCAACCATGCGCGAGTGATCGAAGTATCTACCCGCGCCGAAGCGATGCACGAATTGGCCGAGAGCCTTGGAAAATATTCCTTCAGCCAAGACCCGACTGACATCGTCTTCCCTGTCTGGCGCGACCCCGACGTACTCGACACATGGTTCTCTTCCGGCCTCTGGCCCATCGGTACCCTCGGCTGGCCCGAAGAAACGCCAGAACTTAAAAAGTACTTCCCCACCTCCGATCTCATCACGGGTCAGGACATCCTCTTCTTCTGGGTCGCCCGCATGATGATGATGCAGCTCGACACGGTAAAGCAGATTCCCTTCGACACCGTCTATCTCCATGGCCTCGTCCGCGACGCCAAAGGTAAGAAGATGTCGAAATCCGTCGGCAACGTCATCGACCCGCTTGAAATCATCGACGAATACGGTGCCGACGCCCTGCGCTTCACCAACGCCGCCATGGCCTCGCTCGGCGGCGCGCTCAAGCTCGATTCCGCCCGCATCGCAGGCTACCGCAACTTCGGCACCAAAGTCTGGAACGCCCATAAATTCGCCGAAATGAACGGCGTTTTTGACGCCGATACGGTGTACGCGGGGCGTACAGGGGGTGTACCGCCAGTGACACCCTCCGCCACGCTCAATAAGTGGATCATCGGAGAGACGGCACGCGTCCGCGAAGAAGTCGACGCAGCCCTCGATACCTACCGCTTCAACGACGCCGCCAGCGCGCTTTATGCCTTCGTCTGGGGCAAGGTCTGCGATTGGTACGTAGAGCTGTCCAAGCCCCTGTTGCAAGACGACGATGGCAAGGGTGCATTGGCAAAAGAGACACGCGAAACAATGGCTTGGGTGCTGGATCAATGCCTGATCCTGCTCCACCCCATCATGCCCTTCATCACCGAAGAGCTGTGGGGCAACACCGCCCAGCGTCCCAAACACCTGATCCACGCCGACTGGCCGACCTACACCACCGAGGCACTGCTGGACGAGGCCGCCGACAAAGAGCTGAACTGGGTCATCACCTTGATCGAGAGCATCCGCTCCGCCCGCGCCCAAATGCACGTCCCCGCAGGTCTCAAAGTGCCGATAATCGTGACCGATATGGACGCAAATGCACAAGCTGCATGGGACAATAACGAGGCAATGATCAAACGCCTCGCCCGCGTGGAAACCCTTGAGAAAAAAGAGGATTTCCCCAAAGGTACGGTTGCCATTCCTGCAGCGGGTGCAACCTTTGGCCTGCCCCTTGAAGGCATCATCGACATCGCTGAAGAGAAGGCCCGCCTGCAAAAATCACTCGATAAGCTGGGTAAGGAAATGGGTGGCCTAAAAGGGCGTCTCAACAACCCCAAATTCGCAGCTTCAGCCCCCCCCGAAGTCGTGGCCGAAGCCCAAGCGAACCTTGCCGCAAGACAAGAAGAAGCAAACCAACTCCAAGCAGCCTACGACCGCTTGGCAGAGATTGGGTAATACAAAAAGGGCGCGCAGCATTCCCGCTGCGCGCCCTTTTTCAAGAATGCTTAGACGACAGCAGTGGTTACTCGAAAACTGCTGCCCGCTTGCCGAATGATGCAGCAATAACTTCCATTTGGTGCGGCTTGCCAATGAGTTCAACTTGCTCGCGCGACTCAGCATCCAGAACAGTTGATGCATCCGCCGTCTCAGCCACAGCAATCAACCGCTTCGCCGCACGGATCGCCGACGGGCTCTTGCCTGCAATTGTCTCAGCCAATGCTTGGGCGACTGCCAGCGGATCATCGGCAATCTCGGTCACCAAACCCCAGCGCTCTGCCTGCGTGGCATCAATTGGCTCTGCTGTGTAGGTCATGCGCCGCAAGACGTCAGAGCGCACCAGCTTTGGCAGCAGCACCATCCCCCCCATATCGGGCACAATGCCCCATTTCATCTCCATCACAGCAAACTGCGCATCAGGAGACGCAATACGAATGTCAGCGCCCAGCGCCAATTGCATGCCAGCACCAAAGCACACCCCATGCACCGCTGCGATCACTGGAATATCCATCCGCGACCACACCATCGCTACTTCTTGCCATTGGTTGGTTGTGCCATCCCCATGTGTGCGTGGCATGAGCAGCTCTGCAGGATCTTTTCCGACCATCCCCGACAGACCGGAGATATCGATGCCCGCACAAAATGCCTTACCCTCACCCGAGACAATTACAGCCCGCGCATCAGATGCCGCAACTTCATTCCCCGCATCAATAACCGCGGTGATCATCTCCTGATCCACTGCGTTCATCTTATCTGCGCGGGTCAGGCGTACATGGGCGATGTGGTTTTCATAGGTAATTGAGACGCGCGACATGGGTTTTCCTCCGGTGATGCTTTGCCCGCATCACAGCAGAACGCCCCCCATCGCGCCAGCAAAACGTGGCGGCACTTACTTAGGTACAAGCCGTTCAACCGCGCGCATCATCCCGAGGCTCTTGTCATAGACCAGGGTCAAAATTTGCCGCATCTGGGGTTTAGCCACAGTAACACCTGCACCGCGCAGCGCGCCTGCGGCTGCTGCCGTTCCAATAAACCCGCGTCTTGTAAGCTTCGCCATGATCCGCCTCTCGTTTATGCGATCCATTCTCAAATAGGTGCGCAAATCACAATTTTCAAGGCTTGCCCTCCCCACGGCCTCCGCATTAACTGGCCGCTATGACAGACATACGCCTCACCCCGCTTGCACAATCCCTTCCCGCCTCCGTCCCATTTGTGGGACCCGAAACGCAAGAGCGCGCCCGCGGTGCCGTGTTTGACGCACGGCTCGGCGCAAACGAAAACGCCTTTGGTCCCTCACCTCGTGCCATTAGCGCCATGGCCGAAACGCCGCAGTGGATGTACGGTGATCCTGAGAGCTTTGATCTGCGTGCAGCGCTAGCCGCACATCACGGATGCACCCCTGCAAATATCATGGTGGGGGAAGGCATCGACGGTCTGTTGGGCTATCTCGTGCGTCTGTTCGTAAGTACGGGTGATGCTGTCGTCACCTCGGCAGGTGCCTACCCCACCTTCAACTACCATGTCGCAGGCTTTGGCGGCACGCTGCACACGGTACCTTATGTAAACGACCATGAGGATCCAGAGAGCCTGTTTGCGAAAGCGGCCGAAGTGGACGCTAAACTGGTCTACCTCGCCAACCCCGACAACCCGATGGGTAGCCATCATCGGGGGACAGATATCGTAAAAGCGATGGAAAAGCTACCGGAGGGCACGTTGCTGGTGTTGGATGAGGCCTATGTGGAATGCGCGCCCGAAGGCACGGCGCTTCCCCTGCCTGCTGACGATCCTCGCGTGATCCGCATGCGCACGTTCTCAAAGGCGTACGGCCTTGCTGGCGCGCGCGTCGGCTATGCCATCGGGCACCCCGAGCTGATCGAAGCCTTTCACAAGGTCCGCAATCATTTCGGTATGAACCGCGCGGCCCAAGCGGGGGCGCTGGCCGCTCTTGAGGATCACAGCTACCTCGCGGCGGTCCAGCAACAAATTGTACGCGCCCGCGAGCGCATTGCGCAGATCGCGCGGGACAACGGCCTTACGCCCCTGCCCAGTGCGACCAACTTTGTGACGATTGATTGTGGCCACGACGCAGAATTTGCCAAGGCCGTTCTCGACGGCTTGATCGCGCACGGCATTTTTGTCCGCATGCCCTTTGTCGCCCCGCAGAACCGTTGCATCCGCGTTAGTTGCGGCACTCCCGCGATGCTGGACGCTTTTGCCACTGCGCTGCCTCCCGCTCTTGAGGACGCCAAAAAAAGCTGACGTAGGGGTTTTGAGCGCTACATTCTTTTCAAGAGATAGCGGCGAGGCCAGACATGCGCAACACTCAGGGCAGCGCGCCCAACTTCACAAACGCAGCAATCGTGATGTTTGGAGTGAACATCGTATGGGTATTTATGGTTCTTTGGGCCGTCTGGGGTCTAATTGCTGTTGCCGCAACAGGTTGGGCTATCAACAGCATCATCAACTTTGTTGAAAAGCGGCGTGGATAGCCCCTGAGCAGCGCCACCAGCAATCACATCCGCCGCTGCATCCAGCGCACCGCGTCCGTATGGGATGCCCAGCGCGGACATACCCGCCTGCATACCGCCCAATAGGCCCATGATCATCTGACCGTTCACATGACCCATGTGTCCAAGGCGAAAGAACGCATCGCGTGCAGGATCGCCGACCTCGGCCATGCCTAGACCAATACCAAGCGTTAGTCCCAACTCTGCCTCCACCCAATCGCGCAAACGCGTGCCGTCATTCCCGCCAAGGCGCAGCGACGTCACCGCCGTGCTGCGATTGGCCGGATCCGCAATGTTCATCCGCAACTCACCACCAGCACCCCATGCATCACAAGCAGCCCAGATCGCACGGGCCAGCACTCCGTGGCGCGCCCAGACCTGCTCAATTCCTTCGTCATGGATCATGTCCAGCGCCACGCGCAGCCCATAGAGGTGATGCGTCGGTGCGGTGCCATTAAAATACTGCCAAAACTCTGTCGCTGTACTGCGCGGCGTCCAATCCCAATAGACGCTGACCCGTGGCATCGCCTCGCGGACCGCCTGCGCACGCGGATTGAAGAATACAAATGAACAGCCCGGGGGAACCATCAACCCCTTCTGACAGCCCGTCACCATCACATCGACGCCCCATGCGTCCATCTCAAAACGATCACAACCCAAAGAAGCGATGCAATCGACCATGAGCAATGCAGGATGCCCAACAGCGTCCAGCACATCGCGCAGCCCCTTGATGTCATTCACGACCGAGCTTGATGTATCCACGTGCACGGCCAGCACAGCTTTGATCTCATGATCCTTATCCTCGGCCAGCGCCGCCGCGATCACATCGAGATCCATCGGGGAGGACTTGCCGAAATCAATAAGCTGGACCTCTGCGCCAATGCCCGTTGCCATTTCGCCAAAGCCATGTCCAAAGCGCCCTGTCGCAGGCACCAGCACACGCTCTCCGGGAGCAATGACATTGCTCAGTGCTGCTTCCCATGCGGCATGGCCATTCCCGATATAGATCGCGGCAAAATGCTCTGTCCGTGCAACGCGTTTGAGATCCGCCATTATGCCCGGCATCATATCAACCAGTTCACCCGCATAGATGTTTGGCGCAGGGCGGTGCATCGCTTGCAAAACTGCTTCGGGCATAATGGATGGTCCTGGAATTGCGAGGTATCCGCGACCATGCGAGAGGTTTGGCCTTTGGCTCATCTGTATGCGTCCTGTATGAAAAAGGGGTGCCCCGCTGGGGCGTTAGGGCAACCATACTCCTAGCGCTCGTCGCGTCAATCGCACCTCTCCTTGCCCCCACCCGCCCCGCCGCTTATGTTGGGCTGGACGCGCACAGGCGCACCATCAAAGGCCGACACCTTCATGAGCAGCGAACAGACCTACACCTCGAAAGAGCTGATGCGCTGGCTTTGGCGCGACTACCTGCGCAAACACCTTGGAAAACTCGCTTTTGCAGTGATGTTCATGATCCTTGAAGGTGCCAGCCTCGGGGCAATGGCAAAGCTGATGGAGCCAATGTTCGACCGCGTGTTTGTCGCGGGAGAGCAATCATGGCTACTGATCGTAGGTTTCGTACTGATGGGGATTTTTGTGGTTCGCGCCATTTCTGGCGTGGCCCAAAAAGTAATTCTGACGCGCATTTCACAACGCTCTGCGGCGGACATGCGGATTGATATGCTCGACCGGATGATGCAGCAGGACGGCGCCTTCCACCAGACCCACCCGCCCGGCTTTCTTATTCAGCGTGTGCAGTCGGATGTGAACGCAGTCGGCGATGTCTGGCGCGCGATTATCACGGGTGCAGGCCGTGACTTTATCGGGCTGCTGGTGCTGCTCGTCGTAGCAATCTCGATTGATCCGATCTGGGCGCTGCTGGCTTGTATTGGCATTCCAGTCATGGTTCTGCCTGCGGCCTTTGCCCAACGCTTTGTACGCAGCCGCGCGCGTGAAGCGCGTGATCTTGGCGCGTCCCTCTCGACCCGCCTCGACGAAGTGTTCCACGGCATTGTACAGATCAAACTCAACGCGCTTGAGACCTATCAATCGCGCCAATACCGCGCCATTTCCAAAAAGTTCGTCTCAACCGAAGTGCGCACTGCCTTTGGTAGTTCCGCCATCCCTGCGATGATTGATATCATTTCCGGCATCGGATTTATGGCGGTAATCCTCTATGGTGGCTCCGAAATCATCTCGGGTGATAAGACAATTGGTCAATTCATGACCTTTTTCACGGCCATGGGATTTACCTTTAATCCGTTGCGCCGCCTCGGCTCGATCAGTGGTCAATGGCAGGTCGCCGCAGCAGCGCTTGAGCGCATCAAGGAGCTTCTCGACGCACCGCTAAAGCAGACTTCACCAGTCACACCGCATGCAGCACCTACAGGTCCCGCCGATATCACGTTGGAAAACGTAAGCTTGGCCTTTGGCGAGACCGAAGTACTGCACGGCCTCTCCCTTACTGCAAAAGCAGGGCAGACGACCGCCCTTGTGGGAGCGTCAGGCGCAGGGAAATCCACGATCTTCAACCTGCTCACGCGCCTGCTTGATCCAACCACAGGCACTGTACGCATCGGCGGCGTGGCCACGACGGACATGGCGATCCCCGATCTGCGCACGCTCTTTTCTGTTGTAAGCCAAGAAGCCCTTCTGTTTGATGAATCCCTGCGCGAGAATATTGTTCTGGGCCGTAAGGATGTGACTGACGAGGAACTGAAAGCGGCCCTTGATGCGGCCTTTGTTTCCGACTTCCTACCTAATCTTGAGAACGGCCTCGATACCCATGTAGGGCCGCGTGGGTCCGCGCTCTCTGGCGGGCAACGTCAGCGTGTTGTTATCGCCCGCGCCCTGCTCCGCAACACCCCAGTATTGTTGCTGGATGAAGCGACAAGCGCGCTCGACGCACAATCGGAGCAAGTGGTGCAAGACGCGCTCGACCGTTTATCTGAGGGCCGCACCACTCTTGTGATCGCGCACCGCCTCAGCACCATCCGCAACGCCGACAAGATCATCGTGATGGACCGTGGCCACGCCGTGGACGAAGGTACCCACGAGGAACTGTTAGAACGGGGTGGCATCTACGCCGATCTCTACCGCCTCCAGTTCAAAGACGGCAAGATCGTCTCGGACCGCCGCCGTGGTGTTCTGGGCCGCAGTGAAGATGGCAACAAAGTGCGCCAACCGAACCTGCTGCAACGCATCGGTCAGCAGCTTTTCGGGGCCTAACCCAGCGGGTTACTTTCTGTAAGATTGGGCCAGCGCCTCAGGCGAAGCCCCCGCCCCATAGCGGACCAGCGTCCACAAGTTGCGCCCACCACGCCGCATCCATCCTTGCGCGCGGTACTTGGAAGCTGAAGTGACGGCCAGCCCGTCCAGCATAGTCAGGCGCCCGCGCAATGCTTTTGCAATCGCCACATCCTCCATCAACGGCTGATCGG
>JBALTK010000064.1:0-18304 GCA_036964385.1 Sulfitobacter sp. | reverse complement strand
GTGGGTGCCGTTGGGGATCGTCTGGGCAAATATGACCGCCCGAAGTGGACGCGAAACGGCACAAAGCGGTGCTCCCGTGAGCCGTATGGGGTTTCGTATCATCGTGCGTGGAGCTCCGGCGGGTAGTGACAAGCGCCCTGCTGCACAGCAGAGATTTCGGGATGGAGACCGAATTTTCAACATTGAAGCCGTCGCAGAGCATGACGCTGAAGGCCGCTATCTGGCGTGCTTTGCACAAGAGGAGCAAGTGGTATGACCTATGCGATTTCAGCGGCACTTCAGTCGGCGGTGTTTGCCGCGCTGAATGGCGATGCGGCGCTGACCTCTTTGGTTGGAGCCGGGATTTATGACGCCGTGCCTGCGGGCAGTGTGCCTGACATTTACGTGCGGCTCGGGTCAGAGGTGGTGCGTGAAGCCTCCGATGTGAGCGGTGATGGTGCGGTCCATTTTTTCACTGTTTCGGTGATAACGACCAACCCCGGATTTTCAAGCGCCAAGGCGGCCGCAGCAGCCGTAAGTGATGCGTTGCATGATGCTGACCTGACGCTGGTCCGAGGCATCTTGATCTCACTGCGGTTTGAGCGGGCAGCAGCGCGGCGGATTGATGCGGCAAGTGCGCGCCAGATTGATCTGCGGTTCCGTGCACGTGTCTCTGACGACTGATCCCAGATGCTCGAATTCGGGCGATAAATTCTCAACGCCAAATGGCACATTACAGGAGTAACAAACGATGGCTGTTCAAGCGGGTAAGGACCTTTTGGTCAAAGTGGATATGAGCACCGATGGTAACTTTGAGACCATCGCAGGATTGCGCGCTACGCGCATCAGTTTCAATGCGGAAGCAGTAGATGTGACGGCTCTCGACAGTCAGGGCGGCTGGCGCGAATTGCTCGCGGGGGCTGGCGTGCGCTCTGCCGCGATTAGTGGCTCTGGCGTGTTCCGCGATGAGGCCACGGATGAGCGAGCGCGCCAGTTGTTGTTCGACGGCCTGACTCCGAATTTTCAAGTGGTTATCCCGGAATTTGGCGTTGTGGAGGGGCCGTTTCAGGTGACCTCTCTGGAATATGCTGGGCAGCTCAATGGCGAGGCGACCTATGAGTTGTCTCTGGCATCCGCGGGTGAGTTGCAGTTCATCCCTTACGTCGATCCAGTTGAATAAAATGGAAAATCGTTGGAGGGGAGAGGTGGTGCTGGTTGTTAACGGCCAGCACCAGCGGATGCGTCTGACGCTTGGCGCGTTGGCGGAGCTGGAAGAAGAGCTGGCGGAGCCATCGCTTATGGCACTGGTGCAGCGTTTCGAGAATGGAGGCTTTAGCACACGCGATGTGCTCGCACTTTTATGTGCGGGCTTGCGGGGCGGCGGGGTTCAAATGGACCCTGACGCGTTGGCTGCAGCTGAGATTGAAGGCGGGCCAATGCGCGCCGCACAGGCGGCAGCAGAGCTTTTGGCGCGAGCGTTCGTGGTGGATGCGTGAAGGCGGGTTTCAATTGGCCTGCGTTGATGCGGGCGGGACTGCACGGGTTGGGCCTTGCGCCTGCCGTCTTCTGGGCGCTGACGCCTGCGGAACTGCAGATCATGCTGGGCAGCAAGCCGGGGAATGGCCCGATGCTGAGTGAGGGCTTGGCCGCGCTAATGGCGGCCTACCCCGATAAGATAAAGGATCAAAATGATGAGAGATGATGACGGTTTTGACGACCTGGCAACGGATGCACAATCGCTGAACCAGACGCTGGGGCAGACGAGTGTTCTGGTGTCGGGGTTCGATAGTGAACTGCGGCGGATGAGTACCGCGCTTTCAGCGACGGGAAAGGACGTGGCGACCCTTGAAAAGGGACTGAGCCGTGGATTACGCAAAGCGTTTGACGGTGCGGTTTTTGATGGCATGAAGCTGTCCGACGCGCTGAGTACAGTGGCTCAATCGCTCTCAAACAGTGCGTATAACGCGGCGATCAAGCCCGTGACGGATCATTTTGGCGGATTGTTGACGCAGGGGATTGGCGGTCTCGTTCAAGGCATTTTGCCTTTTGCCAATGGAGCGCCGTTCAGCTCTGGGCGTGTAATGCCATTTGCCGACGGTGGCGTTGTTTCTCAGGCAACCCATTTCGGGATGCGTGGGGGCATGGGCGTTATGGGCGAAGCGGGGCCGGAAGCGATCATGCCGCTGGCGCGCGGTCCTGACGGCAAACTGGGCGTGAAAGCAGGCGGTGGCGGCGGTAGTGCCCCCACGGTGGTGATGAACATTTCGACGCCAGATGTGGCAGGTTTCCAACGCTCACGCGGGCAGATTGCAGCGCAGATGAGCCGCGCGCTGAGCGCTGGTCAAAAGAACAGATAAGAAGAGGGGGAGCAGCAATGAACTTTCATGAAGTACAATTTCCGACTGACCTGAGCTTTGGTGCGTTGGGCGGTCCCCAGCGGCGCGTGGATGTCGTGACGCTGGCAAACGGATTTGAAGAACGCAACACACCATGGGCGCATTCACGGCGGGTATATGATGCTGGACTAGGGCTGCGCTCGCTTGATGATGTGGAAAATGTGATCGCATTTTACGAAGCACGATTTGGCCAGATGTACGGCTTTCGCTGGAAAGACTGGTCTGATTTTAAGTCAGGGAAGCCTTCCGTGGCGATCAACGGTCAGGACCAGCAGATTGCGCTGGGTGATGGGGTGACGACCACGTTCCAGCTGATTAAGACTTACCGATCCGGTGGGCATGTCTATGAACGGCCTATTACCAAACCGGTGCGCGGCTCTGTGCTAATAGCTGTGGAGCAAGACGACAAGCTTGATACGATTGATTATACTGTCGATGATACGACTGGGCTGATCACGTTTACCAATCCTCCTGATCCCGACACACGGGTTTTTGCGGGGTATGAGTTTGACGTTCCTGTCCGTTTTGACAGCGACAGTCTGCTGACAAATATCGCGAGCTTCAACGCAGGGCAGGTGCCAGATATCCCAGTGCGCGAGGTGCGGGTATGAGCGTGGAGTTTAACGCAGCATTAGCCATGCATCTGGAAGGCGGCCTCACCACTTTTTGTCACGCGTGGGCGATCACGCGCAAGGATGGCAAAGTTTTTGCCTTTACCGATCATGACTTGGCGCTTTCCTTTGCTGGATTCGAGTTTCGGGCGGACACGGGGCTGAGTGCGATGGCGCTGGCACAATCGACAGGTCTCTCGGTGGACAACTCTGAGGCGCTTGGTGCGCTTTCTGATGCAAGCTTGCGTGAGGATGAGATTGAACAGGGGCGGTTTGATGGTGCTGAGATACAGGCGTGGCTGGTCAACTGGGCAGACACCTCACAGCATTGGATGAATTTCCGTGGGCACCTTGGTGAACTGACGCGGGCAGGTGGCGGTTTTCGCGCGGAACTGCGCGGTCTGACCGAAGCGCTGAATCGTCCACTGGGACGGGTCTATCAAAAGCCGTGTTCGGCAGTATTAGGTGATCGGACGTGTCGCTTCAATCTTGCGCAGGAAAGCTATGCGCAGGCCCTGTCTGTTCAATCTGTTGAGGGTGCACGGCGTTTCA
Source organism: Sulfitobacter sp. (assembly GCA_036964385.1). Classification (GTDB taxonomy): domain Bacteria; phylum Pseudomonadota; class Alphaproteobacteria; order Rhodobacterales; family Rhodobacteraceae; genus Sulfitobacter. The sequence goes on along the minus strand of JBALTK010000064.1, from coordinate 14,766 downwards.
TCTGGCAAGACTTTCTAGCGTATGACAGCGACTGGTTTACACGCGGGCGTCTGGAGATTTTGGACGGACCGGCAACTGGCCTTTGGGGGACGATCAAATCCGATCAGATTGAAAAATCGGCGCGGGTGATCGAGCTTTGGGAGCCTATTCGCGGCACCGTACAAGCGGGAACGGAGATCCGGCTTGTAGCAGGATGCGACAAACGTGTTGAGACGTGCCGGCTCAAATTCAACAACTTTGATAACTTTCAGGGGTTTCCAGACTTACCCGGTGAAGATTGGATTTTATCGGTACCAAGCAGCACCAGCGTCAACGGTGGCGGTTCACGTCGATGAGTGGCGCACGGATCATTGAGGCCGCACGCGGTTGGCTCGGGACACCTTATGTCCACCAATCAGCAGTACGCGGCGCAGGTTGTGACTGCTTGGGCCTTATTCGGGGTGTTTGGCATGAGATGTATGGAGCAGAACCAGAGGCTATTCCCGCCTATTCGATGGACTGGTCTGAGCCACAAGGTGAGGAAAGACTATGGGATGCTGCTTTGCGTCACTTAAACGCCAAGCCTGTAAGTGATGCCGCTGTGGGCGATGTGTTGCTTTTCCGAATGCAGCAAGGCGCTGTCGCCAAGCATCTGGGGCTTCTGTCACGTGCGGGCAGTCAAGCGTCCTTTATCCATTCCTATTCTCGCTATGGAGTGGTCGAGAGCGCATTGGGTGCGCCGTGGCGTCGCCGTGTAGTGGCGTGTTTTGAATTTCCCGAGGAGGTGATCTGATGGCGACGATATTATTTTCAGCGGCAGGTGCTGCGGTAGGCGGATCAATTGGCGGTACACTTGCGGGATTGTCCTCGGTCGCTGTGGGGCGGGCGGTCGGCGCTACTCTCGGGCGTGTCGTGGATCAGAAAATCCTCGGTAGTGGGGGGCAAGCCGTCGAGAGCGGCAAGGTAGATCGGTTTCGTTTGACGAGTGCAGGTGAAGGCGATCCGATTACCCAGCTCTACGGGCGCTTGCGCATTGGCGGGCAGGTGATCTGGGCGTCCGACTTTGAGGAAGTCACGACCACCAGCGGCGGTGGGAAAGGCGGGGGATCAAAACCGGAAACGACTGAGTACAGCTATTCCGTGAATGTTGCGATTGCACTGTGCGAAGGAGAAATTACGCGAGTGGGCCGCATCTGGGCTGATGGCGAAGAGGTCTCCCGTGATGATTTGAGTATAACTGTTTATACAGGCAGTGCAGACCAACAGCCCGATCCACTAATGGAGGCGATTGAGGGACCAGGTATGGTTCCAGCCTATCGCGGTACGGCGTATGTGGTGATGGAAGCCTTGGCCCTTCAACAGTTTGGCAACCGTGTGCCGCAGTTCAGCTTTGAAGTGATACGGCCTGAGCAACGCGGTGCAGAGGCTGCGACCCATGCTTTAAGCTATGGCATTGAGGGAGTGGCTCTTATTCCTGGGACGGGCGAATATGCGCTGGCGACAACGCCTGTGAGCTATGAGGGGGAGGGGAAGGCGCGGTGGAGTGCCAATATTAATTCCCCGTCGGGTAAGACCGATTTTGTCACTTCGCTTGAGACGTTGGACGAGGAGCTGCCTGAACTGAAGGCAGCCTCGCTGGTCGTCTCGTGGTTCGGGTCGGACCTGCGAATGGGACAATGTCGTGTCCAGCCAAAGGTGGAAGATTCCGAGATTGACGGGGAAGAGATGCCTTGGGGTGTTGCGGGCATTTCGCGGGATGCTGCTGAAGTAATTGCAGGGGGGGCAGATGGCCGACCAGTCTATGGTGGTACACCTGCGGATGCGGCGGTCATTGAGGCCATCCAAGCAATGAATGCAGCAGGCAAAGCAGTAATGCTTTACCCCTTTATCCTTATGGATCAACTGGAGGGCAATACACTTCCCAATCCATACACTGGCGAGGAAGGCCAGCCTGTGCTGCCTTGGCGGGGTCGCATTACGCTGGACCGTGCGCCGGGTGTTGAGGGGTCCGCTGAGGGGACGGCGGCGGTAGATGATGAAGTTGTTGCGTTCTTTGGCACGACGCAGGCAAGCGATTTTACCGTGGCGGACGGGGTCGTGAGCTATAGCGGACCTGATGAATGGACGCTGTCGCGTTTCATCTTGCATTACGCGGCGCTCTGCAAAGCGGCGGGCGGCGTCGATGCGTTTTGTATCGGCTCTGAGATGCGCGGCCTGACGCAGGTGCGTTCGGGGCGCAATGTGTTCCCAGCAGTACAGGCATTCATCGCACTTGCTGCACAGGTTCGTACGATTGTTGGGGCTGAGACCAAAGTCAGCTATGCTGCGGATTGGAGCGAGTACTTCGGGTATCAGCCACAGGACGGAACGGGAGACCGCTTATTCCACCTTGATCCGCTCTGGGCTGATCCACAGATCGATTTCATTGGCATTGATAACTACATGCCCTTGTCAGATTGGCGTGAGGGGGTGGCGCATAAAGATGCGCTTGAGTGGGATGACATCTACAATTTGCGCTACCTTCAATCCAATATCGAGGGTGGTGAGGGGTTTGACTGGTTTTATGGTTCGCCAGAAGAGCGAGAGGCACAAATCCGGACACCGATCACCGACGGCGCCAATGATGAGCCTTGGATCTACCGGTATAAAGACATCCGCAATTGGTGGAGTAATCTGCACCATGACCGTATCGATGGGCAGCGTAGTAATGATCCGACCGCGTGGTTGCCTGGGCACAAACCTGTCTGGTTCACGGAATACGGTTGTGCGGCTATCAACAATGGCACGAACCAGCCGAACAAATTTCTGGACCTCAAATCATCGGAGAGTAGTTTGCCGCGCTATTCCAACGGGGGCCGCGATGATCTGATCCAGATGCAATACTTGCGCGCGATGATCGACTATTGGGCGCAAGCTGAGAATAATCCACGAGGCATTGAGTACGATGGCCCTATGATTGATATGCGCCGTGCGTTTGTCTGGGCGTGGGACGTACGGCCTTATCCGTTCTTTCCCAACAGCCGCGAATTGTGGAGTGACGGGAGCAACTATGCTCGGGGGCACTGGCTGAACGGGCGGACCTCTGCACGTAGCTTGGCTTCAGTCGTGGGTGAAATTTGTAAGCGCTCTGGCGTTAGCGATTTTGATACAACAGGCCTTTACGGAGTTGTGCGAGGGTACGGCGTGTCTGACGTGGGTGATGCGCGGTCTTCATTACAGCCGCTCATGTTGCGCCACGGTTTTGACGCAGTGGAACGGGACGGGGTGTTAATGTTCCGAATGCGCAATGGTTTGCGCGAGACCTCACTTGATGATGCCCAATTTGCTGTGAGCGCCGACCTTGATGGGACCACTGTGCAAGTGCGTGAGGCCGACGCAACGCTGTCGGGGCGTGTGAGGTTACGGTTTATTCAGGCCGATGCAAATTTTGATGTAATTTCAGAAGAGGCAGTTTTGCCTGATGAGGAGACGCACGCAGTATCTGCAAGTGAGTTCAACATGGTGCTAACTCGCGCAGAGGGGCGCCAAGTCGCCGAGCGTTGGCTGAATGAAGCGCGGATTGCGCGCGAGACGGTCCAATTTGCACTACCGCCCTCAAAGATGGCTGTTCGGGCGGGGGATGTTGTCTCACTTCCTGCGGATCAGGAGGAAGGGCCTTCACTTTACCGGATCGACCGTGTGGATCAAGCAGAGTTTCAGCAAGTGGAGGCTGTGCGCATTGATCCGCAAGTATACGCCTCATCGCCGCTTTCGGACGAATTGGTTGGGTTGCGCCCCTTCGTCGCGCCAGTTCCAGTCTATCCCTTCTTTTTGGATCTGCCGCTCATCACAGGCGATGAAATACCACATTCGCCCTATATTGCGGCCAGTGCGAACCCTTGGCCCGGTAGCGTGGCGTTATACTCAAGTTTAACGGATCAAAATTATGGGTTGAACACGATCTTGCCAATACGTTCGACTATTGGCACCACTCGTTCTGCTCTGCCACGTAGTTGTGCTGGATTGATCGACCGTGGGATTGCGCTGGAGGTGAAGTTGATCAGTGGTCGGCTGGAAACAGTAGATGAGGACGCATTGCTAAGTGGCGCCAACCTTGCTGCGATCGGAGACGGGAGCAGCGATAACTGGGAACTGTTCCAGTTTCGAAAAGCAGAATTGATCGCGCCACTGACGTACCTGTTGAGTGAGCGGTTACGCGGGCAGGCGGGGTCCGACCCGTTGATCCCTGATGTATGGCCCTCCGGTTCGCAGTTTGTGCTACTCAATTCTGTGCCACAGCAGATTGATCTAAGTCGTAATCTGCGCCGTGTGGTCCAAAACTACCGGATCGGCCCTGCTCAAAGGATTGTTAGTGACCCGTCCTACCGCCAACTTGAGCGCGCGTTCAATGGCAACGGGCTACGACCCTATGCACCAGCGCACCTGCGTGCTGCGTTGCAAAACGATGGTTCTTTGGAGATCACTTGGGTTCGTCGGACGCGGATCGATGGTGATGACTGGGAGACAGTCGAAGTCCCGTTGGGTGAGGAGAGCGAGGCGTATCTGCTGCGTGTGATCAAAGATGGCAGCGTATTGCGAGAAAGATCCATGACGGTTCCTTTGTTTAATTACACATCTTCTGCGCAAAGTAGTGATGGAGCGACAGGGAGATTTCACATCGAAGTTGCGCAAATATCTTCGCCTTATGGTGTTGGATTGTTCAATCGGATTGAGATCGCGCCATTGTGAGACGGGTCGGACTGATGGATCTGCACTACGCTGCGCGCGCGGTGCAGATCGCACAACCTCAAAGGCGTGAGGCAGCTTTCCTCAGTCTGCGTTGGCGAGCACATGTGGCTGATAAATACGTAAAAAGGCTTAGAAAACTGCACCCTACATGGGGCGATGGAAGCCTGCGTACCGTTGCATTGGCGGATTTAGGGGGAACCGAATGCGATTTAATGTCGTCCGATTTACTTTCCTGCATTGCGATTGTTTCAAGGATGCTGGCCCATAACTCTGAAGCAAATGCAGAGCGATAAAAAATGGATGGGTTTGCTCTGGGCGCATCTGTGCTAAATAGGAGGGCAAGTAAGAACAAGGAGCTGTTTCTATGGTCAATCCGCAAAGCAAAATAGCATCTGTCGATCCTGTATGGGATCAAATTATGCGCGATGCGCAAAGAGCCGTTGCTGAAGAACCGCTGATTGGCGGTTTCGTACACGCGACGATCTTGCACCATCCTTCCATCGAGAAGGCTCTGTCATACCGCATTGCGGCAAAATTGGCGTCCAATGAGATGTCGATGATGGTGGTCCGTGAAGTGGTGGATCAGGCCTATACCGATGACCCGAGCCTTGTTGAAGCTGCTCGAGCAGATCTGGTCGCAATCTTTGATCGTGATCCTGCATGCCACCGTTTGCTGCAACCGATTCTGTATTTCAAAGGCTATCAGGCTGTACAGGCTTACCGTGTGGGTCACTATCTGTGGAAAAAAGGGCAGCGAGATCTCGCATACTTCTTCCAAATGCGTGTCTCTGAGATATTCGGTGTCGATATTCATCCCGGTGCAACCATTGGAAAAGGTATCATGATCGACCACGCCCATTCGATTGTAATTGGTGAGACGGCTGTGGTGGGGGACAATGTCTCAATGTTGCACTCTGTAACACTTGGTGGTACTGGAAAAGAAGAAGAGGATCGGCATCCGAAAATTGGCGACGGCGTTTTGATCGGTGCTGGTGCTAAGGTGCTCGGCAACATCAAGGTGGGCCACTGTAGCCGAATCGCAGCGGGCTCTGTTGTGCTCGAAGACGTTCCGCCCTGCAAGACAGTTGCCGGAATACCAGCGCGGATTGTTGGTGAAGCGGGATGTGACCAACCAGCGATTTCCATGAACCATATGTTGGGGCCTTGGAACGAATAGGCGTCCCGCAATCCGAGAGGGTCATAGAATAGAAAAAAGCCGGAGCATGCTCCGGCTTTTTTTGATTTTGTACAAGAAGTACCGATTACAGCCACGATGGCTGCGTCGTCCTTTTAGGCAAGCATCGTCATGGGTGCTTCAAGGTTCGCTTTTATAGCATTCAGCAGTTCAGCGCCCAAAGCTCCGTCAATCACGCGATGATCTACGGACAGGGTGACCGACATAACTGTTGCGATCCCTAGTTCGCCATCGGTGCCGACGATTGGTTTCTTAGTGCCAGCCCCTACTGCAAGGATTGCGCCGTGGGGCGGATTGATAACCGCGTCGAAATTATCGATGCCGAACATACCGAGGTTCGAGATTGCAAAGCTACCGCCCTGATACTCGTGTGGGGCCAGCTTACGATCCCGTGCGCGAGCTGCGAGGTCTTTCATCTCGGCGCTGAGGGCTGAAAGTGATTTCATCTCTGCGTCCTTCAGAACCGGCGTGAACAACCCGCCCTCGATTGCGACCGCTACGGCCACATCTGATGGTTTGAGTTTGAACACTTTGTCGCCAGCCCAAACTGCGTTTGCATCAGGAACCTGTTGCAGGGCTAAAGCACATGCTTTGATGATGAAATCGTTGACCGACAACTTCACGCCACGAGGCTCCAACTGCTTATTGAGTTGAGCGCGAAACGCCATGAGTGCATCAAGTTGTATATCCCGGCGCAGATAGAAATGCGGCACGGTTTGCTTGGCCTCGGTGAGGCGGGCCGCGATCGTCTTACGCATGCCGTTGAGGGTGACTTCCTCATACTCACGGTCTGCATACATCTTGGCGATGGCATCACTTGAGGGGCCAGAGGCCATTGCTGCGGGCGCACTGCTTGCTTGTGGTGAGGCTGCTGCGTCAGCTTTAGGCGCTGCGGTTTGCGTTGCACCCTCCACATCCGCCTTCACAATTCGACCATGCGGACCGGAACCCTTGATTTGGGCGAGGTCTAGGCCTTTTTGTTCGGCAATGCGGCGTGCCAATGGGGAGGCAAACAGCCGGCTTCCGTCTGATTTGGATGCCGTTGCGGCAGGGGTTGCCTTGGGCGCCTCCGCAGCCGTTTCGGGCGCAGCAGTTGCCGTTGGCGCAGGAGCCGCTGGTTTAGCCGAAGCTGTACCAATATCGTCGGCACTCTCTCCTTCTTCGAGGAGCACAGCTATGGCGGCATTCACTTTCACGCCTTCCGTGCCTTCAGCAATCAGAATTTTGCCGATAACACCTTCGTCAACAGCTTCGAACTCCATGGTCGCTTTGTCGGTTTCAATCTCGCACATCACATCACCGGAGGAGACGGTGTCACCTTCCTTGACCAGCCATTTGGCCAGCGTGCCTTCTTCCATGGTGGGCGAGAGGGCGGGCATTAGGATTTCTGTGGGCATAACATCCGCTCCTTATTTATATGTGACTTTTTTCACGGCTTCGATAACTTCGGCCGTGGTCACAAGTGCATGTTTTTCGAGGTTCGCCGCGTAGGGCATTGGTACATCCTTGCCAGTACAGCAGATCACAGGTGCATCCAGATAATCAAACGCCTCCTGCATCACAACAGAACTGATGTAGCTGCCGACGGACCCTTGTGGCCAACCTTCCTCGACTGTAACCAAGCGGTTGGTTTTCATCACAGATTTGATGATCGCAGGGGTGTCCATCGGACGCAAAGTGCGCAGGTCGATGACTTCGGCGTTAATACCTTCTTCGGCCAGCTTTTCGGCGGCTTCAAGGGCATAAGTCATACCGATGCCAAAACTGACGATGGTGACATCGTCGCCTTCACGCCAGATGCGCGCCTTACCAAATGGTACCGTATAGTCATCCACATCTGGCACATCAAAGGTGCGGCCATAGAGAATCTCATTCTCTAAGAAGATCACAGGGTTTGGATCGCGGATCGCCGTTTTCATGAGGCCCTTATAATCCGACGCCGAGTAAGGCATCGCAACTTTGAGGCCCGGGACCTGCATAAACCATGCGGCATAATCCTGCGAGTGTTGCGCACCTACGCGCGCGGCTGCACCGTTCGGACCACGGAACACCATCGGCGCACCCATTTGCCCGCCAGACATATATAGCGTCTTGGCCGCAGAGTTGATCAAATGATCCATCGCCTGCATGGCAAAGTTAAAGGTCATGAACTCAACGATGGGACGCAGGCCACCAAAGGCCGCGCCCGTAGCGATCCCTGCAAAGCCGTGCTCGGTGATCGGTGTATCGATCACGCGCTTTGCGCCGAACTCGTCCAGCATCCCTTGGGAAATTTTATAGGCGCCTTGGTATTCGGCGACCTCTTCCCCCATCAGAAATACGCTGTCATCGCGGCGCATCTCCTCGGACATGCCATCGCGCAATGCTTCGCGTACGGTCTGTTGCTTGAGCTTGGTACCCTCGGGCCAATCGGGCGTCGTATCCACATCGGGGGCAGGGTGGGCCATGGCGGCAGCGGGAGCTGTCTCTGAAGATTGCTCGTTCTCCACTGGGGCTGGCGCACTTGCGGGCGCTTCAGAAGCAGTCTCCATCGCGGAGGCATCTTCGCCCTCTTCGAGCAGGATCGCGATGGCTGTGTTCACTTTCACGCCTTCGGTGCCTTCAGCGATGAGGATCTTGCCCACAACACCTTCGTCCACCGCTTCGAATTCCATTGTCGCTTTGTCGGTTTCAATTTCCGCCATGACATCACCGGAGGAGACTGTGTCGCCCTCCTTGACCAGCCATTTGGCCAGCGTGCCTTCTTCCATGGTGGGGCTCAGGGCGGGCATCAGAATTTCAGTTGCCATGGTTTAAGCCTCCAGCTCTGCGTAAATATCTGTCCAAAGCTCGTCGAGATGCGGCTCGGGGCTCTCTTTTGCGAATTCCGCACTCTCGTTCACAACGGCCTTGATCTCTTTGTCGATGGCTTTGAGGTCATCTTCGGTTGCGTGCTTGCCTGTTAGCAACAGGCTGCGGATTGCTTCAATAGGGTCGCGTTCGCTGCGCATCTTCTGCACTTCCTCACGGGTCCGGTACTTGGCTGGGTCCGACATGGAGTGGCCACGGTAGCGGTAGGTCTTGATCTCAAGGATGTATGGACCATTGCCTGCACGACAGTGTGCGACAGCCTTGTCACCAGCGGCTTTAACGGCCAGCACATCCATGCCGTCGACTTCTTCACCCTGAATGCCATAAGCCGCACCGCGCTCCCAATAGCTGGGGGAGTGGGTGGAGCGTTGGGTCGACGTACCCATTGCATATTGGTTGTTTTCAATCACAAAAATACATGGCAGGTCCCAGATTTCGGCCATATTGTATGCTTCGTAAACCTGACCTTGGTTCGCCGCACCGTCACCGAAATACGTAAAGGTGACGTTGTCGTTGCCTTTATACTTGTCCGAGAAGGCAAGGCCCGCTCCAAGTGGAACCTGAGCCGCCACAATGCCATGACCGCCATAGAAATGTTTCTCTTTTGAGAACATGTGCATGGAGCCGCCTTTGCCTTTGGAATAACCACCTTCGCGGCCCGTCAGCTCAGCCATGACGCCCTTTGGGTCCATCCCACAGGCCAGCATGTGACCGTGATCGCGGTAGGAGGTGATGCGCTTGTCGCCTTCCTTGGCGGATGCTTCCAAACCGACAACAACGGCTTCCTGACCGATGTACAGGTGGCAAAAGCCGCCAATCAGGCCCATGCCATAAAGTTGTCCTGCCTTCTCCTCGAACCGCCGGATCAACAGCATATCGCGATAATAGGCCATCAATTCTTCGGGTGAGACATTGGATGAGGTTGTTTTGGCACTCGGCTTTTTGGCAGCCATAAAGGCGATCCTCCCATGCGCGCCACAGGTGCGGCGCAAATATAGTTTAACGTTAAACTATATCATAGCGGATTCGAATGAGCTTGGCGAGAGGGCTTTATGCAGGTCTGTCCTGCAAAGCTTGGTTAGCGAATTACAATCTCGTCTGCCCGAACCATGCCAAGGACAGAGCGCGCTTGCTCGTCCAGCAGGTCGAGATCGAGGTAATCATCGGAAAGGCGGTGCGTGAGATTTTCCATCTGTGCAACCTCTGCGCGGACTGCAATCAGGTTGGCGCGCATATCGTTAGCCTCGGCCACAATCTCGGCACGGCGGAAGAGGCCAAAGTCGCCCTGAACAGCCGCAAACGTGAAGTAAAGGCTCAGCGCAAAAGCAACCGCAAAGAAGAAAAGTGGTCCGAATGCGAGTTTACTCATGCGCTGAAGCCTATTGGTACCTGTAGAAACTGCCGTCTAGCCACCTCTTGTCGGGTGGTAGGAACTGTATGGCACAAGTGATTCGCAAAGGGAATCCCTTATGATTCGCTAAGTCGAAAAAACTGCAATTTTGTTGTGGATAAGTTGTTAACCGCCCAGAGCTGCGACACCGGGCAATGTTTTACCTTCCATCCACTCTAGAAACGCACCACCCGCCGTTGAGATATAGGTAAAGTCTTCTGCCACACCCGCCTGATTGAGCGCTGCGACCGTATCCCCGCCGCCAGCAACCGAGATCAGTACGCCATCACGCGTCTGCTTGGCTGCAACCTGTGCCGCGGCAACAGTGGCCGTGTCAAACGGAGCAATCTCGAACGCACCCATCGGGCCGTTCCAGATCACAGTCTTGAGCCCTTCGAGCGCGACGCGCATCTGTGCAATCATCGCAGGGCCTGCATCCAGCACCATCTGATCCGGTTCCAGCACTGTGTCTGGTCCCAGTAGCGAGACGATGTGTTCAGCACCCGCTTTGAATTCCCGCGCGACCAGTCCATCAACTGGCAGCAGCACACGGCATCCTGATTTCGCCGCCTGCGCCATAATATCACGCGCAGTGTCGAGGTAATCGGTTTCACACAGTGAGGCACCCAACTGTGCGCCCTGCGCGACCAGAAACGTATTCGCCATGCCGCCACCGATGATCAATAGATCAAGGCGGTTAACGAGGTTTTCCAGCAGCGCGATCTTGGTCGACACCTTTGCTCCGCCCACAACAGCCCCAACAGGCCGCTCAGGTTTGGAAAGGGCCGCTTCCAGTGCGGACAGCTCGGCTTGCATCAATCGACCTGCGCAGGAGGGGAGCAGATGCGCCAACCCTTCGGTCGAGGCATGGGCACGGTGCGCGGCTGAAAACGCGTCATTGCAATAAACATCGCCCAGCTCTGCCAAACGCGCTGCAAACGCAGGATCATTTGCTTCCTCGCCCGGATGGAACCGGATGTTCTCAATGAGCACCACATCGGCAGCCGCAACTTCGGCGGTCATCGCTTCGGCGGCTTCCAGTGTCTCCACCAACATAACAGAGCGCATCAACGCACGTTTCAGGGCAGGGACCACCTGCCGCAAGCTCATGTCGAGGTTGACCTTGCCTTTAGGCCGACCAAAATGCGCGAGCAAGATCGGCGTGCCGCCCTTGGAAAGAATATCATGGACCGTCGGCACAATCCGCTCGATCCGTGTCGCATCGGTTACTTGGCCCTTTTCGACGGGGACGTTTATATCGACCCGCACCAAAACCCGTTTGCCATGTAAATCCATGTCGTCCAGTGATTTCCAGCCCATCTCGATCCATCCTTTGCGTCTTTACTCAATCTTGAGTGTTGTTTTGCCGTAATCTCGCCTGTGGTCAATGCACCGCCTTGGCAAATGTGCCTCGGCACCATAGGTAACAGGTCAGATTTATGAAGGAGCGCCCCATGGCCGATATCAAAGACCCAGAAAACACAATCCTGATGGAACTCAAGGGTGGCACTGTCACCATCGAACTGCTGCCCGATGTTGCACCACAGCACGTCGAGCGTATGAAGACCCTCGCGCGCGCAGGCGCTTATGACAACGTGGCCTTCCACCGTGTCATCGACGGCTTCATGGCTCAGACGGGCGATGTCCAGCATGGCAACATGGAAAAAGACTACAACCCGCGCGGCGCAGGCACAGGCAGCTCCGAGCATCCTGATGTTCCCGCGGAATTCTCCAAGATCCCGCACGCACGCGGCTCGTTGGGCGCTGCGCGCTCTGCGAACCCGAACTCGGCCAACAGCCAGTTCTTCATTAACTTCAAAGACAATGACTTCCTCAACGGTCAATACACTGTCTACGGTCAGGTCACGTCCGGTATGGAGCATGTTGATGCACTGACAAAAGGCGAGCCACCTGCCAACCCTGACCGCATGATCAGCGTAAAAGTTGCCGCAGATGCGTAAGCTTATCGCTGGCGGTATCTTCGCGACGCTCATCGCAAGCTCTGTTGCGGCGTCCGGTCTCCAGATCGAAGTGGCAGGCGAGGCCAACGGCACCGTCACCATCGACCTGCTAGAAGACGTAGCGCCCCAACATGCCGCGCGCATGATGGAGCTTGCCGCAGCCGGTAAATACGATGGCGTGGTTTTCCACCGCGTGATCGACGGCTTCATGGCGCAGACAGGTGACGTCCAACACGGCACAGACCCCACAAATTTGGGTCGTGCAGGTACTGGTGGGTCCGACATGCCCGATCTGCCCGCAGAGTTCTCTGATGTGCCGTTCGACAAAGGTGTGGTTGGCATGGCCCGTTCGCAAAGCCCGAACTCGGCCAACAGCCAGTTCTTTATCATGTTTGACGCGGGTCACTTCCTGAATGGTCAATACACGGTCGTTGGCCGTGTGACAGGCGGTCAGGATGTGGTCGATGCGATCAAACGCGGGACAGGCGGCAACGGCGCAGTCGTTGGCGCACCCGATATGATGAAGACAGTTACAGTCATCGACTAAACTGCATTTTCACTGCTCTAAGAAAAGGCGTCTCGTAAGGGGCGCCTTTTTTCATGAAATCAGGTGTACGCTAAAAAAATTACCTGACGTGGCCACAGAGCGTTGGCCGAATGCGTGGCTTTTATAACTGAGCTTGACCTCGTAATTTATTGACGAGGCCAAGCTCCCTCACTGGTTACTACCCACCCAGTAATATGATCCGTGTGAACGGAAATTTCTTCCTGTATTCAAGTTCATGCCAGCGCCGCATGTCCAATTTTTTTTGGTATTCGTTATCTTGGCGCTTCGGTTACCTCTTAGGGATTTTTTATTGCTATGCCGCGTTACTGGCGACAGTCCAGAATTTGAAACGCAACCTTATGAAGCGATCTGGTACGGCATCGCTTGGCGGGGATATGAAGCGATTTCTTTGAAGGCGAAGATGTTTTCGACGTGGTGACGCAGAACGAGTGGGCGAACGCTTCTGAACTGCCAAAACATAACTTTGTTTTTTTGTTCTTGGCTGGTTCTTGCTTCGGCCAGAGCTTCAAGAGCGATGCGGCGACCGGCGCGGGCTTTTTCTGCAAGTGTCATTTTGTCTCTCCAAGTTTTGATGTCCTGAGATCATCTTGCAGAAGTTTTTAACGTAACGTCAGTCCCAAATACGGACAGTTAGGTCAGCATTGGTCTATCTATATATCCAAAAGAGTAGTTATGGGCTGACCATAGGGCTGTAGCACATAACCCGCCTTCTTCATTTCTGGCCGTTCTGTACGGAATGTTGAGATGCCGGGGTGTAAGCGACGCTTCACCACAGGTTCTTCAGTCATCACAATCATGACGACAAAGTAAAACGCCGCGAGCGGGGCTCACGGCGTTTAAAGTTTCTGCAGTGTCCGTAGCTCTTAGGAAGCAGGGTTGGACTTTGCTGCTGGCGCTGCTTTCGCGCTCGGGTTCAGCGGGTCGTCTTGACGCTGTACAGAACCCTCAAAGTGCGCACCGCTCTCGATTGCGATGGTCTTGTGGATGATGTCACCCTCTACGCGTGCTGTGGATGTCAGGCGAACCTTGAGGCCACGTACACGGCCCACGATGCGGCCATTGACCACAACATCATCAGCAATCACTTCGCCTTTGATGGTGGCGGACTCACCGATGGTGCAGAGGTGCGCGCGGATGTCGCCTTCAACTGTACCTTCAACCTGAATGTCACCCGTTGTCTTCATGTTGCCTGTAACGTGCAGGTCAGCAGAGAGGGTAGAGGCAGGTGGCTTTGCCTTTGGTGCGCTTGCCTTGAACTCGTTGGGCTTTGGCACCGAGGAGGACGGCACGGCAGGAGCCGCAGACGTCGTTGTGGTTGGTGCGTCGGCGCTGGTTGGTGCGCCATCATTGATTTTGCTCTTAGAAAACATCGTTTGCTGCCTTGATATAGATCATTGGATTGACGGCTTTTCCACCGACGCGAACTTCGTAGTGTAGATGCACGCCGGTCACCCGTCCTGATGCACCCATATCACCAATATGATCGCCACGCGATACTCTTTGACCGACCTTTACACGCATTTTTGACTGGTGCGCATAACGGGTTTCGATACCGAATTCGTGCTGGATTTTGACCAAACGCCCATATCCAGAGCTCCAACCTGCGTGAGTCACAACACCGTCCGCTGTGGCATAGAGTGGTGTACCCGTTGGTGCGGCAAAGTCGACACCGCTGTGCATACGGCGGCCACCCGTCTTGGGGTCGCGGCGGAAGCCAAACTTGGATGTGAATCGGAAGGAGTTCTTCACAGGATTCGCAAACGGCGCTTTGGACGCTGCGAGGCGATAAAGATTGAGGCGGTCCATCTGGCCCAACAAACGGTTGGCGCGCAGGGTGTCAGCCGAAGGCTGCTCGCCGCGTGTGGTAAAGCTGAGGGGCGTCAGTGGTCCACCCTGGCCAGAGTAACCACGGCGCACAGTGTTAAGCATACGGTCGGTTGGCATGCCAGCGGCGCGGAACATGCGGTCCAACGGGGCAACCGATACGGTCATCGCTTCTTCAAGCTGACGGAAGATAGCATCGTTTTGCTCCTGCATCACGGCGATCTTCTGGCTCATCTCATCGGCCTGAAGCAACGCATCTTGTGCATCGAGT
>JBALTK010000063.1:0-18386 GCA_036964385.1 Sulfitobacter sp. | reverse complement strand
TCTGCGCTCCCCCTACACCAAGGCGCGCGTGCGGATTTGGAACATGGCGGAGTTTATCGAGGCACCGATGGAGCCGTTGCAGGGTATCCTCGACGAGATTGGGCAGGCGCGAATCAGACGTTTGTCCGAAGCACCCAAGATGGTGGATTTGCACGGCTTTGGTCAGTTCCTCCAGAACCTGAAGAATCAGGGCATGCACCCCTATTTGATGGGTGATTTCCCAGTCGAACGTGGACCAACCTCAAGCACACAAGTTCCGCGCAAACCTTATTTGGTGAAATAGATGACAGCACGTTTTAATAGCTTTGTCGTGTTTGCAGAGATGCGGACAGGATCTAATTTCCTTGAGGCGAATTTGAACGCGTTTGCCGGGATCAAGTGTCACGGCGAAGCGTTTAACCCGCACTTTATCGGGTATCCGAATACGACGCATATCCTTGGGGTGGATCAGGCCACGCGGGATGCCGATCCGACAGCACTGCTGCGCCAGATCAAGCATGACCCCTCCGCGATGGGTGGTTTTCGCTATTTCCATGATCACGACCCGCGTGTGCTTGACCTTGTGTTGGACGATCCTGCGGCGGCCAAGATTATCCTAACCCGCAATCCAGTGGAGAGCTATGTTAGTTGGAAAATTGCGCAAGCGACGGGGCAGTGGAAACTTACAGATGTGAAAGCACATAAGACAGCGCAGGCGGTGTTTGATGCAGCAGAGTTCGAGGCTCATCTGGAGGCGTTACAGGCGTTCCAACTTCTGCTGATGAACCGTTTACAGACCAGTGGGCAGACCGCGTTTTATGTGGCGTATGAAGACCTACAGAGCGTTGAGGTAATGAACGGTATTGCGACCTATCTGGGTGTGCCAGAGATGCTCGAAGAGCTGGACAAGAACCTCAAAAAGCAGAACCCAAGCCCGTTGTCGCAGAAGGTGAGCAATTACGCCGCGATGGAAGATGCGCTGGCGCGGCTGGACCGATTCGACCTGACGCGTACCCCAAATTTTGAACCGCGACGTGGGCCGAATGTGCCTGGATATGTAGCGGGGATCAAAGCGCCGCTGTTGTTTATGCCAATCGCTGGTGGACCGCAGCAAGAAGTGCGGCGCTGGCTTGCTGCACTTGATGGTGAAAAGCAGAACGCACTGGGCCAGAAGATGACGCAAAAAGACCTGCGCCAATGGAAGAACAGGAACACTGGCCATCGCAGTTTTGCGGTGCTGCGGCATCCGATCTTGCGGGCGCATGAGGTGTTTTGTCATCGGATACTGAACTCGGGCAAGGGCAGCTATTTGCAACTACGTCGCACACTCGTCCGCCGCTATAAATTGCCGCTGCCCGAAGAGGGGCAGGAGGATGCGATTGATCTCGCCGCGCATCGTACGGCGTTCATCGCATTTTTGAATTTCCTGAAGGGAAACCTTGCGGGGCAAACGGCGGTGCGTGTTGATCCTGCGTGGGCTACGCAGGCCGAGGTCGTGAAGGGGTTTGGCGATTTCACTTTCCCTGACTTGATCCTGAGGGAAGAGACGCTGGCGCGTGATTTGGCGGCCTTGTCAGCGGATGTTGGTTACGGCGATGCGCCACGGGTGGAACCTGCGGTGTTCCACGGGCCGCACAGCCTTGCGGACATCTATGACGATGAGATCGAAGCGCTAGGCGCGGATGTCTACCAGCGTGATTACATGATGTTTGGTTTTGACCGCTGGCGCTAAGCAGGATTAGGCTGCTTTAACAGCTTCGGCTTCGGTCAGGATTGTGTAGAGGGTATCGGCACTGTGATTGGCACGAAGTTTGGCGCAGATGCTTGCGTCGCGCAGGGTGCGTGAAACAAGGGCCAGCGCTTTTAGATGCTCGACACCTGCATTCACGGGCGCAAACAGAGCGAAGGTGATATCGACGGGCAAGCGATCGACGGAACCGAAATCGACTGGTTTTTCCAGCAATACGAACAGGCCTGATACCTCTTCAAGTCCCTCAATACGGGCATGAGGTAGAGCCACGCCGCGGCCCACACCTGTGGGCCCCAGCGCTTCGCGGGCAAGCAGAGCTTCGACGACTTTTGCAGATTCCAGGCCATATATGCTTTGCGCCAAATCACCCAACTCGGTGATGAGCCGCTTTTTACTGTTGGTTGAGGACAGCACCTTAACCGCCTGAGGCGTCAGTAGTTTTGCAAAGTTCATCTTCTGCTTTTCCCTGTAGCGCGCGCTCTCACGCGCGCTGTAGACCAGTATTTATGCAGGGTCAATCCAGCCGATGTTTCCGTCATCTCGGCGGTATACGACGTTGACCCCGTCCTTACCTTCTTTTTTGAACACCAGTACGGGTGCACCTGAAAGCTCCATTTGCATGACCGCTTCGCCGACAGACAACGTAGCAATTTTTGTCTGCATTTCTGCGATGATCATGGGCTGGAGTGTTTCGGGCTCGTCCGCTCCGCTGTCCTGCTCTGATGCCAAGATATACGTGGCAGCGCCCAAAAGTTCAACCGGATCCGTGCGGTCGCGGTGATGATCTTTCAACCGGCGCTTGTAGCGACGCAGTTGTTTTTCCATCTTCTCGGCGCAGCTGTCAAAAGCGGCGTAAATCTCTGTTTCGTGTGCTTTTGCCGACGCAGTGAGCCCGGTGGAGAGGTGCACTGTGGCTTCGCAGACAAATTCATGTGCCGATTTAGAGAAGACAATCAGCGCATCGGTCGGTCGTTCAGCGTATTTCTGGACGACGCTGTCCAATTCGGTTTTGACGTGTGTTTGCAGGGCTTCACCGATGTCGATTTGTTTTCCGCTGATTTGGTAACGCATAGTGTCTCCTTTTAAAATTTAATCTGCCCCTTGGTTATGCTCGGTTTTTTTGGGTCAGATTCAGGGGAATGGCAGCTTTCATATGGTTGAAATCAGCCGTCCCACCCAAAGGTGGCGCGGCCGTGTGTATCAAGCATAGCAATGTCGCCATACCTGATTAGACGGTGAGAACCGCTTAGGAGTCAATCGTTTAAGATGAAAATTGCCGTGAGGTTGGCGTGAAGTAGCTCAAGATATCTTAAAATTATCGCCAAGATACACGCGACGCACGTCGCCGTTATTCACGACTTCGTCGGGTGTGCCAGACATAAGTACGCGACCTTCGTGCAGAATATAGGCGCGGTCTACAATTTCTAGTGTTTCACGCACGTTATGGTCGGTGATGAGCACGCCTATACCGCGCTTTTTGAGGTCGGCGACAAGGTGCCTGATATCCCCTACGGAGATTGGATCGACGCCCGCGAAGGGCTCATCCAACAAGAGATATTTGGGATTCGCGGCAAGGCAGCGGGCAATCTCAACGCGACGACGCTCACCGCCAGACAGGGCCAGTGCGGGCGCGCGGCGCAAGTGTTCGATGGAAAACTCGCTCAGCAATTCGTCCAGCCGCAACAGCTTTTTACGGCGGTCTCGCTCTACAATGTCGAGGATCGCAAGGATGTTTTCCTGCACCGACATGCCGCGAAAGATGCTCATCTCTTGCGGCAGATAGCCGATGCCAAGTTGAGCGCGGCGGTACATCGGGAGGGTCGTTACATCCTTGCCGTCGATGGTGACGGTGCCACCTTCGGGTGTCACAAGTCCCGCAACGGAGTAGAAGGTTGTGGTTTTGCCCGAGCCGTTGGGGCCAAGCAGCGCCACGACTTCACCGCGCATCAATTCCATCGAGAAATCGCGGATGACGATCTTTTTGCGGTAGGATTTGCGCAGGTGGGAAATGCGCAATCCTGCGCTGCCTTCCGATACGGTGAGTTCAGGTGCCGACATCAGTTATTGCCACCTGTTGAGAGGCGCGAGCGTACGTTTCCTGACATACGGGCGGTGCCATCCCGCAGGTGGATTGTCATCGTATCGGCGCTGAGCGCGCTGGCCCCTTGGGCGAGCAGGACGTTCCCGCTCATCACAATGGTGCCCTCGTCGATACTATAATCGGCGCGTTGGGATTCTGCGGCGTCTTTGCCTGAAACCAGTGTTACGCCGCCCGTCGCTTCCATCTTTGCGATGCCGTCGGCAGTATCGCGGTAGACAACCATCACGCGTTGTGCAGACAGGCGCATGTCCCCCTGTCCGATCACCACGTTTCCAGTGAAAATTGCGGTGCCTGTCTGTTGGTCCACGGACAGCTCATCAGAGCTAACCTCAACGGGTAGGCTGGTATCTTGGGCGATTGTGCCAAATGCAACGCTGGCCCCTTGGGCCATGGCGCTGGTCGAAATTAGCGCCGCAAAAAGCGCTGTCAGCAGCAAACGTAGGCCCATCATCTTCACAACTTTCTTGTACTATTTAGGAGTATATATCAGTTTCACGCCGCCACTGAAAAGCATTTGCGTGTTTTCGCCGTCATTTGGCGCGAATATTCGCATATTCCCCGCCGTTAGTTCGCCTAAGGGGCCTGTCGCCTCGACCGTTTCGGGCGCTGTGACGTCCAGCGTCGAGATTTGCGAGGTGAGTTGTTCGGTGTTTATGCGGTATCCGGAGGACGTAGCCATGGAGACGGCCCCACTGAGCAGCGCCGAGTTGCCAGCAATATCCAGTTCGGCCACGTCTGCCTGAAGCTCGAATGTGGCACCTTTGGTGGTTCTTAGAGTTGCCTTCACTTCTTCTGCGCGGTTTTTACCAACATTGTCCTGAAGGGTGATTAGTTTTTCCGCCGAGAAGGACATCTGATCGCCTGTCTGTGTGGTGCCAGAAAAGAAGGGGCCAGTGATCTGCTGGTCGCGCAGGCGCTCTTGGATTTCGATGTCAGCGAACGGGATCGGGGTATCCGTCTCCATCGCGCGGGCGATCAGAAAGAGCGTTGATAGCAGCGCAAGAGCGCCGAGCGGGAACGCAACTTTGAGCAGGGATACCATCCGCGAATAGCGGTCACGCGCGATCATGGGGAAATGCGTTTCATGAGTGTGCAAAGATATCCGTATCGGGCCAGCCGTCGAGGTCAAGTTTGGCGCGCGTGGGCAGGAAATCATAGCAGGCTTGGGCAGTTTCCATGCGCCCTTCGCGTACAAGCATCACGTTCAGCGCATCGCGGAGTTTGTGCAGGTATAGAACGTCGGACGCGGCATAATCGATCTGGGCTTTTGTAAGTTTTGGGGCACCCCAATCGCTGGATTGTTGCTGCTTGGAGATATCGACGCTCAGCAGTTCCTGAAGCAGCTTGGCCAGACCGTGACGGTCCGTGTAGGTGCGGATCAGGCGGCTAGCGATCTTGGTGCAATAGACGGGCGCGGTGAGTACGCCAAATGCATTCAGCATCGCGGCGATGTCAAAGCGGCCATAGTGAAACAGCTTGAGCACATTCGGATCAGCGAGCAAGCGGCACAGGTTCGGTGCCTCGGTTTGGCCGCGCTCGATCTGCACCAGATGCGCGTGACCATCGCCTGACGAGAGCTGAACCAGACACAAACGGTCGCGGTGCGGGTGGAGGCCCATCGTCTCACAATCAATGGCGACCTCGGGTCCGAGGTCAAGGCCATCGGGGAGGTCATTGAGGTATACTTTGTTTGTCATCGGGCACTCTATACAGGGAGGGGGTATGCGGGGAAAGGCGGGGGCTGCTAACTCGGCAAGATCACGGACAGGGTGGGGCGGGGAAAGCGCGCAAGGAGCGTGTCGATCAGTTTGTGACACGCGTGGCCTGACCAATCGTCAGGCAGCAAAGCAGCAGGTAGCGCAGGGTGGCGCAGCACGATGCGGCGCCAGTTGTGCACCAGTAGACATCTAAGCACCGCAGTTTGTAGCGGAGTTAACATCCCTCTTTGCATGGTCTGTTCGACCTTCTGCAATATGGGGAGAAGCGCTGCGTACTCAGGGTCCAACATCAAGGGTGAAATCTCGGCGCGAAGCCAGTCGGGAGCGGGGGTTCCCTCGAGAATGAGTGCATCTGACGGTGCGCGTGTGCTTACATCGCCTAGATAAATGCGAGGGAGTAGCGTGAGGAAGCCACGGGCGATCATATCGTCGGAAGTGGCGGCATCTTGGGTAAGGGCGAGGCGCCAACTTTCGCTGGGCGGTGCAGGGCTGGCGTAGATGCGCGCGCTGGCCTGTGTTGTTTCGTGGTGCCCTGTCGCGGTAAGTGCGTGAAGGCCTGTGCGTCCGCACATTTCCGAACTGATCCAGCCGTCATTGCGCAAGCGGTGCAGGGCAACGCGCACTGCTTCGGGTCGGATGTCCATTTCAGCCATGACTGCGGACAGTGTTGGTCCGTCGATCGTGCTGCCGTGCTCCTGCGCCAGATCACCAAACAGCGTCACCATCAACGACCATACACGGTGACCGCCCAGCGCAAGCAGCGCAGTCTTGTTCTGGGTGAAGGGATCAGAGGGCATTAGTGGTCCGTATTGATTTGCTCTGCCCTATATAGGGGCATTGTACGAGAGCGCCAATCTTATGCGAGATCTTAGCTAAGATCGAAGTCTGTAGGGGCGGGTTTGCGGCGCTCAATTTGGAAGGGGTATTCTAGGCGGGCACCTCGGTCGCGATCAGGCTGATGAAATCACCTAGTTTGATCAAACCGGGGATGTGGCGTGCTGTAAGGATACCGCTGCGCTCGGCGAGGCACTCGACTGGCGCGACACCTGTGCGGTCCGCGGGCCAGATACGGGCGACGGGTTCGCCCTTGGCGACAGGGTCACCTAAATCAACGAGGTATTCGATCAGGCCCGCATGTTGCGAAAACACGAAGCAGGTATCGTCGGGCATATCAAGTTGCACGCTGGGCGCGATTTGCAGCTCACCCGTCATGATCCCAGCATGGATTAGAAAATTTCGAATGCCTTTACGCGCAATAGAGACTGTTTTTGCTGTGGAGGTGCCTGCGCCGCCCAACTCGGTTGTGACGAAAACCTTGCCCTGTTTCTCGACCTCCGTGTCGAACATGCCGACATTGTCGATCTCTAACATGCGCGCGGAATAGGGGGCGTTGAACGCTTGCATTGCCGCCATACAGGCAGCTTCCTGTGTTTTGTCATTCAGGACATGCGCTGCGGCGAAGGGGAGGAAATCTAGGGTGCTGCCGCCAGAGTGAAAGTCGAGGACAATGTCGGCAAGCGGAACCAGTTCGGTGGCGATGAAATGGCACAGCTTTTGCGTGACGGTACCATCTGCACGACCTGGAAAGCTGCGGTTCATGTTTGCGCCGTCGATGGGCGAGCAGCGGGTACCAGCGGCGAAGGCGGGCGTGTTCATCATCGGTAGGATAATCACACGTCCTGTGATGTCGGCGGGTTTGAGTGTGAGTGCGAGTTCTTGGAGTGCGATTGGGCCCTCGTATTCATCGCCGTGGTTTGCCCCTGTGAGCAGGGCGGTGGGGCCGTCACCATTCTTGACCACGGTGATCGGGACCATAACGGACCCCCACGCGCTGTCATCGCGGCTGTGGGGAAGCTTGAGAAAGCCGTGGTGCGCGCCGTCTGCGTCGAGTGGGATGGTAGGCGATATGCTCATAATTTCACCGACAGTTCGCGCGGTGTGCTGCAAAAACACTCGTATCCTGTTTCCGTTATCAGGATTGGTTCTGTGATCTCTAGACCCCCATCATCCAGCCAAAGCGCGGGCATGAAGTGGAATGTCATTCCCGTCTTGAGAATCGTTGTGTCACCTCGACGGAAGGAAATCGTACGCTCGCCCCAATCGGGCGGGTAGCTGATCCCGATGGCATAGCCACAGCGGCTGTCTTTCTCGAACCCCGCTTTGTTCAGTGTGGTGTTGAAAGCGTTGGCGATGTCTTGTGCCTGATTGCCGGGTTTGGCCTGCTCCAAGCCTGCCTCGATTGCGTCGAGCACTGCGGCCTCCGCATCGCGGAACTTTTGCGGCACCTCGCCTAAAAATAGTGTGCGTGATTGCGGGCATTGGTAGCGACGGTGTGCGCCTGCGATCTCGAAAAACGTCGCTTCGCCGCGCTGCATCGGGCGGTCGTCCCATGTGAGGTGGGGGGCGGTGGCATCAAGTCCTGAGGGAGCCATCGGCACAATCGCGGGATAGTCGCCCCAATGGCCGTCGGCGCCGCGCATACCCGTAGCGTAGATTTCTGCGATTAAGTCATTCTTGCGCATGTCAGGTTCGGCAACTTCCAGAATACGGGCGTGCATGGCCTCTACGATGCGGGCGGCGCGGCGCATGTATTCAATCTCGGTCTTGGATTTGATGGCGCGTTGCCAGTTTACCAGCCCTGTTGCATCGCTGAATGTGGCGTGGGGCAGCGCGTTTGTCAGAGTCATATGGGCGGCGGCGGTGTAGTAGTAATTGTCGAGCTCTACACCGATGTTCGCCCCTTCCAGTCCGTGTGATTTAATGAGGCCGGCGAGTTCCTGCATCGGGTGTTTCTCAGGGTTTTGGACGAAGGTATCGTCGTAGCCGCGAATACTGTCGTTATCTTGCATGAACACGGTGCGTTTTGCGCCCAGCGCATCCATGGCACGTCCCCACCAGACCGGCTCTCCCTCCAGGGTGAGCAGCACGCCTTGATGCACATAAAAGGACCAGCCGTCATATCCCGTCAACCATGACATGTTCGAAGGATCTGTGACGAAAATAGCTTCAAGCCCTTTTGCTGCCATTGCTTTGCGGGTTTTTGCGATGCGGCTTAGGTACTCATCAGTGGTGAAATTTGCCTCGATAGTTGTCATGTTAGGTCTTTCATGAGGAGGGAGTCACGAAACGGTCGTTTGTTTTTGACGTTTTGGCAAGAAATCTCTGATGGTGGACCTATCGCCGCAATTCAAATAGCAATTATGGTGAACCCTTGCCCGAGTAGGATCTGCGATGAATAAGCCGCTGACGAATGATGTGCTGACCCAATGGGATCACGATCACTTTTTCCACCCTTCCACGCATCTGGGCCAGTTTGCGCGCCGCGAGATGGGCAACCGCATTATCCAAACAGCGAAGGGTGTGCATATCACCGACCGTGAGGGGCGCAGCCATCTGGACGCTTTTGCCGGCCTCTATTGTGTGAACGTCGGCTATGGCCGCACCGAGATTGCAGAGGCGATTGCGGCGCAGGCGCATGAGTTGGCCTATTACCATTCCTATGTTGGTCACGGGACAGAGGCCTCCATCACCCTGTCGCGGATGATTGCGGAGCGCGCACCCGAGGGCATGAACCACGTCTACTACGGGATGAGCGGATCGGATGCGAACGAGACGAACATCAAGCTGGTCTGGTATTACAACAACGTGCTGGGCCGTCCGCAGAAGAAAAAGATTATCTCACGCTGGCGCGGGTACCACGGGTCAGGGTTGGTGACAGGATCGCTCACTGGGCTTGAGCTGTTTCACAAGAAATTCGATCTGCCGCTGAGCCATGTGGTGCATACTGAGGCGCCCTATTACTTCCGCCGTGCCGACCGCGACATGAGCGAGGAGGCGTTTACCGCCGATTGTGTGGCCAAGCTGGAGGCGCTGATCGCCCGCGAGGGTGCGGATACGATCGCAGCGTTTATCGGAGAGCCTGTGCTGGGGACGGGTGGTATTGTGCCACCCCCTGCGGGCTATTGGACGGCCATTCAGGCGGTGCTGGACCGCCATGACATTCTGCTGATCGCGGATGAAGTGGTGACAGGGTTTGGGCGTTTGGGGACCATGATGGGATCGGATCATTACGGCATGCGGCCTGATCTGATTACCATCGCCAAGGGGCTGACATCTGCCTATGCCCCTTTGTCAGGGTCTATTGTGTCGGATCGTATGTGGAAAGTTTTGGAAGATGGGACGGATGAGTTTGGCCCCATCGGGCATGGCTGGACCTATTCCGCACACCCAATTGGTGCGGCGGCGGGGGTGGCGAACCTTAAGTTGATCGATAGCCTTGATCTGGTGAGCAATGCGGGAACGGTTGGGGGATACCTCAACACGGCGATGCGTGCGGCGCTGGGCGATCATGCCCATGTTGGCGATATTCGCGGCGAGGGGATGCTTTGCGCGGTTGAGTTGGTGAAGGACCGCGATGACCATGTGATGTTTGATGCGGGTGAGAAGGTCGGGCCGCGCATTGTGGCCGCGATGTTTGAGCGGGGTGTGATTGCGCGTGCGATGCCGCAGGGTGACATTATCGGGTTTGCGCCGCCGTTCTGCCTGAGCAAAGACCAGGCGGATGAGGTGGTTGAGGCTGCGCGTTTAGCTGTGGTTGAGGTGTTGGGCTGACGCTTCAGTGGAAGTCGCGGGATTTGGGAATCACTCTTGCATTGCGGGGGTGCCCCCTGATCCCGACCTGACCGGGAATGGGATGTGTGGGGTGATCCCCGCGCACTGCGCTTGCAGGCATGGTGGCATCGGACAGCCCAGTGAGGCGATCGCTACGGTCCTGTAGATCATTGGCAACGATGTGGATCACGCGCCCGTCGGTTTGGACCTGTCCATGCACGACCAGCAGGCGGGCGGACATGATGACGGGGCGGTAGGCCTCAAACATCTTTGGCCAGATGACAAGGTTCGCGACACCTGCCTCATCCTCCAGCGTGATAAAGCAGACACCCTTTGCACTGCCCGGTTTTTGACGGACGAGGACGAGACCCGCGAGGGAGACCCCTTGGCCGTGACGCATGCGCGGCAGATCAGCGGCGGATGAGAATCCCTGTGCGCGCAGACTGCTGCGATAGAAGGACAGCGGATGCGCCTTGAGCGAGAGGCGCAGGGTTTGATAATCGGCGACGACATGTTCAGCCTTGGGCATTTTGGGCAGGGCTACTTCGGGCTCGTCGCCGTGGGCCTTGGCTTGGGCATATTCGAAAATGGGCAGGGCGGGCGCGTCTTTGAGGGCTTGGGATTGCCAAAGTGCCTGCCTGCGGTCGATCCCCATGCTGCGCATGGCATCAGCAGCGGCAAGGCTGCGGATCGCTTTCATATCCAACACGGCGCGGGATTTGAGGGTCTCTACATTTTCGTAAGGTGCATTGCGGTTTGCCATGATGCGCAAGCCCGCCATCCGTTGCATCCCGTCGACCTGTCGCAAACCAAGGCGCAAGGCAAAACTGCCCTCGCAAGGCTCCAGCGTGCAGTCCCAATCGGAGTAGTTAACATCGACCATGCGGACCTCGACTCCGTGGTCGCGGGCATCGCGCACGATCTGGGCGGGGGCGTAGAACCCCATGGGTTGGGAATTGAGCAGCGCACAAGCGAAGGCGGCTGGGTAGTGGCATTTCATCCAGCTTGAGACATAGACGAGTTTGGCAAAGCTGGCCGCATGGCTTTCGGGGAATCCGTATTCGCCGAAGCCTTTGATCTGGTCAAAGCAGCGCTGGGCAAAGACGGGATCATAGCCGCGCGCGGTCATGCGACCGACCATTTTCTCTTGGAGCAGCTCAATGGTGCCACGCGAGCGGAAGGTGGCCATGGCCTTGCGCAGTTCGTTCGCTTCGGCGGGGGAAAAGCGCGCGGCGTCGATGGAAATTTTCATCGCCTGTTCTTGGAAGATTGGCACGCCAAGGGTGCGGCTCAGGATATTGAACAGCTCGTCCTGAGGGTATTGCGGGCCAGGTGCGGGATAGGCGACGCTCTCCATCCCTTGACGGCGGCGCAGATAGGGGTGGACCATGTCCCCTTGGATCGGACCGGGACGGACGATGGCAACTTCGATCACCAGATCATAAAATTTACGGGGGCGTAGCTTTGGCAGCATCGCCATTTGGGCCCGACTCTCGACCTGAAACACACCGAGGCTGTCGCCACGACACAGCATGTCATAGGTCGGGCGCTGATCGTCGGGCATGTCGTCCTCAACGGGTACGGTGGCCAACTCCAACGGGCGGTCGTAATGCGCCTCGAGCAGATCAAAGCATTTGGCGATGCAGGTGAGCATGCCGAGGGCAAGAATATCGACTTTGAAAATTTTCAGGGCCTCGATGTCGTCCTTGTCCCACTCGATGAAGCTACGCTCGGCCATGGCGCCGTTGCCGATGGGGACGATCTCCGTCAGGGGGCGCTCCGTCAGGATAAAGCCGCCGACGTGTTGGGAGAGGTGACGCGGCATGCCGATCATTTGTTTGGCGAGGGTGAGGACCATGCGCAGATAGGGGTTGGATAGGTCCAGCCCAGCCTCCTTTGTGCGTTTGTCATCCATCTGGCCTTCGAAACTGCCCCATATGGTGCCGGCGAGTTTTGAGGTCACGTCTTCGGACAGGCCCATCGCCTTGCCGACTTCGCGGATGGCGGAGCGGGGGCGGTAATGAATTACCGTTGCGCAGAGCCCTGCGCGGGTGCGGCCATATTTGCGGTACATATATTGGATGACTTCTTCGCGACGCTCATGCTCGAAATCGACGTCAATGTCGGGCGGCTCTTCGCGTTCCTCGCTCAGGAAACGCTCGAACAGGACGTTATGCTCGTTCGGGTCCACAGAAGTGATGCCGAGGCAGAAACACACGGCGGAGTTGGCGGCAGATCCACGCCCTTGGCACAGGATGGGCGGGTCTGCTTCCTCGCGGGCAAAGCGGACGATGTCGTTGATGGTGAGGAAATAGCGCGCGATTTCTTTCTTCTCGATGAGGGCGAATTCTTTGTGGATGATTTTGGTGACGTGGTCGGGGATGCCATCAGGGTAGCGGTTTTGCGCGCCTGACCATGTGAGGCGGGCAAGCTCCTCCATGGGGGTGCTACCCTCGGGCACAATCTCGTGCGGGTATTCGTATTGCAGGTCGGTGAGGGCGAAACTGATCTGGTTGGCAAGGCTGCGCGTGGCGGCGATGGCATGGGGCCAGTCGGCAAAAAGGCGACACATCTCGACTGGTGATTTGAGATGCCGTTCTGCATTAGATTCGAGCAAAAAACCCGCTTTAGAGACTATAACACCTTCACGGATAGCAACCATCACGTCCTGAAGCGGCCGGCGTTCGGGCGTGTGATAGAGCACATCATTGGTGGCGAATATGGACAGGTCATGGTGGCGGGCCAAGGTATCGAGTCTGTTGATCCGCGCACGGTCATCGCCGCGATAGAGGTGTGTCGCGCCGATAAAGCGCATGTCGGGCAGGGCCGCGATCAGGCGCGGCAGGTTGGCGGCAAAGACATCGAGGTTTTCGGGCGGGATTACGATGAGGTGCAGGCCCTGCGCATGTAGTTTGAGCATCTCTAGAGTGAGATGCGTTTCCCCCTTTTCTTGCCATGCGCCTTCGGATGTTTGCATCTTCCCCTTGGAGAGCAGAGTCGAGAGGCGCGCATAGGCGTCGCGGTCCTGTGGGTAAGCGAGAAGTTCGGTGCCACAGAGCAGGACTAGTCGCGCACCGATAAGGGGGGTCACACAGGCTTTTTTAGCCTCCGTATGGATACGAACCACACCCGCTAGGGTGTTGCGGTCGGCGATCCCGATGCGGTCATAGCCGAGCAAATTGGCGGTCACCGTGAGGTCAACGGCATCGGAGGCGGCACGCAGGAAGGAAAAGCAACTGGCCAACCCGAACTCTACATAGTCGCTGGGGGGGTGCCACTGGAACCCGATGTCACCCTCAAGCGTGCGGCGTTTATGTCCTTCTTGCTGGGGCATTAGGCAAAGAACCCGTGTAGGAACCAACGCGGATCGTCGCCGCGCCCGTCATGAAGCACCCCTTCGCGGTAGAGCCAGAAGCGACGGCCATCCTGTACCTCAACCTTGTAGTAATCGCGCAGGCGCGTGCCGGGGCGGTCCATCCACCATTCAGGGGAAATCCGTTCCGGGCCTGCGTGACGGACGGTTTTGTAGAGGACATTGCGCCAACGAAATTGCGAGGGTGGCCCTTCGGGCACGGCATAAATCACGCGCACTTCTTCGGCGGGTTTGAGGACGCGGATGGGGCGTTCGCGGGTAAGGACGGGTGCGGGTGTTGGGGAGGCGTGGAGGGCGGGGACATGCCCCTCCACCCGCTCAGGCTTGTGCGTTTCCGTCCAGTCCGACCATGTGATTTTGTCCCGCCCCAACCGTGCGGTCAAACGGTCGAGCAGGCCTGAAATATCTGCCTGTGTGTCGCGCTTGCCGTCAAGGCGCTCTTGGATCAGCAAGACAGGCTCTACCCGTGAGGCCTCAAGCGTCAAAAGATCAAAGCCGAAACCGGGGTCGATGCTGTCAAGTTTACCGTCAAACAGGCGCAATAGATGCGCAGGGTCGCGGCTGGCCTTGGCGAGGGCGACGCGGACGGTCCTGAATTCGCTGTCGATCCGGTAGATGGTCAAGTGCAACTGCCGCGCACCTTGCTCTGCCTTTGCCAGTGTGGCGCAGAGGTCATCGGCGAGCCCTTTGAGGTGGGGGATCGGGTCAATCACAGGCTCTGGCAGGCGTGCACGGGCCATAAAGCGTGTGGGGTCGGGAGGCGCGTTAAGCGGGTCTGCCGCTGTACCCAACACGCGGTCGAGCAAGATCAGCGGGTTGCGATCCGCGGGCATATTCACAAAGCGCCGCATCAGGGCGGCGCGTGGCACATCGCTTAGCGCGCCAATGGATTTTAGGCCGAGGCGTGTGAGTAAGCGGTTCGTATCGCTGTCGATGCGCAAGGCCTGAACGGGGAGGTCGGCCAGTTGCTCCGCCATTTGGGCATTGGTGCAGATTGTGTGCGGCGCACCGTAACGTGCGAGTGCCTGCGCGGCGCCGCGTGTGGGGGCGAGGGCGATCCGTGCCGTCAGTCCCTGCATGGCAAAGCGTTGGACGATGTCGCGCAGCATCCGCGCCTCACCACCGAACAGATGCGCGGTGCCTGAGATGTCGAGGAACAGACCGTCCGCACCATCCTGCGCCGTCCATGGACACCAGCGCCGTGCCCAATGAACGAGGCGGGCAAGAAGGGCATGGTCGCCGTCAAGATCGGCAGACTCGACATGCAGGTCAGGGTGAATCGCTTGGGCGTCGACAACACGCTCGCCTGCTCTGACGCCGCGGGTTTGGGCGGCGGGGTTTGTACAATGGACCACTGGTCCATGGGTGCCGTCACGCGTCAGGACAACAGGAACATCATCCGCCGGAGCGGTCCGGTACTGACTGATCACCCGCGTCCACCGTTCCAGTGTCAGCGCGGGAAACCAAACGGAGACGATCTGTGGCTCTGGGCGCATCAGGGTCATATTGCGCCACCCATCGTCCCGGCGTTTGGGCGCGGGCGCGAAACAAATCCAGATCCCATTGTGGGGAGCCGGGGGCTCTGCTGTCGTGTGCATTCGTCAGTGATGGCAGGGACATCACACGCCAGCGTGCGCGCGCAGCACTCAGTACACCCGGATCGCCGCTGCGCAGTAAAAAAACGGGTACGCCAGAAGCCTCGGCGCGCATGGCCAAACGCTTGGTCGCGGTGAAATCCAGTGATGCTGGCGCGCCGTGGATTTCGCCGATGACTGCTGACAGCCCCGCGCAGGACGCCCCTTCCTCCATTGCCCAAAGCACATCGCGTGGATGGCTGACGTGGACCTGAAGCACTGCATGCTTGACGCCAAACGCAGGTAAGCCCGGTGTATAAATCTGCCCGCTCTCGCGGCGCGACATGTGGTCCTGCACCCAAAGGATTGGACCGCCCATTTCGTTTAGCGACGAGAGCAGGAACCCTGTCGCTGCTGGGTCGGCCGTCGTTGTGCACAATACATCCGTTAACGCTGGTAAAACCGGCGCTTGCGCTACGGATACCTTGCGCTTTGGCAGGTGGATTACCTGCCCGTATGAAGAATCGGTTTTCATGCATGAACATTATTGTTCATGTTTTGTTCTATTGTGCCAGATATTTTTTGGGAAGTAAGGGCGGGCTATTTCTGATAGGTTTTTAATTTGGAAAACCGTTTACGGGGTTAATCGAGAATACAAAGCTGTCGATGCTTTGGTTGTTCTAGTAGAAAATTTTCGGAATATTTGGTGCCCAGAAGAGGACTCGAACCTCCACACCGTTGCCAGTACTAGCACCTGAAGCTAGCGCGTCTACCATTCCGCCACCTGGGCACTCAACGTGTTGCAGCACCTAAGGCTGTCCTTTGGTTGTGTCAATCGTATTTATCGGGGCGAGGCGAAGTTCTTTTGCGACGTGTCGCCTAGTGGATAATTGCGCCTTGTTTGGAGGGCGGCAGGGGAGTACACCCAAGCGGGATAATTCTTGAGGGTATGCGCATGTCTAAGCTGGTTACAATTTATGGCGGTTCAGGCTTTGTCGGGCGGTACATCGCGCGGCGGATGGCCAAAGCAGGTTGGCGTGTTCGGGTTGCAGTGCGGCGTCCTAATGAGGCGATTTTCGTTAAGACCTATGGTGTGGTCGGGCAGGTTGAGCCTGTGCTGTGCAACATCCGAGATGATGCATCTGTGGCTTCTGTGATGAAGGGTGCGGATGCGGTCATTAACTGCGTCGGTGTTTTGGCCGAGAATGGCAAGAACAGCTTTGACGCGGTTCAGTCCGAAGGGCCGACACGGATCGCGCGGATTTCCAGTGAAATGGGGATCAGCCGGATGGTTCATATTTCGGCCATCGGTGCCGATCTGGACAGCGAGAGCGACTATGCGCGGACCAAGGCCGAAGGCGAAGCGGGCGTGCTGAAGTACCAGCCTGACGCAATGATCTTGCGGCCTTCGATCGTGTTTGGACCCGAGGATGAATTTTTCAACCGCTTTGCGGGCATGTCGCGGATGGCGCCAGTGCTGCCAGTTGTCGGTGCCAAAACGCGGTTCCAGCCTGTATACGTAGATGATGTAGCCCAAGCTGCGGCGATGGGTGCGTTGGGTGAGGCCAAAGGCATTTATGAACTTGGCGGTCCGGTGACGATGACCTTCCGTGAGTTGATGAACCTGATGCTGGATGTGATCCGCCGCCGTCGTTTGGTGCTCAACATTCCGTTCTTTGCGGCTAAGATTATGGCGTTCGGTTTTGACATGCTTGAGATTGTCACGCTGGGTCTGGTGAAGAACGGTATGGTCACCCGCGATCAGGTCAAGAATTTGCGCAACGATAATGTTGTGGCAGAAGATGCGCAGGGTTTTGATGCGCTGGGTATCGCGCCCACAGCGATGGTTTCTGTGTTGCCTGAGTATCTGTGGCGGTTCCGCCCGTCGGGCCAGTATGACGCGATCAAAGAATCGGCCAGCAACCTGCGCTCCAGCTAATGGAAAGTACCACCATTGTTGCCGCTTTTCTGGGGCTTCTTGAGGGGCTTACGGAGTTTATTCCTGTCTCCTCAACAGGGCATATCCTGTTGGCGGGTCACTTTCTTGGATTTAATTCGGCGGGCAAGACGTTTGAAGTTGTGATCCAGTTGGGTGCGGTTTTGGCGATCCTTATGCTCTATTCTGCACGGTTGATTTCGGTTTTCGCGGCTGCGCCGCATGACCCCGTTGCACGACGGTTTATCTGGTCTGTTTTGTTGGCGTTTTTGCCTGCGGCCTTTATCGGTGTGTTGGCGCACGGATTCATCAAGACGGTGCTGTTCGAGACGCCGATGCTGATTGCGGTGATGCTTATTCTGGGCGGAATCGTGTTGGTTTTCGTGGACCGTTTTGCGCCAGAGCCAACCCATGACGATGCGATGCAGCTCCCTATTCCGATGGCGATCAAGATCGGCTTTATCCAGTGCCTTGCCATGGTGCCGGGTGTATCGCGGTCGGGAGCGACGATTGTGGGGGCGCTGATGCTGGGTGCGAGCAAGCGTGCGGCAGCGGAGTTCTCTTTCTTTTTGTCGATGCCAACGATGGCCGGCGCCTTTGCCTATGACATGTACAAGAATCGCGATGTACTCGACATGGGAGCGCTGAACGAAATCGCTGTAGGCTTTGTCATCGCGTTCATTACAGCGGTCTTTGTGGTGAAATGGGTGCTCGGTTATGTGACCAAGCACGGCTATGCGCTTTTTGGTTGGTGGCGGATCATTGTAGGGTCTCTTGCTTTAGCCTTTCTTATCAGTGGCTTCTAATCAACTAATTC
Source organism: Sulfitobacter sp. (assembly GCA_036964385.1). Classification (GTDB taxonomy): domain Bacteria; phylum Pseudomonadota; class Alphaproteobacteria; order Rhodobacterales; family Rhodobacteraceae; genus Sulfitobacter. Next base: position 527 of record JBALTK010000063.1, on the reverse strand, counting down.
CGAATCGGTCCTATACTTAGGCTTTGTGCATCAAATTTCTGCAATGCGGCATGTGAAAATCGACATATAGGTCAGTATTACTGCCTTTTATTTAGTTCGAGCTTGGTTTATTCCCCGTTTCAAAGTGGAATGAAGGATCGTGCGTCATGGCCAAGCAACCTATGTTGAAATTCACCAATATTGAGCGGGACATGCCGGAGAAGCGTCCGCCCAATTTGCGCAAAGAAGATTTCAACGAGATTTATTCAGAGTACGCTGACGCAAAGGCAAAGGAGCAGGCCAGCCGGTGCAGCCAGTGTGGCGTGCCGTATTGTCAGACCCATTGCCCGCTGCACAACAACATCCCCGACTGGCTGCGCATGACGGCAGAGGGTCGTTTGCAGGAAGCCTATGAGATTTCTCAGGCGACCAACACGTTCCCCGAAATTTGTGGCCGCATTTGCCCGCAGGACCGTCTGTGTGAAGGCAACTGTGTGATTGAATCCTCAGGTCATGGGACCGTCACCATCGGATCTGTTGAGAAGTAC
>JBALTK010000062.1:0-18477 GCA_036964385.1 Sulfitobacter sp. | reverse complement strand
TCCAAGCAGCAACCTGCTCAATCAAATTAAGCAATGCACGCCCATCCCCATCGGCCATATCCAGCAACGCCTGCTGCGCCCCTGCATCCAGTGGCAGCTTCACTTGCAACTCATCCTCAGCGCGCGCGACCAACTTCTTTAGATCATCCTGATCCAACCGCTCCAACACGAGCACCTGCGAACGGCTCAAGACCGCACGGTTCAACTCAAAGCTGGGATTTTCGGTTGTGGCACCGACCAACAGAATCGTTCCGTCCTCCATATGTGGAAGGAACCCGTCCTGCTGCGCTTTGTTAAAGCGGTGTATCTCGTCGACGAACAACAAGGTGCCCTGCCCGTTTTGCCGCCTAATCTTGGCCGCCTCAAAAACGCGGCGCAACTCGGGGACACCACTGAAAATCGCACTGATCTGAACGAAATGCAGATCAGTTTCATCCGCAAGCAACCGTGCAATCGTTGTTTTTCCGACACCCGGGGGGCCCCAGAAAATCAAAGACCCAAGTGTACCAGACCCAAGCATGACCGTGAGCGGTCCTTCTTGCCCCAATATCTGGCGCTGACCGATTACTTCGGCCAGCGTCTTCGGGCGTAGCCTATCGGCAAGAGGTCGGTGACCACCGTCGGCGGCCGCGGCCGAAGTCCCGAACAAATCCGCCATATTCTACCCCCTGAACCGGATAGAGATACGTTGCGCACCGCGTTGCACCAGCATCTCGACGCGCCGGACCTCACCAGATAAGATGGCAGCCGCTTCACTCGGATGGTTCAAGGGCACACCGTTAAGCATTATAATCACATCACCTGCGCGCAGACCGGTCCGCGCAGCAAATGGCCCTACATTCAACACAGCAACCCCCTCGACTTCGAGCGGTAGGTTCAACTCCGATATAACTGCAGGATTGATCCGTGCTAACGTCAGGTCGGGCAACAAGCTTTGTTTTGCTAGGGTAAGCTGATCGCGTGGCGGTTCTTCAGGAGCCGCGATCAGTGCAACCATCGCACTCTGCTCAATCCCGTCCCTACTATATGTCACTTCAGCCTGCGCGCCGAGGCCAGTGACGCTCATACGGTAAATCATCTCCAACGGCGTGTTCACCGCCGCGCCCCCGACATTCAGAATCACATCACCCACTTCTAGCCCCGCGTTGAGAAACGGACTTCGGGGGTGCAGACCAGAAATAATAATGCCTCCAGACCGGTCAAACCCTAGGGTACCAGCCATATCAGCATCCAATGCTTGCCCATTGATCCCCGCCCAAGGGCGACCAAATTCCGTCATTCCACGTTCGGATTGGGCCACGAAAGCAGCAACCAGATCAGCGGGGATGGCAAAGCCGATTCCGTTTGAGCCTCCAGACCGCGTAAGGATCGAAGTGTTTATCCCAATTAGTCGGCCCGCCATATCAACAAGCGCCCCACCAGAGTTACCGGGGTTGATCGGTGCATCAGTCTGGATGAAATAGCCACGCCCCCGTCCGCCAGAACCGCCAGAGCGCGCAAGCCCCGACACAATACCACTGCTCACGGTCTGCCCCACTCCGAACGGGTTACCGATGGCCAGCGCCAACTCCCCCACCTCAACAGTGTCGCTCGTTCGCAGCGGCAAGAAGGGCAACGCGTCAGGTGCATCAATTTTGAGGATAGCGAGATCGCTATCTTCGTCCCCAAGCAGCACACGCGCGCCAAACTCACGACGGTCGTTGAGAACGACCCGAATATCTGTTGCCATACCAACAACATGATAGTTGCTGACAACGATGCCATCTGCCGACAAAATCACGCCTGACCCGAGCGAGTTCTGCACCCGTGGTTTGGGCTCTCCCACAGAGTCACGGAAAAACCGCTCGAAAAAGGGGTCGGACTGCAGGGGCGTAGCACGCACTTCGCGCACAATTTTCGCGTAAATATTCACCACTGCGGGTGCCGCCTGTTTCACGACAGGAGCAAAGCTCATCTGCACCTCGGCAGCAGATTGTGGAACCTGTTGCGCCGTGACAGGCGCTGCGAGAAGGGTAAGAACCAAAGCTATATATTTCATACCTTCAGATATGCGCAGCGACCGCCCATCATGCAACCGCTCGATCTTATTTGGTGTGAAATACTCAGATGCAGCCTCAAAAACAAAAAGCCCCGCCAAATGGCAGGGCTCTTCCGTCTCGCCATAAGGCAAGTATTTATTCTGCGGCGTCTTCTGCTGCAACGCGGGCTTTGTCTGCGGCGCCTTTGGCGTCACGGTCGCGGTCCACAAATTCGATGATCGCCATTGGCGCCATGTCACCATAGCGGAAGCCCGCTTTCAGCACGCGCACATAACCACCTTGGCGGTCTTTGTAGCGGGGGCCGAGGATGTCGAACAGTTTTGTGACATACTGATCTTCTTTAAGGCGCGCGCGGGCCTGACGGCGGGCGTGCAGATCGCCACGTTTGGCGAGCGTGATCATTTTCTCAATGATCGGGCGCAATTCTTTTGCTTTTGGCAATGTTGTCTTGATCTGCTCATGCTCGATCAGCGAGCCGGCCATGTTGGCCCAGAGCGCCTTACGGTGCTCATGTGTACGATTAAGACGGCGGTATCCACGTGCGTGACGCATTTTAGTTCTCCAATAGATATGCCCTCTACGGGCGGTTTTACTTTGTCTGGTTGACGTGCGTAGCGCCAACTCTCCTTGGGGCGTTTTGCCCAGTTAGATAGGGGGTGCTTTGTGTGCACCCCCTGTACACCCCCCGTACACCGGGGGAATGCCATTTGGCTTTAGAAGTTGTCTTCGAACTTCTTGGCCAGATCTTCGATGTTTTCCGGTGGCCAGTCTTCGACGTCCATGCCGAGGTGCAGACCCATGCCTGACAACACTTCCTTGATCTCGTTCAAGGATTTGCGGCCAAAGTTCGGAGTGCGGAGCATTTCGGCTTCGGTCTTCTGGATCAGATCGCCAATATATACGATATTGTCGTTCTTCAGGCAGTTCGCGGAGCGTACGGACAGTTCCAGTTCGTCCACTTTCTTCAGCAGAAGCGGGTTGAACTCGAGGCCATCATCATCGTCCTGACGGGACGCGGACTCAGGCTCGTCGAAGTTGACGAAGATGCCCAGCTGATCCTGAAGAATACGTGCAGCAAATGCCACCGCATCGTCAGGCGTCAAGGAGCCGTCGGTTTCAACCTTCATGGTCAGCTTATCATAGTCCAGAACCTGACCTTCACGGGTAGGCTGAACATCGTAGCTGACTTTTTTCACAGGCGAGTAGATCGCATCGATCGGGATAAGACCGATTGGCGCATCTTCCGGCTTGTTCTTGTCGGCAGAAACGTAGCCTTTGCCAGTGTTAACCATCAGCTCCATGTAGATGTCTGCACCATCGTCGAGGTGGCAGATCACATGGTCACGGTTCAGGATTTCGATGCCAGCAGATTCGCTGATATCGCCAGCCGTCACAACGCCAGGGCCTTTCGCGGAGATCGACAGACGCTTTGGTCCTTCGACTTCCATGCGGATGGAAACACCCTTGAGGTTCAGGATGATGTCGGTGACATCTTCACGAACGCCCGCAACGGATGAAAACTCGTGCAAAACATTGTCAATTTGTACGGATGTGATGGCAGCGCCTTGAAGCGAGCTCATCAGAACACGACGCAGTGCGTTGCCCATTGTGAGACCGAAGCCGCGCTCGAGCGGTTCTGCAATCACTGTGGCCTGACGCGCAGGATCGTTGCCGGGTTTTACATCAAGCTGTGTTGGCTTGATCAGTTCGGCCCAATTTTTGTGGATCATTAGTCCCTCCATTCTTGTTCGCATCCGTATGTCCGTCCGGAGCAAACTCCCGAGGTTTCAGAAAATCGTATAGGGTCCGCGCAAAAGAGCGCGAACCCCGAGTAGAATGATCGTCGCTTAGACGCGGCGGCGCTTTGGTGGGCGGCAACCGTTGTGCGCCATTGGTGTCACATCACGGATCGAAGTGATGTTGAAACCAGCAGCTGCAAGTGCGCGCAATGCGCTCTCACGACCGGAACCAGCGCCTTGCACTTCAACTTCAAGCGTTTTCACGCCGTGCTCTTGTGCTTTTTTGCCTACATCTTCTGCAGCCATTTGAGCAGCATAAGGAGTCGACTTACGCGATCCTTTGAAGCCCATTGTGCCGGCAGAGGACCATGCGATTGCATTGCCCTGTACGTCAGAGATGAGAATTTTTGTGTTGTTGAAAGAAGAATTCACATGCGCCACACCTGCGGCGATGTTCTTGGAGACCTTCTTCTTAGCGCGTTTTGCTTCGCGTGCCATTATCTGAGCCCTCCCTTATTTCTTCTTACCGGCAATGGCCTTTGCAGGGCCTTTGCGCGTGCGTGCGTTGGTGTGTGTACGCTGACCGCGCACAGGCAAGTTACGACGGTGGCGCAGGCCACGGTAGCAACCCAGATCCATCAAACGTTTGATGTTCATCTGTGTGTCACGGCGCAGGTCACCTTCGACGGTAAAGTTTTCGTCGATGTGCTCGCGGATTTTCAGGATTTCAGCGTCGGACAGCTCGTTGACGCGACGCGTCATGTCGATGCCAACAGCTTCGCAGATTTTCTCTGCGGAGGTGTTACCGATACCAGTGATATATGTGAGGGCGATTGGAACCCGCTTTGCAGTCGGGATGTTTACGCCGGCAATACGTGCCACGTGTGCAATTCCTTTTCGTTGCGGGTCCGTGATACCGGACCCTTTTTTCACAACGTAAGCCCGAGGCAATTATGCCAACGGGCCACAGCTGATTAGATATATTTCCAAATCGGGAGCGACCCTCTTCCGGAAAATGATTCTCTTACGAGATAGGGCTAAGTATGTGCGTTGGGAGGAGCAGTCAAGGCGTCAAGGTCGACCAGATGGATACTATTTCAACGGGAGTATTTCTGACCCAAATTCCCAGCGACCGCTCACGGTGCTCGATCATCTTTTCAGACAAAAAAACGGCGCCGACCAGAATGCCGCCGCCGAATTTTGTAGTGTTATTTCTTAAGCGTCGAGGACAGCAGCAATTTCGCCGGCAACTTCATCCATCGCGCCAAGGCCGTTCACGCCGCTCAGGTCACCTTTGGCATAGTAATAGCCGATCAGCGGCGACGTTTGTTTGTAGTATGCCATCAGACGTGTCTTCAGGCTTTCTTCGTTGTCATCTGCACGCGCCGCTCCACCTGCGGCGACTGCATCGGCAGCACGTCCGAGAATCCGCTCTACGAGAATCTCGTCATTAACCTGCAACTCAATCGCGTGGTCCAGCGTCTGGCCCATCTCGGTGAGCAACTCCCCCAACGCATCGGCCTGTGGCAACGTGCGAGGGAAGCCGTCAAAGATAAATCCGCCGTGATCCCCACCCGCTTCAAGCTGCTCGCGGATCAGTCCGATAACAATCTCGTCTGTAACAAGATTTCCAGCGTCCATTACAGCCGCAACTTTCTTACCCATCTCGGTACCAGAGGTGCGTGCGGCGCGTAGCATGTCGCCTGTTGAAAGTTGGACCATGTTACGGCTCTCAACTAACTTTTGCGCTTGGGTGCCTTTGCCTGCACCTGGGGGTCCGAGAAGGATAATATTCATTTGCGTGCTGGGCTCCGTTTTTTGCGTCCTTTACCGGATTTGCCGCGCAACTGCGACTTCTCCAACAGACCTTCATATTGATGTGCCAACAAGTGGCTTTGTACCTGTTGGATCGTATCCATTGTCACGGAAACCACAATCAAAACCGAGGTGCCGCCGAAATAGAACGGGATCGCAAACTGGCCGCGCAGGATTTCGGGCAGGATACAAACAGCGGCGAGATAGGCAGAGCCAAGGACAAGCACACGGTTGACCACATACTCAAGGTATTCCGCAGTCTTCTTACCAGGACGGATGCCAGGGACAAAGCCGTTCTGGTTCTTGAGGTTGTCAGCAACATCGTCCGGTTTGAACGAGACGTTGAACGTATAGAAATACGCAAAGAACACGATCATCGCGATGAAGAACAAAAGATAAAGCGGCTGACCGGGACCAAAGTTCGCAAGCAACCACGACATGATGGGGTTGGTGGAGTTACCGGAGAACGTGCTGATCGTGACGGGCAAAAGCAGCAAGGAACTTGCGAAGATCGCAGGGATAACACCGGCCGGGTTTACCTTGATCGGCAGGTGGCTTGAACCGCCATCATACACTTTCATACCAACCTGACGGCGTGGGTACTGGATATGGATCTTGCGCAAAGCGCGCTCCATAAACACCACAAACATAATGGTAGCGATCACCATCACCAGCACCGCCACAATGACCGCAGGGCTGATTGCACCTGAACGACCTGAAGCAAAGAACTGTGCAATGGCGGCAGGAACCTCGGCGATGATGCCGACGAAGATGATAAGTGAGATGCCGTTACCGATGCCGCGTGCAGTGATTTGCTCACCCAACCACATCAGGAACATTGTACCGCCGATAAGGGTGATCATACACGCAACGCGGAAATACCAACCCGGATCAGCGGCGATTTCGCCTGCCTCCAGCGACACGGCGAGGCCGTAGGACTGGACCGTGGCGAGGGCAACTGTACCCCAGCGGGTGTATTGGTTGATCTTTTTGCGACCCTGCTCGCCTTCTTTCTTGAGCTGCTCCAGCGACGGCACCATGGACGTCAGAAGCTGCACAATAATCGAGGCAGAAATATAGGGCATAATGCCGAGAGCAAAGATACCCATGCGGCCAAGGGCGCCGCCTGTGAACATCGAAACCATGCCGCCGATGCCTTGGCCCGCCTGCTCCATAAACTCGCGCAGCGCACCACCGTCGATGCCCGGCACAGGGATAAACGTCCCCAGACGGTAAACGATCAGCAAACCAAGCGTAAACAGGATGCGGTGGCGCAAGTCAGTCGCCTTACCAAAGGCGGACCAGCTTGAGTTGGCGGCCATATTCTCGACGGCAGATACCATGTGAGGGCTCTCTTTTTTTAAATCGAAACGCCGCCCGAACCGTTCTCCGGTGGGCGGCGTTTGGGAAAACTTAAAGCTTTATGTAAGCGGCTTGACCGCCGCTCACAAGACCGAAGGCTTATTCGGATGCTTCTGCCGCTGCCGCTGCTTTAACAGTCAGGCTACCGCCTGCTTTTTCGACAGCTTCGATTGCGGTTTTGGATGCGCCTGTAACGTCGAGGTTCAGCTTCGATGTTACGTCACCTTTTGCAAGGATACGGATGCCATCGCGCTTGCGACGTACTACACCGGATGCGACCAGCGCGTCTTCGGTAATCACTGCTTTGATGTCGAGTTTGCCCGCGTCTACGAACTTCTGGATCAGACCGAGGTTGATCGCGGAGTAAGACTTGCGGTTCGGCTTGTTAAAGCCACGCTTTGGCAGACGTTGGTACAAAGGCATCTGGCCGCCTTCGTATCCCTTGATCGCCACACCTGAACGGGATTTTTGACCTTTGATACCACGGCCACCCATTTTACCGGTGCCGGAACCAGGACCACGGCCTACGCGTTTGCGTGGTTTCGATGCGCCTGCATTATCTGAAAGTTCGTGAAGTTTCATGTCGCTTCTCCTTTTGCCGGAAATACCCCCCAGCGACGGGAGCGGGTAGACGCGGCGTTACGATTCTTGTGAACAGAAACCTGCTCACTGCGCGCGTATAGGGGATGGTAATGCGTGAGGCAAGAGGGTGTGGCCGCTCAGAAGCCCAACAGTTTTGTGAGGCGTAGCCTTCGGACAACAGCAAGAACGGCGAGCGGTACGATCAGGCCGACCAGAGTGGTCGCAGTCAACACCAGAGCAAGGTCGTCGATGTCGAACTTCAGCATCACAATACGCAGAGCCGCAGAAAAGATCGTGTGGGTGAGGTAAATGGCCATGGACCCCTGCCCCAGCACACAAAGCACCCTGAGAAGTGCGCTTGGCCGCAGCGCGCCAAGCAGGAAGATCCAACCGGCAGTGACCAAGGCAAGGGAATGTAGGACGGACGCCTTTTGCCCGCCAACCATCCACAACAGTGCGACAAACGCAGCGATAGACAGTGCGGTGAACGCGATGTTCGGACGCCAGTTGAGGTACCCACCCGCAGTGATACCCAAGAGGAAGTAAGGCATGTGCGCCACCATAGGCCCCCAGATGAGTGACGGGACCGAGAGGTAGGGATTTATCAATGCCAAAGCCAATGCTCCAATGCCAGCCACCCAGCGCAGGGTCATGGGCGGGATGTTTGTACCGCCGAGGCGGTAAGCAAGCACAAGGCCGATCTGGATCAAGAAGAGCGCCCACAGGAACCAAAGATGCTCGAACGGGGGAAGTGGAATAAGCGGGAAGTCGGAGACCGTTACAGGGGCGTTTGCCTCACTTCCTGCAAGCAGCTTGATCCCAAAGAATAGCCACGTCCAAAGCGCCATTGGCCACAAAAGCCGCGTGGTACGGCCACGCAACAAAGAAAATGTGTCATGCTTTTGCAGCGCTTCGAGAAATAGGAGCCCCGAAAGCAAGAAAAACAGCGGCATGTGAAACGCGTAAATGAGTGTATCGACAGTTATGAACAGGTTCGTCCCGTCCGCTCCGGAGGTATCGGGAATGATCCCTGCCCCCTGCGCACCGCGCCATGCATGACCAAACACCACAAAGATAATCCCGACGCCCTTGGCACCGTCGATTACATCAAATCGGGTAGTAGCGGTTGTCATCAAATAGGCTCTTGGCGTTACACGGGTACTGGTTAAGGCTTAACTGCTCAACAATCACAGGATTAGGGGAATTCCGTGGCAGAATTCATCAAATTGGAGGAGTTGAGTACTCCCTCAACGAAGAACGCCCCGCAGATATCTACGGGGCGTTCTGATTTTCACGAAAAACAGGAAGCCGTCTGGCTTAGCCTTTTTCTTCGATGATCTCTACCATGTGGCTGATCTTACGCACCATGCCGCGCACGGAAGGTGTATCTTCCAGCTCGCGGGTTTTGTGCATCTTGTTCAGACCCAGACCGATCAGCGTTGCACGCTGGTCTGCGGGGCGGCGGATAGGCGAACCTGTCTGCTTAACTACGATTGTCTTAGCCATGATTATGCTTCCTCAGCCACTTGGGTGGACGAGTCAGTTGCATCGTCACGCTTTGGCAGAATGTCAGCCACTTTCTTACCGCGACGCTGCGCGACAGAACGTGGGGACTGTTCTTTTTTCAATCCGTCCATGGTGGCGCGGATCATGTTGTACGGGTTTTGTGAACCGATAGACTTGGACACAACATCTTTGATGCCAAGCATTTCGAACACGGCACGCATTGGACCACCAGCAATAATGCCGGTACCTTCTGGTGCGGTGCGCATCACAACTTTACCAGCGCCGTGACGGCCCTGCATGTCGTGGTGCAGCGTGCGGCCTTCGCGCAGCTGAACGCGGATCATCTGGCGCTTAGCTTGCTCAGTAGCTTTACGGATGGCTTCAGGTACTTCTTTTGCTTTACCTTTACCAAAGCCTACACGGCCTTTTTGGTCGCCGACTACGACGAGTGCAGCAAAACCAAAGCGCTTACCACCTTTTACGGTTTTGGATACGCGGTTGATCGCGACCAGGCGGTCAGCGAATTCTGGCGCTTCATCACGCTGGTTGCGACGGTTACCGCCACGGTTTTCATCTCTGGCCATGCTGGCCTCCTTAATCTGTGGGCATTTGCCCGGTTTTCACAATCGCGGTGGGCAAAGCCCCCGGATCATCGAGAGGATCGAAACCCTCTTCAAATAGGTATTGGCGGGACAAATGCCCCGCCAATGACTTAGATCTTCAAACCACCTTCACGGGCTGCGTCGGCCAAGGCCTTCACTTTACCGTGGAAGAGGAAACCGCCGCGGTCGAAGTAGGCTGTTTCAACACCAGCAGCTTTCGCACGTTCGGCGATTGCTACGCCCACTTTCGTGGCCGCTTCGATGTTGTTTTTGCCGACTACGCCAAGAACTTTTTCAAGCGACGAAGCGGAGGCGACTGTTACGCCGTTCACATCGTCGATCAGCTGAACGCTGATGTTCTTGTTGGAGCGGTGCACGGAGAGGCGCATGCGCCCACGATTCGTGCGACGAAGTTTGTTCCGAACGCGCAAGCGGCGTTTGATGAACAGTTGTCTTTTGCTGTTTGCCATCTGTTGCGTTCCTTACTTCTTCTTGCCTTCTTTGCGGAAGACGAACTCACCCTTATAGCGGATGCCTTTGCCCTTGTAGGGCTCGGGCTTGCGCCATGCGCGAATGTTCGCAGCGACTTGACCAACAAGCTGTTCGTCAATGCCTTCCACAATGATTTCGGTCTGCTTTGGCGCGGTTACAGTGACACCCTCAGGTGGCGTGTAATCGACGTCGTGGGACAGGCCGAGGTTCAGTTTCAATGTGTTGCCAGTCATGGCAGCACGGTAACCAACACCTTGGATTTCAAGCTCTTTCTTGAAACCTTCGGTGACGCCGGTAACCAAGTTGCGGATCATCGTGCGGGACATGCCCCACTGCTGACGCGCGCGCTTGGATTTACCGCGTGGTGTAACTGTGACGTCGTTGTCGCCAACTGTCATTGTTACATCATCGGTTGCTCTGAAGGTACGGACCCCTTTGGGGCCTTTAACTTCGATGGTTTGGCCGCTGACAGAGGCAGTAACGCCGCTGGGCAGATCGACCGCTTTTTTACCAATACGAGACATCAAATTCTCCTTAGAATACGGTGCAGAGCACTTCGCCGCCAACGTTGGCTGCGCGTGCGCTTGCGTCCGACATCACACCCTGTGGGGTGGAGACAATCGACACACCCAGGCCCTGACGGACGGCTGGGATGTCTTGTGAGCCCATGTATACACGGCGACCGGGCTTGGAGACCCGCTTCAGCTCGCGAATAACAGGTTCGCCTTCGTAATACTTGAGGCTAATCTCGATTGCGGGGTGGCCATCGGCGCCCGTCATCTTTTCATAGCCGCGGATGTAGCCTTCGTCGGCCAGCACGTCCAACACCCATGCACGCAGCTTGGAAGCTGGGGTCATGACAGTGGATTTGCCGCGAAGTTGGCTGTTGCGGATGCGTGTCAGCATATCTGCGATAGGATCGGTCATCTAATATGCTCCCTTACCAGCTCGACTTGACCATGCCGGGGATCTGGCCTGCTGAGCCAAGATCCCGCAGCGCGATGCGCGAGATTTTCAGTTTACGGTAATATGCGTGTGGACGGCCGGTCAGCTGGCAACGGTTGTGCAGACGCACAGCCGAAGAGTTGCGCGGCAGCTTCGCCAGCTTCAGAGTTGCGCGAAAGCGCTCTTCCATCGGCTGGGTCTCGTCGGAGATGATCGCTTTCAACTCCGCACGCTTGGTGGCGTATTTTTTGACCAATGCTTCGCGCTTCTTCTCGCGAGCGATCATGGATTTCTTAGCCATATCTAGGTTCCTTCCCGCTTACGAATTGAAGGGCATGTTGAAAAGCTTCAACATTGCCTTCGCTTCGGCGTCGGTTTTCGCTGTAGTAGCGATCACGATGTCCATGCCCCAGTTTTCATCGATTTTATCGAAATCGATTTCGGGGAACACGAGGTGCTCTTTCAGGCCCATGGCATAGTTGCCGTTACCATCAAAAGATTTGCCGGATACGCCGCGGAAATCGCGGATACGTGGCATTGCAACTGTGATCAGACGATCAAGGAATTCATACATGCGATCACCACGAAGTGTTACCTTCGTACCCAGTGGCATTTCTTCCCGTACCCGGAAACCCGCGATGGATTTCTTGGCAATGGTTGTCATTGCTTTCTGGCCCGCGATCAATGTCAGATCTTCCTGAGCGGATTTGGCTTTCTTGCTGTCACGGACAGCCGCTGCGCCACAACCGATGTTCAGGACGATTTTGTCCAGACGTGGGATTTGCATGTCGTTGGTATAGCCGAACTCTTCTTTCAGAGCCGCACGAATGCGGTCTTTAAAGTCGGCCTTGAGGCGGGGTGTATAAGCTGCAGTATCGAGCATCAGATTACATCCCCTGTTGTTTTGGCAAAGCGAACTTTCTTGTCGCCGTCCATTTTGAAGCCCACGCGTGAAGCTTTGCCGTTGGCATCTTTAAACGCGAGGTTGCTCAGGTCCATCGGCATCGACTTAGGGATGCGACCGCCCTGTGATTCTTGAGTCTGACGTGTGGCACGAACGTAAACGTTGATGCCCTCAACGACGGCTTTGTTGGATTTCGGATCAACGGAGGCAATTTTGCCCTCTTTGCCCTTATCCTTGCCGGTCAGAACGATGACAGTGTCACCTTTTTTCAGCTTAGCAGCCATGATTACAGCACCTCCGGAGCGAGTGAGATGATTTTCATGAAGTTTTTGGCGCGCAGCTCGCGAACAACTGGTCCGAAGATACGAGTACCTACAGGTTCGTTGTTGTTATTCAGGATAACAGCAGCGTTGCGGTCAAAACGGATGGCTGTGCCATCGTCACGACGAACTTCTTTTGCGGTGCGAACGACGACGGCCTTACGGACGTCACCCTTCTTTACACGGCCGCGTGGAATGGCTTCCTTTACCGAGACGACAATGATGTCACCTACGGATGCGTACTTACGCTTGGAACCACCCAGGACCTTGATGCACTGAACACGGCGAGCGCCGCTGTTGTCAGCTACATCCAGGTTGGTCTGCATCTGGATCATTTGGTTTCTCCCGACCTGTAGGGGGCGATGCGTGCCTGATCCCTAGGGTTTCGATTAAGTTGTTATCCGGAATGGACAACGCGGCCGCCCCTAAAGGTGACCGCGTAAAGGATCATGCTTCCGCAGTGATCACTTCCCAACGCTTGGTTTTGGAACGTGGTGCACATTCGATAATGCGGACCTGCTGGCCCACTTTGAATGCGTTGTTTTCATCGTGCGCCCGATATTTCTTGGACTTACGAATGGTCTTTTTCAGAACCGGGTGCGTAAAGCGACGCTCTACGGATACGGTTACTGTTTGTTCGTTGGCGTCCGAGGTTACGGTGCCTGTCAGGATACGCTTTGGCATAGGTCTAGGCTCCTCTTACGCGTCTGTAGCTGCGGTTGCAGCCTTTTGGTTCAAAACTGTTTTCACACGAGCAACATCACGTTTGACATCGCGCAGACGTGCGGGGTTTTCCAGCTGGCCGGTGGCCTGTTGGAAACGCAGGTTGAACGCTTCTTTTTTCAGGTTCACAAGTTCGTCGCGGAGCTGGTCCGGCGTCTTGTCGTGCAGTTCATTGGCTTTCATGCCGTCTTCCTTTTCAACATCACCAGTAGGCCCCTAGAGGGTGACCATGATTCTGATGGAGTTCATGATGAACCCGCGCAATAGCGTGGGTAGCCTTAGGACGCAAGCCTAAAGGCAGAGGAATGCAAGGGTTCTACCTTGTGAGGCGCGCGTGTGCCATATCATCAGCTGAGATACATTGTTTCGCTCGACCGCAGACGCCCATGGAACACGATCGCGGGGATAAATTACGGACAATCCTGACGATTCTATCGCTCTGCTTCCAATGGGTCGACAACCAGCCCTGATGACCCGTCGTTTAAGCACGATTTAAACTTATATCAGTGCGTTAACGTTTAAAATATTGACCTTTCGATAGTGGGGGGCAACTTAAGGGTGTAATTTCGGCAGGAGAGCGTTGATGGAACTGGGTATTTTGGCACTTTTGATGGGTGTCGGCTTGTTAAGCGCATTCTCCGGTGGAAGCGATGATGCACAGATAGAAGATGAGGTAGAGCGTCCGGAGCCGCCTGATGTTGAGGCTCCACCCCTCATCAACGTTGGCACTGATGGAAACGATACCGTCAGCATCCAAGACGAAAACCCGACCATCAACGCAACCCTCGGAGATGGCGATGATCGCGGGTATGCCTTTGTCACCTCAGGGACATTTCTCAGTGGCGGTCAGGGAGATGATATGCTGGACGGAGGCACCCGTAGCACCCTATTTGGGAATGCAGGAAATGACCAACTAAGCATCGGCAGTTTCAACGGAACCGATGTCGGCCAGACCAATTTTGACAGCGCAGCCTACGGGGGTGACGGGAATGATATGCTGTTCTCGAACGAGGGTTTTATTGAGGAAGGTACGGTAAGCCTATTCGGGGAAGCGGGCGACGATCAGATCACTGTGCGAAATGAAGCCGGCTTTATCGAGCGCGGTGGGATCACCAAGATCCTGAGCGGTGGCGAAGGCGATGATACGTTCCGGGTTGAGTTGAAATTTCCAACGTTTGACCCCGATGCGCCGGAGCAGGAGCCGCATACAAATGACGATACAAATGTCTTCATCACCGACTTTACCCCCGGCACGGAAAGACTGACCATCACGAGCGACGGCTTCGCTGGTCCGCGAGCCCCGACACTAGAAACCGCAGAGCTGACGCGGGACGAAGACGGACTGACGACCTTGAATATGACATTTGCTGCAAGAGGGGATGTTCCGGCAACAAGCACGAGCATTGCATTGGGATACGCCGATGGCATCACGCTGGACGATATCAATTTGCCCGGCGAGGTTGAGCGTGGCGAAGAGCTGTCTTATCTCGGTTACCAAGATATCTTTGGTGCCGGCGGAGATGATACGCTGATTGCGATCGATGATGATATTCCCGACTTTCTCAGAGTCGAACTGGAAGGTGGGGATGACGTCGCCTATGTCCGAAGCAACGGCGCACGGATCAACGGCGATACGGGTGATGACTTCTTCCGAACCTCAGATGTTGCGGAAACGATTTATGGTGGCTCGGGGGATGACTACTTTTTGGAAGAAGCCAACCGCAACACTGGGCCGGACGCACTTTTTGGAGGCGAAGGTAACGATACGATTGCAGTCATCGGGTCCAACGATATCGAATACAGGACAGCTGATGATCAGACCTACCGTATTCTGGAACCGAATGTGGTGAATGGCGGATTAGGAGATGATGTGATCGTTTCAAGCCATAATAACACCCTCACAGGCGGTGACGGGAGCGATACTTTTGGGATCGTAAATAATAACTTTAATAATTATACTGCGCCTCTGATCACAGATTTTGATCGCACGCAGGATGCTCTGTTCATCGATTATCGCGACGAGCAGGATTTGCCTAATTTACCGGACGATTTGATTATTTCGGTATGGGAAGATGGCACCGGTGCCGATGTTTCCTTTGGTGAAACCTTGATGGTCCGCGTGGCCGGTGGGCAAAATTTGGTGCCCGCCGACATACAAATACCGGATGATAGCGTCTACACAGATGTTCTTGAGCGGACGTAAACGCATTTGCAATATGGTATGACCTAAGCGG
Source organism: Sulfitobacter sp. (assembly GCA_036964385.1). Classification (GTDB taxonomy): domain Bacteria; phylum Pseudomonadota; class Alphaproteobacteria; order Rhodobacterales; family Rhodobacteraceae; genus Sulfitobacter. Next base: position 3,214 of record JBALTK010000062.1, on the reverse strand, counting down.
TCGACGTATAGTCCCGGAATGACACAGATCAAATCCCTCTTCGTGACCCGCCTTTATCACTCCTCTCTTGGCGATATTGATACCGCCGAGCTTGAGGCGTCTTGCTATTCCATCGCCGAGGATGACGAGGCGGGACAGGCGTGGTGCGAAGAGAATGATTACATGGGCTATACGTCCTATGCGTCGCTGACCGACCTTGGCTGGCGCTTTCCGATCTTTGCCGATGTAATCAAGGCGATTGACGCCCATGTTGCCGCGTTTGCGGAGGATCTGGAGTTTAACCTCGATGGGCGGGAGCTGAAGCTGGAGGATATCTGGATCAACATCCTACCCGAGGGCGGCACCCATTCGGGGCATATCCACCCTCATTCAGTCATCAGTGGCACGACCTATGTGGCGATGCCTGAAGGCGCGTCTGCGATCAAGTTCGAGGACCCGCGCCTGCCCATGATGATGGCCGCGCCTGCCCGCAAAAAGGACGCGCGCGAAGAGTTGCGGACCTTTGCCTATGTCGCGCCTGAGGTCGGGGATGTGCTGCTCTGGGAGAGCTTCATTCGCCACGAAGTGCCGATGAACATGTCCGAAGAGGACCGTATCTCGGTGTCGTTCAACTATAGCTGGGGCTAATCAGGCCCCTGCCCTAGTCGTTTGCGCGCACTGGCTGTAGCGGCAGTTGCGGGGACGAGGTTGCCTGCTTTGCCAAGGCCGAAGGGCGGCATCCCAGAATACACCGTCTCGTACTGGCCGTCCTTGACCAGAAACGTCTCGTGAAAAATGCCGACAGCGCCGCGATCATCGCGCACGCGTTTGTTGAAGGCAGCCCATGCGGGCAAGTGCGCGCGGTCACGGGCGTTAGCGTAGGCCTCCAGATGCTCGAAGCTCCGCCAGTATTGCAAGACGATGCCGAACCCCACGTTGGTGAAGCCGAGGAAGCCAGTTTCTTCTTTGGGGAGCCTGCTCAGCTCCATCAACATGCGGGGCATCGCAAAGAAGGCTGGCAGCCATTTATGCGGGAGCCAGAAGCGGTTGATGCGCATCCCGATGATGAAGACGACAAAGTCCCCTTCAATCTGCGCGGTCATGCGCTCGGGGATTACTTTGGGCACCGGCTATTTCGGTGCCTTCTTGCGCGCCTCTTCTTGCTCCTTCACGAGCGCCTTCTCTTCCTTGGTCATTTTGTTGCCCCACTGGTTGTTGGACAGGCCAAGATCGGCAGGCATCGGCTTTGTCTTGCCCTTCTTGATGGAGCCCCCTTTGTTGAGGAACTCCTTGATGAGGTCTTCGTCGGTGGTGGGTTTGGGAACTTGTTTCATAGGCGCGGTTCCTTTTGCTATGCCGTGTATTACCGTCTGTATTAGACCTTTGTGCTTGGAATGGGAATGGTCCGCTCCCTTCCGTCTTTTCGCGCAATTCTCATCACGGCCAGTAACATGTTTGCGCGTTCGGGCCAGTCGGGCTGGACGGGTGGCCGACATTGTCCCACCTAGAGTTCACGCATTGACCTCAACGCAGCAAATTTCTCCCTAAATACAAAGCGAGCCTCACTCCCATGAACACACTAACCCTCACTAACTCAAAGAATATCGCCCTCGCGGGCGTTGTCGGAGAAATTACCTTCGAAGCATATGCATGGTTGTTGTCACCTGTCCTTTTCGGAGTGAAGCTTGAGCCCGCAAATCTGGTTATCGGCCTCACTAAAGCCGCAACGGGAATGCAGCTCCCTTATGCTGCTGCTTTCGCCATCCACTTTCTCATCGGCAGTCTTGGTTTCGCCGCGGCTGTTTTCCTCATGAAGCGGATCACAAAGGTCGGCTATGAGGTTGCTGGCATCCTGACGGGGCTGGCGCTCTGGTTTATCGCTCAAGGAATACTTGCGCCGTTGATGGGCCGAAGCTTTATGATGGATTTCGGGACGTACACACAGTCGTCATTTGTCGGTCATGTTGGCATGACACTCCTGATAGCGGTCGTATGGAAATGGTTATCGAGACAGGAGCAGGCTGTGAGCGTCGGCTGAATTGCAACCTTCCGAACGTAAAAAAGCCCCCGCTGTTTATCACAGCGGGGGCTTTTATATTTCTAGCAGACCGGAACAGATATTCTCTAGAGAATACTCTGCCTCAGGCTCGACAGCGCCTGCTTACGCAGGCGCGTCGTTTTACCAGTCTTCGCGTACTACGACGCGCGTTTTGATCGGCAGCTTCATCGCAGCGAGGCGCAGGGCTTCGCGGGCGATGTCGTCGTTAACGCCGTCGATTTCGAACATTACGCGGCCAGGTTTGACCTTGCATGCCCAAAAGTCCACGGAACCTTTACCTTTACCCATACGAACTTCGACAGGCTTAGATGTAACAGGTACGTCTGGGAAAATACGGATCCAGACGCGGCCTTGACGCTTCATGTGACGCGTCATGGCACGACGTGCAGCTTCGATCTGGCGCGCAGTTACACGCTCAGGCTCAAGTGCTTTGAGACCGTAAGTGCCGAAGTTCAGGTCAGACCCGCCCTTCGCAAGGCCCTTGATGGAACCTTTGAACTGCTTACGGAATTTCGTACGTTTTGGCTGTAGCATCTATTCTACTCCTTAACGCCGACCGCCGGCACCGCGAGGTGCTGGGCCGTCTTGCATTTCTTGTAACTTACGATCGTGCGCAGCTGGATCATGTTCCATGATCTCGCCTTTGAAGATCCACGTCTTGATGCCGATGATGCCGTAAGCAGTCATCGCTTCAACATGTGCATAGTCGATGTCCGCACGCAGTGTGTGCAACGGAACGCGACCTTCACGGTACCATTCTGTACGCGCGATCTCGGCACCGCCGAGGCGACCCGCGAGGTTCACACGGATACCGAGGGCACCCATACGCATTGCGTTCTGTACCGCACGCTTCATAGCGCGGCGGAAAGAAACCCGACGCTCAAGCTGCTGTGCAATGCTCTCACCAACAAGGGCTGCATCCAGCTCTGGCTTGCGAACTTCAACGATGTTGAGGTGCAATTCAGAGTCGGTGAACGCGGCAAGTTTCTTGCGCAGACCTTCGATGTCTGCACCTTTTTTGCCGATGATCACACCAGGGCGTGCTGTGTGGATCGTAACGCGGCACTTTTTGTGCGGACGCTCGATGATCACACGGGAGATACCCGCCTGATGGCATTCAGTCTTGATGAACTTGCGGATTGCGAGATCTTCCAGAAGGAGGTTCCCGAAGTCCTT
>JBALTK010000061.1:0-18819 GCA_036964385.1 Sulfitobacter sp. | reverse complement strand
CAATAGATGCTCTGGTGCCTCGCGCAGATCGAACAAAGTCTCGTTCGTCTCATAGGGCACATTCTCCAGCCCTGGAATGGGCGGCACCAGCGGTGAGGAACCCGTCGCAATTACGATTCGGCGCGCCTTAATCACCGTATCGCCAGCTTGGACCTCTGTAGGTGAGATGAATTTACCAAACTCGCGAATGACCTTAACGCCAAAACCCTCGAACCGCTCTTGGCTGTCTACCGGCGCAATTGTAGCGATTACATCCGCGACATGATCCTTCGCAGCGGCATAATCCACGGCACCTGCTGCATCGGCTACGCCAAACTGCGCCCTATGCTTTTGGCCATATGCAGCTTTCCCTGTCGCGATCAGTGCCTTTGACGGGACACAGCCAAAATTCAAGCAGTCCCCCCCCATCTTATGACCCTCAAGCAAGACAACATCCGCCCCCATCTGGGCCGCGCCAGATGCAACAGACAAACCGCCTGAACCCGCACCGATGACGAGAATATCCGTCTTTATATGGTTCATTTCAAAACATCCTTTTTGCCAGTCACGGCTTTGATCAAAACGGGAAGAACGGACAGCAAACACAGCCCTAAAATCGGTAACAAGATATGCGGCTCGAATATGATGCCAAAGTTCGGCGTTTCACCTCGTGCAAATACTTCACCCAGACCAGCACCAACAGAAGTGTAGACAAGCGATCCTGGAATAATGCCCAAAAAGGTTGAGATCACAAATCGCCGCACTGGCACGCTCAGAAAAGCGGGGATGAGGTTTGCTACGAAAAACGGAACCGCAGGCACCAGCCGGATGAAAAACAGCATCGACCACTGATTCTCGTCGAGCCCCTTCTTGATCCGCGCAACCATCCCGTCAGAAGCATCCATCCGCGCCTTAAGTCTATCGCCCAACCCCAAACGTGCAGCAGAGAAAATCAGCGTGGCTCCAATTGTCGCCGACGTGATGTTCAGGACCGTGCCAAAGGCAGCCCCAAACAAAAACCCCCCCGTCAGCGTTGCGATCAGCGCGCCAGGTAGAGAGAACGTCACGACAAGCACGTAGATAAGGACAAACCCCAGTACAGTAAGCACAAAGTTACTGTCCCGAAACGCGATCAACGCCTCACGGTTCTCGCGTAGCGCGTCAAAGCTGAGGTAATCGCGCAGCGCGAAAGCGCCTATAAGTGCGACCAGTCCAATCACGACCATCGGTGCATAGCGCACTATCGGTGATTTATCGCGTGTGTCTTGTGTCATGTCTGTCATATCCTGCGCCTCAATGCGTGTTCGGGTATCTGTTAGATGCGCCTTTAACGAACGCAGTGACAGTCACCTCACGCGCGATTGATCCACCGTGTAAGGATTCGGGCCTGATTGCCCCCTTAATCGCCCAATTGAAACATATCAGACCGTCAAGTGTCAGATTTATTGCAGATGAGGGATGTTTGCTGCATTGCAGGGTTTGACTTGGGTGCTGTAGGGCTTTAGGGGACAAGTCTGAATTGACGCACATATGCGAATCCGCTGTGTGCAAACTATACTAGATGGAGACGGAGCGATGAAACGCACCTTTCAACCCTCGAACCTCGTCCGCAAGCGCCGCCACGGTTTCCGTGCACGCATGGCAACAAAAGCTGGTCGCAAGATCATCAACGCACGCCGTGCCCAAGGCCGGAAAGAGCTGAGCGCGTAATACGCGTCTTAGGCTTAATGCTATGACACCGCCGGAGACCGACCTGATTGGCAAAACCGCCAACGAGGCAAAGTCTCCGGCGGTTTTGTCGTGTTCACTGCCTACGGTACTGACACAGCGTCGCGATTTCCAGCGCGCCTCACGAGGCAAGCGGGTGGCGATGGCGGGCTTCATTCTGCAGACGATTCCGCGTCCTGAAGGTGAGGCCGAGGGAATCCGTGTCGGCTATACCTGCTCGAAAAAGGTCGGTAACGCAGTCGCCCGCAATCGAGCCAAGCGCCGCTTGCGCGAAATTGCGCGTGCAGTACTGCCGATAAGCGGCAAGCAGGGCCATGACTATGTTCTTGTCGGGCGCAATACTGCTACTGCTGCAGTCCCGTTCAGCCAGTTGCTCAGCGATATGGAAAAAGCCCTCGGTATTCTGCACGGCGCGCGAAAATGACATTTCTTGCCCGCATCATCGCCCTCCCCGTGCACGGCTATCGCCTTGTTTTCAGCCCTTGGGTCGGCTTCAATTGCCGATTCCAGCCGACATGCTCTGCCTATGCTCTCGAAGCACTGGAGAGGCACGGCCCGATTAAAGGCAGCCTACTGGCCGCGCGCCGGATCGGACGCTGCCATCCTTTTGGCAGCGATGGGTATGACCCAGTACCGGAAAAGGAATAAGCGACGGAAACTCGGGTCTTCAAATGGCTTCAGCGCCTTAGTGCAATCGCGATCGCAGCCGTTATTCTCTTTGTCGCTGGCGCAATAGGATGGGATGCTATCTTCAAATCGCCAGATTGTTCTCACGCCCTGTCCGTCCCACTACCAACTGGGCACATACTGTCGTAGCGGGTTCTGACAACACGCGGTTGGGCTACACTTTTTCAAAAGTGATCAGGACCTCTCCAATATCCGCGCCATATTTCTTCATATAAGCACGATTCAAGACGCGCCCATCGCCTAAATCCCACATCCAGTCATCGAAATTCACCCGCAGTGTTCCATCTGGAACTGGCAGATCAATCTTGTACTTCCAGTTGAACGTATCGCCGCGTTCCACGCCCAACACACCATCAGCAGAGCCTGTCCATTTCTGATCAGCCACAACCGTCCCTGTCTTTTTCAGCCGCCAGATGCGCTGCTCTGTGGTGCCATCCTCGTAGTCAAAATCCTCCACCAGCTTCAGCGTCTCTCCGTCCCACGTTCCGGTAACGACAACGTCAAATCGCCGCCTCACAGTACCAAAGGCGTCTTGAAACTGCCCCTTAGCCAAAACCCGACCGTCAAAGAACTCCTCTAGGTTAAAATCCTTTTGTGAGAGCTTTTCATCGTCTAGCGCTGGCTTACCCACACATGCACCAAGCGCCAAAATCGCCGCAAACATCGCAAACCGCATACCAATCCTACCAAGCCTTTAGCTCTGAACTAACGTGTTACATAAAAAATCAACCACCACGCGGAGCAAGACATGCTTGATCAACCTGACGAAATCCGCGCCCTTTCTTGCGGTGCACCACGCACAACCGTTTTCAAAAAGTTACGCTGATGCTTGGCGCACCGCATTGAATATGAAGACACTTACTCGATTACTCGATCGTAATGGACAAAGCTCCAGAGGGGCGGACATTCGGCTCTCTGCGTTCACGTTTGCATCGCGACAACCCATATCGAATCGCCCGCGATGCTAGGACATCACCGTGGCGATATGTTTGATACGTTTTTCAGGAACCTGTTTCATGGTGTGCAGTTGGCAATCGTGCAGCCCAATTTCTAAATAACGAAGGCGACCTATTCGTTTACCGCCCCCTTGCGCATGTGACCGAGGAGGACTGCGAGAAATTCGTGGCATCTATGAATTATCCGATTATTCTGTGTGATCTTTGCGGCTCACAGGACGATCTACAACGCCAGCAGGTAAAGGCGATTCTAGACGGTTGGGAAAGCAACAGCCCTGGTCGGCGCCAAACAATGAAACGAACGCTCTTAAATGCCAAACCGTGCCATCTGCTGGACACCGATCTTTTTGATTTTATGAGGCTTTCCCGCGACACGGCGAATTTAAACTAAACGAATGAAAGTTATTCGACGTGCGTTAACCCAAGGTTTTCCTGATTCTACCTATGGTGACCTTACCAGATCGTATGGGCGGTTCGGAGTGGAGGGTTACCAGTGCTGGAAGAAAATCAAAAAGACAGTGCTTTGAAGGGTATGGCATTTCATCAGCGCGTATTAGAGCTGTTGACGGGCCCTCCTGCCTTGGCATTCATCCCTGCAATTACCCTTGCGGCCTATTGGTTCGGTGGAGAGGGAGCGCTGCTTGTTGTGGCGGCCTTGGTCCCTGCTGCCTATCTGCTCTCTGGTGGTTTTGGCGCGGCAGTTAATCATCTGAATGATCGCATCACAAATCGGAACGGCCTTTTGGCGCGGGCGCCAATGATCGCAAGATGCGAAGCGGTCTTTTCCGAAGCGACCCAAAGTGGTTTATCTTCATGTGTTCATGTTCTTGAGATTGAGGGGTTTGCCGATCTCACAGATCGTTTTGGCCCTGCCGCAGGGGATACAATTATTCAGCGAATGGGCGAACGCATCGCTGGCGTCATGCGCGATGGCGATTCTATCGGGCAGCTTAGTGATGCGAGGTTTGCAGTTTGCGCGAGCCCTGTCCGCCAAATGTCATTGGAGCTTTGCATCCAGCTTGCAGGTCGCCTTCAGGCCGCAGCCGAAGAACCGTTCTCAGTAGACGGAACAGTAATCTATACCGACGTATGCATCGGCTTTTGCCAAAACTCGCGCGCCCCCGAAAATAAGGCCAGTGAATGGCTTGAAGGTGCATGTATCGCTCTGCGCTGCGCTCAGGCCCATGGCGCATCCAGCATACGTGCCTATTCCGACCAAATGCATCAAGAGCGTAAAACCCGCCGTGCTCTGGACGAAGACGTTGCGGCAGCCCTAGATAGCGGCGAGATCGCGCCGTGGTTCCAACCACAACTGTGTACGGATACGGGCACCATCACAGGCTTTGAAGCGCTGGCGCGATGGAAGCATCCGGTACGTGGAGTGATCTCACCCGCAGAGTTTCTCCCTGCAATTGAATCTGCCAACTTATTGGAACGGCTTGCCGAAGTAATGATGTACCATAGCTTTCGCGCCATTAAGCAATGGGACGCTGCGGGGCTCAACATCCCTCAAGTTGGCGTGAATTTTACTGGATCAGACTTGAGTAATCCGCGGCTGATCGAAAAAATAAAATGGGATCTAGACCGTTTTGAACTTACCCCTGATCGTCTGGCTATCGAAGTCTTGGAAACCGTCGTAGCGAGTGCAACCGATGACATTATTACACGCAACATCAATGCACTGGGAGAGCTCGGCTGCCGTATCGACCTTGATGATTTCGGCACAGGAAATGCCTCAATCGCATCAATACGTCGCTTCTCCGTCAGTCGGATCAAGATCGACCGCAGCTTTGTGATGAAGGCCGACCGTGATCCTGAACAACAGCGGATGATCAGCGCGATACTCACTATGGCCGAACGCTTACAGGTCGAAACATTGGCCGAGGGCGTGGAAACCGTAGGGGAACACGTGCTGCTTGCACAGCTTGGCTGTCAACATGTTCAAGGATTTGGCATTGCGCGCCCCATGCCCTTTGATCAAACTCTGGAATGGATGGCAGCACATAACGCGAAGCTGCAAGATGTTCCCCAGATCATGCAAAGTCACCGAAAATAGGTTGGAAATAACCTAATTCCCAGAGGGCAAACCGTCCCATACACCCGAATCCGCTTGACCTTTGACCGCCCCCGTTGTGTACCCAGCGGACAGTTTTCAGACATCAGGTGGCCGTACGAATGGACAACGATCAGAACAAAAACCTTATCATCGCAACAGCGCTTAGCTTTGTTGTGATCCTTGTGTGGTTCGTGCTGTTTCCGCCGCCAGAGCCTGAGACAGCCATTGACGCAACCACAGCGTCTGAATCCGTGATAGCGGAGGGGACGCTGTCCACCCCGACTGCGGATGTAGCAAATTCAGTCGCCCCCACCACAGCCAGCACCGAAACCGAACCAACCGCACTTGAGACCGCTGGGCGCGTTGCGATTGAGACACCACGGATGAGCGGATCTTTGTCGCTATTGGGTGGCCGGATCGATCAGCTTTCGCTCAATGAATATAAAACGTCTCTCGAAGATGACGCAAAAATTGTTGAAATCCTCTTTCCAGCAACCGAAGCGAGTGCCCAATATGCTCTGCATGGCTGGGCTGCCGACAGCGGCGTAGACGCGACTGCAGTGCCTGGACCCAACACGCTCTGGCAGGTATCCGGAGGCGGCACGCTTAGCGTCGACGCGCCTGTTACACTAAACTGGGATAACGGTGCGGGATTGCTGTTCTCCAAAGAGATCGCGATTGATGATCATTATATGTTCACAATCACCCAGACCGTAGAGAACACAGGCGCAGGTGCTGCGACAATGGCACCCTACGCAATTCTTGCACGCCACGGCGTGCCGACTGACCTCAAGAATTTCTTCATTCTGCACGAGGGTGTGGTCGCAATGACCGATGGCGAGTATTCAGAGACTGACTGGGATAAGATGCCCGACTTTGAATTCAATCAACGCGCTGGTGCCCGTACCGAAGAACGTCGGATTACCGAAAACGGATGGATAGGCTTCACTGATCACTATTGGATGAGCGTCCTCATTCCGACCCAAGGGACCGCATTCAAGTCCGTCGCAAAATATGACGAGCGCCGCGACATCTACCAAACAGAAGCCTTGAGCCCAATCCAAAGCGTTGGTCCTGGCCAAACGATCACGAACACCACTCAGTTCTTTGCCGGCGCAAAGGAATGGGATGTCCTGAAAAAATACGAAGAAGATGGCGTGTACAACTTCATCGATGCAATCGACTGGGGCTGGTTCGCGTTCCTGACCAAGCCAATTTTCTGGCTCCTGCACCAGTTCAACCTCTTGATTGGCAACATGGGGATCGCGATCATTGCGTTGACCTTGCTGATCAAGGCGTTGCTCTTCCCGCTGGCCTATAAATCCTATGTTTCGATGGCAAAGATGAAAGAGCTTCAGCCAAAGATGGAAAAGCTCAAAGCAGAAGCTGGCGACGACAAACAAAAAGTGCAGCAAGGCATGATGGCGCTCTACAAAAAGGAAAAGGTGAACCCTGCAGCAGGGTGTTTGCCGATCCTCATGCAGATCCCAATCTTCTTTTCCTTGTACAAGGTTATCTTCGTTACGATCGAATTGCGCCACGCACCGTTCTTTGGCCCGTTCCAAGACCTTAGCGCGCCTGATCCAACGTCGATCTTCAACTTCTACGGCCTCCTGCCGTGGGGTACCCCCGACGCGGGCAGCATCATGGCGCTGGTCTTTATCGGCATCTTGCCGCTGTTGCTCGGCATTTCCATGTGGCTTCAGCAAAAGCTGAATCCAGCACCCACCGATCCAACGCAACAGATGATCTTCGCGTTCATGCCATGGGTTTTCATGTTCATGCTCGGCAGCTTTGCATCGGGTCTGGTCGTATACTGGATTGCGAACAACACGATCACATTTACCCAGCAATATCTGATTATGCGCAGTCAGGGGTATAAGCCCAACCTAATGGGCAATATCAAAGGCAGCTTTGGCAAGAAGGCCAAAGCAGAGCCGAAGAAGTGATGAAGGTCACGGCGCTCTGGCGTCACCCGATCAAAAGCCATGGGCGTGAGGCGCTAAAGCGTGTCACGCTAACGAAAGGGCTGGCGATGCCCTATGACCGTTTGTGGGCCATCGCCCACGACGCAGCCAAGGCTGACGGGTCAGAATGGGCTGCCTGCCAAAACTTTAGCATTGGTTCGAAATCACCAGCTTTGATGGCGATAACTGCCGAGTTTGATGAAGTTTCAGAGACCATCACACTGCGCCACCCCGCCCGACCTGATCTGACAGTCCAGCCCGATACAGATCACGCTAAGCTGTTAGACTGGGTGCTCCCACTGGCCGACCCAAATCGCCCACAGCCCAGCCAAGTTTTCCGTCTAGATCAACGCGGCTTCACTGATACGCCTTATGCTTCTGTATCCTTGAACAATCATGCCTCCCACACCGCAGTGGAGGGTTTGACCCAGTCTCCCCTCCAGACTGAACGGTGGCGGGGAAACATCTGGTTCCAAGGCGCTGCAGCATGGGAAGAATTCGAGTGGATGGGCCGCGAATTGCGCCTTGGCACCGCGATCCTCAAAGTTGAAGATCGTATTCAGCGCTGTAAGGCGACCACCGCCAATACCGATACTGGTGAACGCGATATTGACACGCTCAAGGCGTTGAACACGCTCGGTCATCAGGATTTTGGTATTTACGCAACCGTCCTTCAGACGGGTAATGTCGCCATCGGCGACCAATTGGAGCTTGTCTAATGCAGCTACCTTTCCCTCTCGCCGAAGAACCTGACGCACAAACGATGGAAAAAGGCCGCTTGTTATTCGCGGGCCAGACAGAGTTCGTCAAAGGTGTTGTTGCCATGTCAGGCCTACCTGAGGCGGACCGCCTCGAGGTTTGTTTTGCCGGTCGTTCAAACGTCGGGAAATCCACCCTAATCAATGCCCTGACAGGGATGAAAGCGCTGGCACGGGCCTCCAATACACCGGGCCGGACGCAAGAAATCAACTACTTCACAGCGGGTGAGGATCTCTATCTCGTTGACCTTCCAGGCTACGGCTATGCGAATGCCCCCCTGCCCGTGGTCGAAAAATGGCAACGCTTGCTCAAGCAGTTCCTGCAGGGCCGCCAAACCCTACGCCGTGCTTTTGTCCTCATTGACGCACGCCATGGTGTGAAAAAAGTCGATGACGAGATTATGAGCCTGCTCGACAGTGCCGCCGTTACATTCCAAGCGGTCCTGACCAAAGCCGACAAGGTAAAAGAAGTTGAGCGCGAGGAGGTCCTGGACCAAGTACGCGGAGCGCTGAGCAAGCACCCCGCTGCCTACCCAGAGATCATCGTGACATCGTCGGAAAAGGGTTGGGGCATACCGACACTTCGCTCGATCATTGCCACGCTCGAATAAGCGCTTATGTTAGCCTTGGACGCTGGGACACATAATATGAGAAAACAACAAATGAACCGCGATTGGGCTGCTACCGCTGCGACACTCTCACAAGCATTGCCTTATATGCAGCGCTACAACGATGCGACGGTTGTAATAAAACTCGGCGGCCATGCCATGGGCAGTGACGAGGCGATGGTCGAGTTTGCACGTGATGTTGTGCTCATGCGTCAAGTGGGTGTGAATCCTGTGATCGTGCATGGCGGCGGTCCGATGATCAACGACATGCTGCGCCGCTTGGACATCAAATCAGAATTCTTGAACGGTAAACGTATAACGGATGCTGCAACGATGGAAGTTGTGGAGATGGTCCTCTCCGGCTTAGTCAATGCAAAGATCGTGCAGGCAATCTCCGCACAAGGCGGGCGTGCTGTGGGCGTCTCTGGTAAGGACAGTGGCCTGATCATCTGCGAAGCCGAAAATCCTGAACTGGGCCTCGTCGGAAAACCGACCAAAGTGAACCCGCGACTGCTGCTTGATATGGCAGACAAGGAGCTAATCCCGGTGATTGCCCCCCTTGGCATGGGCATGCACGGCGAAACCTTTAACATCAATGGTGACACCGCTGCGGGAGCCATTGCAGCGGCTCTCAAAGCTGATCGGCTTTTACTTTTGACTGATGTTTCTGGCGTTAAGAACGCTGCGGGCGAAGTGTTGACCGAGCTGACCCCAGAGCAAATCCAATCCATGACAGATGACGGCACCATTGCAGGTGGGATGATCCCAAAGACCCAGACTGCCCTTGATGCGCTCGCTGCTGGCGTACGTGCGACAGTAATCCTAGACGGCCGCGCGCCCAATGCCTGCTTGCTGGAACTCTTTACCGAACATGGTGCAGGCTCCATCATCCGAAAAGCATAATGGAACGCCAAAGCCATCCTGCAGCCTAGAGTGCCTTTGAGCATTTATTACACTTTAGAACCACATGGCCAACGACTGGTCTACCATCAGTCGTTGGCATATCACAGCGCTTAACGCTGCTGTCAGAGCATCGTTGCATCGCCCCCCATCCGTTCACCATGGACGCAAAAATTCTTAGACCGACCGCTCAACAGATGAATTGAGCCGAGCTAACAGACTTCGCTGTTTGTCCTCCCCCCAGATTTCGATGGGACCGTGTCATTCGCAATCCGGTTTCACCGCAGCATCCATATGGCCTAAGGCTGGGTTGATGAATGCGCTTGGGCCTTCGGAAATTGTGGTTATTGTGTTTGAAATCATGTTCAACAGGGCTGCAACATTCATCATCCTAAGATCAGACTGCAATGCATCGCCGCACTGGCTGCCCCCGACCTTCCCATTCGCCGAAAGTAGATCCACAAAATGAAACGCTTGATCCTGATGCGCCATGCCAAGTCAGACTGGTCCGACCTCGCCGCGTCGGACCATGAGCGCACCCTGAATGCGCGCGGTATTAAGAGTGCTCAAGCTATGGGAGACTGGTTGCGCCGTGAGAGCTTACAGCCTGACGAAATACTCTGCTCTGATGCAGCGCGTACGCAAGAAACGCTCAAGTTACTTGCCCTACCCGATACACCAACAGTCATTACCCGAAAGCTCTATCTTGCCCAAGCAGATGTCATGGCGCGCTACCTAATGCAGCAAACCGGTAATTGTATTCTCATGGTTGGCCACAACCCTGGGACAGCTGTCCTCGCGGGGCAACTTCTTGAGCGGGCCCCTAAGCAAGCGGAGTTCGATGTATTTCCCACCTGCGCCACACTGGTCGTTGATTTCAATATCGACACTTGGGACGCGTTGCGGATGGGGAGTGGCACAGCATTGCATTTCACGCTTGCTCGAACCCTCATAGAATAAGGGCGGAGGTTTCCCCCCGCCCTTCAATCTTCGCAGATCGTTCTGTTCTTAGTGGCCCAAAATCTGGCTCAGGAACAACTGGGTACGTGGGCTCTGCGGGTTGTTGAAGAACTCTTCAGGCTCGTTCTGTTCAACGATCTGACCTTGGTCCATAAAGATAACGCGGTTGGCAACCTGACGGGCAAAGCCCATCTCGTGCGTTACGCAGATCATGGTCATGCCTTCTTCGGCAAGCTCGATCATCGTATCGAGAACTTCTTTGATCATTTCAGGGTCAAGCGCGGATGTCGGCTCATCGAACAGCATGATACGTGGCTTCATGCAAAGCGAACGGGCAATCGCCACACGCTGTTGTTGACCGCCAGAAAGTTGGCCAGGAAACTTGTCGGCTTGATCAGGGATTTTTACCTTCTCAAGATAGTGCATCGCGATTTCTTCGGCTTCCTTCTTGGGCGTTTTACGGACCCAGATCGGCGCAAGTGTCAGGTTGTCGAGGATGCTCAAATGCGGGAACAGGTTGAAGTGCTGAAAGCACATCCCCACTTCGGAGCGGATCTTGTCGATATTCTTGAGGTCAGAGGACAGCAGCGTGCCATCAACTTCGATCGACCCCTTCTGGTGCTCTTCCAATGCGTTGATGCAGCGGATGAGCGTCGATTTACCTGAGCCTGAAGGGCCACAGACGACAATCCGTTCGCCCTGATAGACCGTCAGATCAATATCGCGCAGTACGTGGAATGTGCCGTACCACTTGTTCATGTTTTGAATAGAAATCGCGACTTCGTCGGACACTTTGAGTTTTGTATCAGCCATGTTTCGGACTCCTTAACGATGATCTGTCGCGAGGCGGCGTTCGAGCCACTGCGAATATTGTGAAATGCCGTAACACACGACGAAGAACAGAACGGCGGCAAAGCCCAGCAGCTCCCAGTACACCCCGTTCCAATCAGTGGAGGCGAGGATGGGACCGCGGATCATGCCGACAAGATCGAACATCGAAATGACCGAAACCAGTGTGGTGTCTTTGAACAGACCCACAGCAATGTTCACGATGCCCGGGATCGAGATCTTGAGCGCTTGGGGCAGAATGATGAGGCGCATTGCTTGGGCGTAGTCGAGACCAAGGCTATTTGCGGCTTCATACTGACCTTTTGGCAGCGCTGCGAGACCACCACGAATAACCTCGGCGATATACGCCGCCGAGAACATCGTGATCATGATTACAACCCTGATGAACAAATCGACCGTCGCTTCAGGCGGAAAGAAATAGGCCAGCATGACGCTTGCTACGAACAACAGGGTGATCAAGGGCACACCGCGAATGAATTCGATGAAAACCACACATATCCACTTAATCAAAGGCATCGAGCTTTGACGTCCCAGTGCGAGCGCGATGCCCAAAGGGATCGACAGCGACACACAGGTAAGACCCAGCATCATGTTGAGCATAAAGCCCCCCAGATCCCGCGACTCGACTGCGCCAAGCAGGGGCTGCTCGGGTGCGATGGCGCCGACGATGAATCCGGAAAGGTACCAGACCACTACAGCAGCAAGGACACCGCCACCGAAACCGAGGGCGAAGTTGCTTGCAACAAACCGCGCATAGACGAGGTAGCCAACAACAAATCCGGCGAATGCGAAAATCGGCGTCCAGATCGTACCGCCCCAGATCAGCCAATAGGCGGCAAAGGGAAACAGAATTGTGATGATCAATAACTTACGCGGCAGGTCAAAGAACAAGACCGGCGCGAGGGCGAAGAGCATCAAGACGAGCGCCAACGTAGGACGCCAGTAGTACTCGGACGGGTATTTGAAGCCAAATATAAGCTGGCTCCACCGCTCGGTCAGAACCGAGAAACAGGCAGCAGATTCACCCTGCAAGATTTCGCGACATTCCGCGAGCGAGGATGTGGTCCAGAGCCCGCCCAATATCCACGGCATCGTGGAGGTCAGGATCAAAAAGATCACATAGCCAGCAGCGACTGTGAGCAGCGCATTGGGCCAAGTGGCAAACAGATTATCTCGCACCCATTTTACCGGACCTGCGGCATTGGATGGCGCAGGTTGTTGCTCAATATCGGTCGTGCGCACGAAGGCGATCGAGTGTTCATGTGTATCTGACATCTCAGCGCTCCTTCAGCTTCATTGTGTTGTTATAAACGTTCATTACCGCAGAAATTGACAATGAGATCACGAGATAGAACGCCATCAGGAGCAAGACACACTCAATCGCCCGCCCTGTTTGGTTGAGCGTAATGCCCCCCAAAGTAGCGGTTACATCAGCATAGCCAACGGCAATCGCCAGTGAGGAGTTCTTGGTGATGTTGAGGTACTGAGAGATTAGCGGCGGGATGATTACCCGCAACGCCTGTGGCAATACAACAAGGCTCATCACGCGATTGGGACGAATGCCAAGTGCAGCCGCAGCTTCGGTTTGGCCTTTTGAGACAGCCTGAATTCCCGCACGCACGTTCTCTGCGATAAAGGCACCTGTGTAGACCGAAAGGGCCAGCCAAAGTGCAATCAATGGGCCGCCAATCTTGATACCGCCGGCGAAGTTAAAGCCTTTGAGCGCTGGCATTTCCCAGCTAAGGCCAAGGATAAGGCAGAGCACTATGACAGGCAAAAACCAGATCGCGAGATTGGTCCAGAGTGTCGCAGGACGTAGGCCGGTCTCTTCCTGAATACGATTCGCGCGTTGCGAAATGAAGCGTGCACCAAAGAATGATCCAACCAAAGTTGCGATAACAAGAAGCCAGTTGAACACGCTACCGTCAGCACCACCAATGCCCCGCGTGAAATATGGGCCCGGCACATACACACCACGGTTTGTGAAGGCGAACATATCCCACAACATGGTTGTTGTAGGTTCAGCACCCCGGAAGTCTCGCGGACTTGGCATCACGGATGTCATGACTGTAAAGATGATGATGATCCAGATCAGAACAGGAATGTTCCGGAATATCTCAACGTAAAACGCCATCAACTTACGGACGAGCCAGTTGTTCGAGAGCCGCAAAACACCCGCCATAACGCCAAGTACTGTGGCAGTAATGCAGGCCAGAAACGCGACTAGCAGTGTGTTGAGGATACCCACAACCGCAGCGCTCATATTCGAGGACTGGCTGTCGTAAGGGATCAGCGTTTGGTTGATGTCATAACCAGCTGAGTTACCCAAAAACCCAAACGAGATGTTCAATCCCGCCTGACGCAGGTTCTCGGCGAGGTTAGAATATAAGTAAAACAGTGCAGAAGCTAAGGCGATCGCTGCGATAACCTGCAAGGTCATCGACCGGTACCTCGTGTCGTTCAACAGCATAGAAAGCCGGAACGAGCCCTTTGGTGGGTCCGAGAGTGTCGACATGTTATGTATCCCCGTTGTCCCGGTTTTTTTATTCATGCGTCTTTTGACGTCAGTACCGGGTCATTTATTTGGTCGTCTGTTCGTATTGTTTTGCATTCTTGAGAATGCACGAAGGGCGCAGGAAATCCTGCGCCCTTCGGCTTCAAGTGTTTAGCGGAATGGTGGGGAGTACAGCAGGCCGCCGTCTGTCCACTGTGCGTTCAAGCCACGCGCCAGACCAATTGGAGTTTCTTCGCCGAGGTTCTTGGCAAAGATTTCGCCGTAGTTACCCTGAGTTTCGATTGCGCGCTTGGCCCAATCTGCGTCCAGACCGATCATCGCGCCAAGGTCGCCTTCGGTGCCGAGCAAACGGGATACTTCAGGGTTTGTTGTGGATGTCGCCATTTCAGCAACGTTTGCTGATGTAACACCCAGCTCTTCTGCTGTGACCAAAGCGTTCAGTGTCCACATGACAATGTCGCCCCATTCGTTGTCGCCGTGACGTACCAGTGGGCCGAGTGGCTCTTTGGATACGATTTCGGGCAGCAGAGCGTGCTCGTCAGGTGCTTCGAATGTTGCACGAGAAGCGGCAAGACCGGAAGCGTCGGTTGTGTACGCGTCACATGCGCCGGCAAGGTACTGCTGGATCGCTTCAGCGTTTGTTTCGATTGGCACAGGCTCGTAGCTGATGTTGTTTGCGCGGAAGAAGTCGGCAAGGTTCAGCTCGGTTGTGGTACCTGTCTGAATGCAAACTGTCGCACCATCAAGATCTTTTGCGGAGGAAACACCCAATGATTTAGGGACAAGGAAGCCTTGGCCATCATAGTAGTTCACGCCGACGAAATCGAATTTCAGGTCGGTGTCACGGGACATTGTCCATGTGGTGTTACGCGCCAGCATGTCGATCTCGCCGGAGGAGAGAGCTGTAAAGCGTGTTTTGCCGGTTGTTGGCACGAATTCAACAGCTGTTGCATCGCCCAGAACCGCAGCTGCAACTGCACGACATACTGCTACGTCAAAGCCGACCCATTCGCCGTTTGCGTCTGGTGCAGCAAAGCCTACGAGGCCCGTTGTTACACCACAGTTCAGTTTGCCGCGTGCTTTGACGTCGTCAAGCGTACCGGCGGCCGCTGCACCAGCAGACAGACCAGCGATCGTGAGCGCGCCAAAAATAATTGATTTGTTCATTTTAACCTCTTCCTGATTTTCCACCACTTTGCGGGTGGATAAAACCGGTACGTTAGGCACCGGGAGTGATACTTTGCAGAACGAGTCCGCATCGTAGCGTTAAGTGTGGGCGGATTCTCGCGTAAAGGTCAAGGGTTCGAGGAGCGAAATTGAGATAGATATTCCCATTGACCAAAGGGAAGGCCATTTTCCTACCTAGTGTGGCTGCGCGAGGTCAAACATCCGCTTGGCGTGCAGAAACGCATCACGCTTTATCAGCGCTAACGCAGTTGCATCCTCGTCCTCGCCCCACTGCTCTTCCTGCCACAACTCGTCCAGACGGGAGATAGTCCACACTTCGTCCGCGGGTCTGGCGCCCAATGCCGTTGCAAAGCCAAGAACAAGCGAGCCCGAGAGGCTAACCAGATCGTGAAATGCGGCTAGTTCATAAGCATCCAGCGCATGGGTACGCTGCTTCAAACGCTCTACTGCTGCTGGATCTTGCGGCGCGTGAATCACGCCCGTGCGCGGGTGTAGACGCGCACCCAAAATGTCCGCTGCCCAGTCAAGCATTGGATTCCATTGCTCGTTTTGACGCTCGATCAATTCTTCGGGAGTATCGGCGCGGTAGCACAACAAATCGCTGTCCCCATAGGCAGCGAGCATATCGGCAACTTCAGCGTGCTGAACTGTCACCTTATCAATTGCGGCATTCGCCGTTTTCGTCACCGGCATCGTATTGGGATTAATAACATCAACCTGCGCATCCCACTCCTCTGCAATGGCTGCTGCCATGGCATGTGTCGGCACCCTCATAGGTTGTTTCGCGGGTGTTTTAACACCCCGTCCATCGAGTTCGACCGTAAAGCCCGATTCGACTTCTACAACTGACGCCGCTTTCCAGAAGCGCTTTGCTTTCCACTCGCTCATGTTCTCAATTCTCCCAGATCGTGCCCAGCAACGCGGGCAGCGCATCAAAACTATCCAACATATGCCGCGCCGCCGTGAGTCGCGCCGCCGGATGATACCCCCAGCGGACACCGATTCCCCTGATGCCTGCCGCCTGCGCCATATCCATATCAAAACTTGTATCGCCTACCATGACGGCATTTTTCGCATCCACACCTGCCTCGCTCAACGCTGCAAGCAGCATCGCGGGATGGGGTTTGGAGGGATGGAAATCGGCGACTTGTTGGGTCACAAACATACCTTTGAGGCCATGAGCCTCGATCAGCTTGTCCAGACCACGCCGCGACTTTCCAGTCGCAACCCCCAACAAAGTATTCGGCTGCGCATGCAGCGCCTCCAAAGTCTCACGCCCGCCAGCGTAGAAGGGTGAGGATATCTCGCCCCCCTGATCCGCGCGGAGCGTCATATAAGCGTCTTTGTATCCCTGAACCAATCGCGCTTGCGTTGCTGCATCCGCATCGGGGGCAAGTTCGCGCATTAATACGTCGAGCGATAGACCGACAACCCCCAACACGAGAGCACGCGCAGGGGTGACGAGCCCCTCTGCTGAAAAGGACAAGTGCATCGCGCCCAGTATATCCGCCTGACTGTCGACCAATGTGCCATCAACATCAAAGATCACCAGTCGCAAAGGCGCGTCCGTCATCCCCATTCGTCCCCGAACGGATCATCAGGTGCAAACTTTGTGTGCCAATCGAATGTGTCCCATGTGCGCTGCATATGCTCGGGCAGCGGTGCCACGAGGTTGAGCATCGCTTTGGTCGCGGGATGCTGGATCGTCAGGCTGCGCGCATGCAGGTGAAGCTTTTTTGAGATATCACCGCCCAACTGGGCACCCCATCCATCGCCCATATTATCCTGGCCGGAGCCACCATATTTACCGTCACCGACAATCGGATGCCCGATCTCGGCCATATGCACCCGCAACTGGTGGGTGCGGCCTGTTACAGGGCTAAGCGCCATCCACGATGCGCGTGTACCAACCTGCTCTAGCACTGAATAATCAGTCGTGGCACGCTTGGCCCCTTCGGTATCGTCCACGTCGCGCGGATGTACGGCGATCATCTTTTCCCCCTCACCGCGAGGGCCGTGACCGCCAGCTTTAACCAAACCGAACTTGATTGTGCCGTTACGCGGATGCGGCGCACCAGCGACCGCAGCCCAATAAATCTTGCGCGTCTCGCGGTGGCGGAAGTTCGCAGTAAGTGCTTTAGCCGCCTCACGTGTCCGCGCCAGCACCAGAACACCCGATGTGTCCTTATCCAAGCGGTGCACAAGGCGCGGTTTCTCGTCCAGATCAAACATCAGCGCCTCGGCGAGCGCATCAACATGCCGCTCCCCCTGCCCTGAACCACCTTGCACAGGCAAACCTGGTGGCTTGTTCAGTGCGATGACATGATCATCACGGTAGATCACGCAAGCGCGGATCATCTTTGCCTCGGCATCCGTTACTTTTGTGCGTTTCTGCGGCGGTGGCGCATCCCCTGTGGGCAGCGGCGGAATACGAATTTCCTGTCCGACCTCAACACGCGTAGACCCCTTAACACGGCCCCCATTCACGCGGATTTCACCCTTGCGACACATCTTTTCAATGCGGCCCTGCGGTATTTGCGGAAAGACGCGTTTAAACCAACGGTCAAGCCGCTGGTCTCCGTCGCCCTCGGCAACCGTAATCATCTGTACTTGGCTCATGCGAATATCCCTCTGGCGATCCATAGCCCCAATATTAATCCACCGATGCTCAGGGCGACCGACAAACCCACATATGCACCAGCCGCTGCAATCTGGCCCCGCTCCATCAGCGTCACCGCCTCAAGCGAAAACGCCGAGAACGTAGTGAAGCCACCAAGGAGACCCGTCATCACAAACGGGCTAAGATGTGTCAGCCCCTTTTGCGCGGCAGCAACCACAAACACCCCCATCAGAAACGACCCGATTATATTGACCGATAGCACCGCAATCGGAAAATCGGCAGGGCCGGCCAGACGCATAACGCCGACGCCCATCAAATAACGGCATGCAGCGCCAATAGCACCGCCCAGAGCGACAAGGGAGACAGTTGAAATCATGGCTCCCAATCGCCTGCACACGGCGCAGAGTCAACTGTGTCTCAATTTTCTCGTTGTGTGCGCAGCTTGGCAAAATACTCTAACCGCTTCTTCAGGTCCCGCTCAAACCCGCGCTCGACAGGTTGATAAAGCGCTGGTCGCTCCATCCCGTCAGGAAAGTAGTTCTGGCCTGAAAACCCGTCTTCGGCATTGTGGTCGTAGGCGTAATCTTTGCCGTACCCCATATCCTTCATCATGCCCGTTGCCGCGTTCAGAATATGCTTGGGCGGCGGCGCGGATCCAGTTGCTTTTGCCGCATTACGCGCGCCCTTATAGGCCACGTAGTTCGCATTACTCTTTGGCGCGAGGGCCAGATAAATAACCGCTTGAGACAGGGCCAACTCCCCCTCGGGAGAGCCCAACCGCTCATAGGTGTCCCAAGACTGCAAGCAGACCGCCTGTGCCTGCGGATCGGCCAGACCGATGTCCTCAACGGCCATGCGCACGATGCGGCGAGCAAGGAAGCGCGGGTCTTCGCCCCCCTCCAACATTCGGGCAAACCAATAGAGAGCAGCATCAGGATCACTGCCACGCACCGACTTGTGGAGAGCAGAGATCAGATTGTAATGCTCGTCCCCGCCCTTGTCATATTGCGCGGCACGTTTGCTCAACCGTTTTCCCAGGGCTGTGACA
>JBALTK010000060.1:0-19040 GCA_036964385.1 Sulfitobacter sp. | reverse complement strand
GTCGTCGCGCAAGTGGATGCCGATGACTTCGCCGAAGCAAACGAAGTTGCTTTCGCCTTCGATCTGGATGATCTGGGTCATGCGGCACTCAAGTGAGGCGGGGGCGTCGGCCACGCGCGGGCAGTCTATTTCGCCGCATTCTGCTTTTGCGATGCCTGCCTCGGCGAACTCATCCGTGCCGTGGGGCAGGGTTGCGGAGGATTTGTTCATGGCGTCAGCGGCACTCAGCTGCACGATGTTGACGCAGAAGACGCCTGTTTCTTTGATGTTGGCCATCGAATCTTTTGTGCCGTCCACATCGTCCTTTACCCCTGTCGAGGCGAACATGACTTGCGGGGGGACGTACGCCACGCCGTTGAAAAACGAGTAGGGCGCGATGTTATCGCGGCCTTGTCCGTCGCGCGTCGAGATCCAGCCGATGGGGCGCGGGGTGACGATGGCATTGAACGGATTGTGGGGCAGGTCGTGGCCGTCTTTTGGGCGGTAGAACATATGCGCGGTCTCTTTCGTTGTGATTGAACATAGAGCTACCGCCGTGGTAGGCCGCTGACCAGATAGAAATTCCTTAAAGGACCGCCGCCCTTGTACGAGCTTGCCGCTGAGACAGCTGATGACCACTGGGAGGTTGAGGCGCTTTATGACACCTGTTTTGCGCCCGGGCGCACGGCATTGTCGTCTTATCGTCTGCGTGAAGGGGTGCCCCCTGTACCAAGTCTGAGCCTTGTGGCGCGCGATGATTTGGGGATTCTGGCGGGTGCGATCAGGTTCTGGCCCGTAACAGTGGACGGGCGCGATGTTCTGCTGTTGGGGCCTGTTGCGGTGCATCCGACGCGTCAGGGTGAGGGCTTGGCCGCGTTGTTGATTGTGACCGCGCTGGAGAAGGCGGAGCCGCTGGGATGGGAGCGGGTGATGCTGGTGGGTGATGCGCCCTATTACGGGCGGTTCGGGTTTACGTTGTTGGACGGGGTGGTGATGCCGCCGCCGACAAACCCCGAGCGTGTGTTGGGCCGTGCGTTGCGCGATGGTGCGTGGGACGGTGTGGCGGGTGAGGTCACGCGCGCACGTTGAAATATCCTGTGCCATAGCCCACATAGAGACCAGAGGAGAGCACCATGACCCAGACGAAATTACCTGCTGCGATTGATGTGGAAGCCGAGCTAGAGAGAATCGCGCAGCTGTATACTGAGGCGGGTGGTGTGGGGATCAATGTCCTCAATGCGATTGGTGGTCAGGCGGAAAACCTGCTCGACCGTTTGCCTGACTCCGTGCGCAAGCAGCTTGAGAGTGCGACCATTCGGGCGCTGGATCACGCGATGTCAGCGGCGCACAAAAGCCGTGGTAAGGTGCCGGATCAGGCGGCATGGTTGAACTCTGCCGTGTCGATGGGTTTGGGGGCTGCGGGTGGCGCGGGTGGATTGCCCACGGCGCTGGCTGAATTGCCTGTGACCACCACGCTGTTGCTGCGGGTGATCGAGGGGGTGGCGGTCGAACACGGGTTTGACCCCGAATTGGAGTCGGTGCGGTTTGATTGTGTGCAGGTTTTCTCTGCGGCGGGGCCATTGGCCGACGACGATGGTTCTGATCTGGCGTTTTTGACGGCACGGTTGGCGCTGTCAGGCAAAGCTGTTCAGGCGATTATCCATAAGGTCGCGCCACGGTTGGCGGTGGTGCTGGGCCAAAAGCTGGCGGCGCAAGCGGTGCCTGTATTGGGTGCGGTTGCGGGTGCTGCGACGAACTATGCCTACACCAGCTACTACCACGACATGGCACATGTGCATTTTGGCCTGCGCAAGTTGGCGATTGAGGCAGATGTTGCGCCTGAAGATTTGAACGCGCGCTTGGCGGCGAAGATGCAGCTTTTGGCGAAGACTTGAGCGGGAGCTTGTCAGGTGGTGTGACTTCGGCCAAGTTGTTTACACATTGAGGGAGCGTACTATGATCCGCATTGGCGCTGTTGTCGCTTTGATCGCTAGTCTTGGCGTCCCAGCGAATGCCGAAGTGCGCTTTGGCAATAATGTGCGGATTGGTGGGCATGATGTGTCCAACCAGACCTTTACCAAGAAGAAGCGCGGCAAATTTGTGATCCATGAGAAAGAGCCCAAGAATGCGGGCTGTGTCTGGCAGCAGAATGCGGATGGATCAAAAACGCAGGTCTGTAACTTTAAACGGAAAAAGAACAACGAGTCGCGCTGAATAATCCAGCCTAACGCCCGATGCTGGTGGGGGCGATGGTTGTTGATTTGAGTACGGCAAAGCATGAAGTGCCTACGCGCAGATCGAGGGACGCGACCGCGCGACGGGTGATGCGGGCGAGGATCGCCTCTCCGCCCACGTCGAGAGTGATAGCGACACCGGGCCCTGTGCCCTCATGAATACCTGTAATACTGGCGGCGAGGATGTTGAGCGCGCTGATATCTGTTGGTCGCGTGCGCGCAATCATCACGTCCTGAGCCTTGATCCGCAGGCGCAGCTTTGTGCCGATGGGGGCCGTGACGGTGGGCAGGACAAGTCTACCTGCGTGCAGTTTGAGGGTGGTGAGGCCGTCGGTGTCGTGGCTTTGCACAGTGGCCTCGATGACGGAGCCAGCTTCGCGCACACCGATCAGCGGCACGGCGGCGGGGTCGGACATCACATCGCGCAGCGGCCCTTGGGCGGCGATGCGGCCATCTTTGAGCAAGACCAACGTGTCGGCAAGGCGGGTGATCTCGTCCACTGCATGGCTGACATAGAGGATTGGCAGTTTTAGCGGGCCGTCGCGCAAGTGTTCGAGGTAGGGTAGGATTTCGTGTTTTCGGGTGGTGTCGAGGCTGGCCAGCGGCTCATCCATGAGGAGCATGCGCGGGGCGCAGAGCAGGGCGCGGCCAAGGGCGACGCGTTGTTTCTCGCCCCCTGAAAGGGTGTTTGGGGCGCGCTCTAGGAGTGCGCCGAGGCCCAGCAGGTCGATTACGTCAGCACGGGGGATGTTGCTGCCCTTTGGGGCATAGCGCGTGCCGAAATCGAGGTTTTGGGCCACGGTGAGGTGTGGAAAGAGGCGTGCGTCTTGGAATACAGTGCCAAAGCGGCGTTTATGCGGGGGTGTGTGGATGTTTCGAGCGGTGTCCATGAGGACCTCGCCGCCCATCTCCAGATGGCCCTCGTCGGGGCGCAGCAAGCCTGAGACGGCGTTGATGATCGTGCTTTTGCCCGCACCTGAGCGGCCAAAGAGGGCGGTGATACCGCTGCCTGCCGCGAGGTCTAGGTCGAGGGTGAAGCCTGCGAAGTGGTGTTTGAGACGCAGCTTCATGAGGCACCTGAGATGCGCAGGGCCACGCGGCGGGCGAGCCATTCGGATAGGAAGACTGCACTCAGGGCCACAGCGCAGGAAAGCAGTGCCATTGCGGCGGCTTTTCCTTCACCACCGGGAATTTGCAGGGCGGTCCAGATCGCGATGGGCAGGGTTTGGGTCTGGCCCGGAATGTTGGCGACGAAGGTGATTGTCGCGCCAAATTCGCCCATGGCTTTTGCAAAGCCCATGACGGAGCCAGCGAGGATGCCGGGTGCGATGAGGGGAAGCGTGACGCGGGTGAAGACGTTTAGGCGGGATGCGCCGAGGGTTGCGGCGGCGTCTTCGACCTTGGGGTCCACTGCCTCAATCGCGAGGCGCATGGCGCGCACCATCAGCGGGAAGCCCATGACGATTGCGGCCAGTACCGCGCCAGTCCATTTGAACGCAAGGGTGAGGCCGATGGTGGCCAGTGCTGCGCCTGCGGGCGCGTTAGGTGAGAATAGGACAAGGAGAATGTAGCCTGTGACCACGGGGGGCAGGACAAGGGGGAGATGGACAAGGGCGTTTAGCAGGGACTTGCCCCAAAACTCCTTGCGCGCCAGCACCCATGCCACGGCGAGGGCGAGGGGGACAGCGATGAGCGTGGCCCAGACGGCAACCCAGAGCGACAGGCGGAGCGCATCCCATGCGACAGCGTCCAGCGTCATGGGGTGAGGCCGTATTTGGCAAAGGTTTCGGTGCTTTGCGAAGCAATTAGGTGGGCGAGGAAGGGGCGACCCGCCTCCGTTATAGCGGCGGCGGGGTAACGGATCGGCGCGTGGGCCTCTGCCGGTATGGCGTAGAGGATTTTCACGTGCGGCTCGGCCACTGCATCCGAGGCGTAGACGATGCCAAGAGGGGCGGCCCCTTGGGCCACTAGGGCGAGGGCGGCGCGGACATTGTCCGTCTCGGCGATCTGGGGAAGCATGGTATCCCATGCGTCGATGTGTTGGAGCCATTGGCGCGCATAGCTGCCAGCAGGGACGCCGTCACGCTGGCCCATGGCGAGGCGGCCACCATTTAGGGCGGTGTTAAGGGATTGCGTGTTTGGCTGTGTGATGAGGGCGGCGTCCGCGTTGCCGATGACGACAAGTTGCCCCCCTGCGACCTCTGTGAGGGTGTCTTTGAGGATCAGATTTTGCTGTGCCATCCAGTCGGCCCAGTCGCGATGTGCAAGGATAACTACATCGGCGGGCGCACCAGCGGCGATCTGACGGGCCAGTGTGCCAGAGCCTGCAAAGGACAGTGTGACCTCCTCGGAATAGTCTGCTGCGATCTCGGTCAAGGCATCGCGCAGAGACGCGGCGGCAAAGACGGTCACAGGTTGCGCCTGCGCGGGCAGCGCAAGGGTGAGGACCGAGAGGAAAAGGGCGATAAGGCTGCGCATATGCGAGCGACTATCCGTTAAGCGGCACTGCGCTGCAAGGGGGGCTGGAGCATCATCGGGTCGCATCTGGTACTTAGGGGGAAAAGCCTGTAAGACAGGGTCTTGAGCAGTATTTGATAGATGGGTTTCGCGATATGGCAAAGCAATTGCCGATCTCGTTACATGGTGGAGCAAAAGGCAGCGCGCGGACACAGTTTGCGGCGCTCTGCTGGCGTGAGCGACGCGGCAAGGTCGAGATATTGCTGATCACCTCGCGCAGGCGCAAACGCTGGATCGTGCCCAAAGGCTGGCCCATGGATGGCAAGACGCCTGCCGAATGTGCATTGACGGAAGCGTGGGAAGAGGCAGGCGTGGAGGGCAAGGCGAGTGATGCCTGTCTGGGTGTCTACTCCTACCAACGGTTGCGGGCGGGTGAGGAAGATATTCCCTGTCTGGCGATGCTCTATCCCGTTCGGGTCAAGGCGCTGAAAAAGAAATTCCCC
Organism: Sulfitobacter sp.; assembly: GCA_036964385.1. Lineage (GTDB taxonomy): Bacteria > Pseudomonadota > Alphaproteobacteria > Rhodobacterales > Rhodobacteraceae > Sulfitobacter. The sequence goes on along the minus strand of JBALTK010000060.1, from coordinate 13,867 downwards.
GAGTGCAAAGACAGGCGGCGCAAGTGGGTGTCGCGCAAGAAGGCAGCCAAAATGGTGAGCGAGCGGGAGCTGGCGAAGTTGATCACCGGCTTTAAACCGCCGAAATCTGTGCCAAAACCTGCCGAGGCTCCTTGACCTGTTAGGGTCACGTGACACATCGTGAGGCCAGAGCAACTTTAGCCAAGGAAGTGAGCCGATGATCCGTTATGCGCTGAAATGTCGGGAGGGTCATGCGTTTGAAAGCTGGTTCCAGTCGGCGCAAGCGTTCGATACTTTGGTCAAGGCGGGGCATGTGACCTGTGTAACCTGCGGCACCGTGGAGGTTTCCAAGGCGCTGATGACGCCGCGGGTCGCCGCGAAGACGGACGTGGTGGCCAAACCCGAGCGCAAAGTTGATACGGACGTGGCCATTGCGCAGATGCGCAAGCAGGTTGAGGACAACGCGACCTATGTCGGCGGCAAATTCGCCGAAACGGCGCGTAAGATGCATGAGGGGACTTCACCCGAGACGTCGATCTATGGCGAAGCCAGTCTAATGGAAGCGAAAGCGTTGATCGAAGACGGTGTGCCGGTGGTGCCGCTGCCGTTCAAGCCTAAGCAAAAGCTACAATAAATCAAAGGAATACACAGATGACAGTTGTGATTACAGGCGCGAGCCGTGGCATTGGTGCGGGCCTTGCCGAGTATTACCGTGCGCAGGGTGTCGATGTGGCGGGGACCAGCCGCTCGCCGATGGCGGACATCACGCTGGATGTGACCCTTCCGAGCGGTCACACGGAGATGGCGGCGGCGCTGGGCGAAAAGCCTGTGGAGTTGTTGGTGTGCAATGCAGGGGTCTATCTGGATAAGGGCGACGATATCGAAAGCGGCTATGGCGCGGACCTGTGGGCGCAGAGTTTTGCAACCAATGTGACGGGTGTTTTCCTGAGCATTCAGGCGTTGTTGCCGCATCTTCGACGGGCGGGCACGCCGCGCATCGCGATCATTTCGTCCCAAATGGCGTCGAGCGAGCTCGCCCCCGGTGGCAGCTATATCTACCGCGCGAGTAAGGCGGCTGTGCTCAATCTGGGGCGTAATCTGGCGGCGGATCTCAAGGACGAGGGGATTGCAGTGGGCATCTACCATCCTGGCTGGGTCCAGACGGATATGGGCGGTGAAACGGCTGCGATCACGGTTGATGAGGCTGTATCTGGGCTGGTGGATCGGTTCGCGGCGCTGAGCCTTGAGACGACAGGCTGTTTCGAGACATGGGACGGGCGCGCGCACCCTTACTGATCTTAGTTGCGCAGGCGCGCTCCCTCGCGTAAACGCGGCCCGAGCAATAAGACGAGGGTCAGATGCCTGTATTGGTGATGAAATTCGGTGGCACCTCGGTGGCCACATTGGACCGTATCCGCCGCGCGGCGAAACGTGTGGGCGTTGAAGTGGCTAAAGGCTATGACGTGATCGTCATCGTCTCCGCAATGTCGGGCAAAACCAATGAGTTGGTTGGTTGGGTCAATGAGACGTCGGCCATGTATGATGCGCGTGAATATGATGCGGTTGTGTCATCGGGCGAGAATGTGACGGCTGGCCTCATGGCGCTGACGTTGCAGGAAATGGATGTGCCTGCGCGTAGCTGGCAGGGCTGGCAGGTTCCGGTGCAGACCACCTCGACCCATGCAAGCGCACGGATTGAGGATATTCCGCCTGAAAATATCATGGCAAAGTTTGCGGATGGTATGCGTGTTGCGGTAGTTGCAGGCTTCCAAGGGGTGAGCCCTGAGGGGCGGATCACCACGCTGGGGCGCGGTGGCTCTGACACAACTGCGGTTGCCTTTGCGGCGGCATTCAAGGCGGAGCGGTGTGATATCTACACAGACGTGGACGGCGTTTACACAACGGATCCACGGGTTGAGGCCAAGGCGCGCAAGCTCGACAAAATCTCGTTCGAAGAGATGCTCGAACTGGCGTCACTGGGCGCGAAGGTTTTGCAGACGCGATCAGTTGAATTGGCGATGCGTTATAAGGTCAAGCTGCGGGTTTTGAGCAGTTTCGAGGAACAATCGGACGATGCTGGCACGCTCGTCTGTGATGAGGAGGAAATCATGGAAAGCAATGTAGTAGCGGGCGTGGCGTTCAGCCGTGACGAGGCGAAGATGACATTGGTATCGGTTGCGGACCGACCTGGAATCGCGGCGGCCATCTTTGGCGCGCTGAGCGAGGGTGGCGTGAACGTCGACATGATCGTGCAGAATATCGCCGAAGAGGGGCGCACGGACATGACGTGGTCGTGCCCTGTAGATCAGGTGAAGCGCGCAGATGCAGCGATGCAGAAAGCGGCAGACGACGGTGTGATCAACTATGACGAGCTGATCGCCGATGAGGGTGTCGCCAAGGTTTCCGTTGTGGGCATCGGAATGCGGAGCCACACGGGCGTCGCCGCCAAGATGTTCAAAGTGCTGTCTGATGAGGGTGTGAACATCAAAGTTATCACCACATCCGAAATCAAGATTAGTGTTTTGATCGACCGCAAATACATGGAGCTTGCTGTTCAGGCGCTGCATGATGCGTTCGAGTTGGATAAAGCTGGTTGAGAATTTTACCTTAACTTCGCTGGTAAGTTGTTATATTTCAAATAGATGAGATGCGAACCTAATGTGATGCTTTAGTTGTCTTAACGGCGAATAGCATTCTATTGGTTTGTGTCTTTCCCTCTCCCCATTTTGATTTGTAGGGGTTATAATCCTGATCATGTAATGACTGGGGAGCAGCATGGCAGAACGGTCCGAGAGTGACAGTCGCAAGCTGCTGGGGCGTCTTAGGGATGCTATGGCAGGGGATGACGAAGGTCAGGCCCGACTGGATAAAATCACCAATTTGATCGCAACCTCGATGGGGTGCGAAGTCTGCTCGATCTATCTTTTCCGCGATGAGGATACGCTTGAGCTCTGTGCAACCGAAGGTCTTAATAAAGACGCGGTGCACCAGACACGGATGAAAATGGGTGAGGGTCTGGTCGGTAAAGTGGCAAAGCGGCGGCGGGTGATCAACACGCCTGACGCGCCCCAAGCCAAAGGCTTCCGCTATATGCCAGAAACGGGCGAGGAGATTTTCTCCAGCTTCCTTGGTGTGCCAATTCAGCGGCTGGGCGATACATTGGGCGTTCTTGTCGTGCAATCCAAGACCGCGCGCGAGTTCAATCCTGACGAGGTGTATGCCCTCGAAGTTGTCGCGATGGTGCTGGCTGAAATGACGGAATTGGGCGCGTTTGTGGGCGAAGGGGCAGCGATGTCCGCGCGCCACAGCCAGCCTGTTTTGTTACGTGGAACTGTGGCGCAGGAAGGTGTGGCCGAGGGCCATATCTGGCTGCACGAGCCGCGTGTTGTGGTGTCTAACCTTATCTCTGATGACCCTGAGCGTGAGGCAGAGCGCCTCACCGAGGCTGTGGATACGCTGCGCCTAAGTGTGGACCAGATGATGAGCATGTCGCAGGGCGACAAAGACCAGCAGGAAGTGATCCAGACCTATCGGATGTTCGCCAATTCCAAGAGTTGGATGCAGCGGATGCAGGCGGATATTGTGCAGGGTTTGTCAGCCGAAGCCGCCGTCGAGAAGGAGCAATCGCTCGCGCGGTCGCGGATCGGGCAATCCTCAGACAGCTATATGCGGGAGCGGTTGAGCGATCTGGACGATTTGTCGAACCGTTTGCTGCGAATTTTGACGGGGCAAGGATCAAACACGGGGGCAGAGATGCCGAGCGACCCGATCCTTGTGGCGCGTAATATCGGTCCGGCGGAATTGTTGGAGTATGGGCGCAGTCTGCGCGGTATTGTGCTGGAGCAAGGTTCTGTTGGCTCTCATGCGGCGATTGTTGCGCGGGCATTGGCGATTCCGTTGATCGTGCATGCGGGGCGGATCACCAATGAGGCGCTGAACGGCGATCATGTGATGGTCGACGGTGAACAGGGTATTGTGCATTTGCGCCCTGACGACAGCGTGGCTGCCGCATTCCGCGACAAGATTGCGATGCAAGCAGCGGCGCAGGAGCGCTATACCTCGATCCGCGACAAGCCTGCGGAGACGAAATGCGGCAATATCATCGGGATGCAGATGAATGCAGGCCTGATGGCGGACTTGCCTTCGTTGCAAAGCTCTGGTGCTGAGGGTGTCGGGCTTTTTCGCACAGAATTGCAATTTTTGGTGCGAAATAAGATGCCGAAACGCTCAGAATTGAGCGATTTGTACAAGCGTGTTTTGGTTGCGGCACAAGGTAAACGGGTGGTTTTCCGCACGTTGGACATCGGTTCAGACAAAGTTCTGCCCTACATGAAGCCCAACGATGAGCCGAACCCTGCGTTGGGGTGGCGGGCGATCCGTGTGGGTCTGGACAAGCCAGGTATCATGCGGATGCAGCTTCAGGCGCTGTTCCGTGCGGCCGATGGGGGGCCGCTAACAGTGATGTTCCCGTTTGTGGCGCAGTTCGAGGAATACCGCGCGGCGCGTGCCGAGGTGGATAAGACGCTGGTGCGCGAGAAGAAGCTTGGCAATGTGGTACCGTCCTCAATTGAGGTAGGGGCCATGTTGGAGACGCCGAGTTTGGCGTTTGCACCCGACAAGTTCTTTGAAGAGGTCGAGTTTTTGTCGATTGGTGGCAATGACTTGAAACAGTTCTTCTTTGCTGCTGACCGCGAGAACGAGCGGGTGCGCAAGCGCTATGATACGCTGAACGTCAGCTTTTTGACGTTCCTCGAAGGGATCGTTGATCGTTGTGCTGCGTCCAATACGCCGCTTTCGTTTTGCGGCGAGGATGCGGGGCGGCCTGTGGAGGCCTTGTGTTTTGCGGCGATTGGTATGCGGAGTTTATCGATGCGACCTGCGTCGATCGGCCCTGTAAAAAGTCTGCTGCGGCGGTGCGATCTGGGTGAAGTGCGTGGTGTGATTAATGATGCACGCGAACGGGGCGATATGTCAGTGCGCAGCGCAGTTATGGACTACCTTCGGACACAATACTGAAGCGGTTGAGACGGCGTCTCACTTGGTTGAGGGTATCCATGCTAGTCGTTGAGTGGATTTGATTTTTTGAGTTATCCACAACTATCACGCGTCTGTTGATCTCAAGGGTTTCTTCCAGAAGCGTTTGCGAGGTATTTGCCATAGGCCCAGCCCGAAATGCCCTGCCACTGCACAGTACACCAACGTTTTGAAAAGCCTTTCTGGGCCTGGCAATCGGTAACTGTGATGTCCGTAGCGCGTGGGGACAATTCAGCGACAACATCGTATTTGGTGCTGGGACCGGAACGCACGTTCAGCTTTTCATCAAGCGGGTGGTTCACCACATGATAGATGCCAGCAAAGGCCGATGCGGGCTGCCCTCCAGTGCCTTTGCGCAGGTATTTTCCAAAGGAATAGCCGCTGATGCACCCATAGGTGACCGCGCACCATCCCGAGGAGGAGCATGAACCAAGGGACACGCCATTGGCGTTATATGGGAGTTCCCCGACAATGCGGTAGTTGGTGCCGCGTCCCGAGCGCACGTAAAGTGTATCGTTGGTTCTAATATTCTGTACGGATGCACCCGCGTTCAGTGTGGGGCAGCTCGTGCGGATACCGTTCATCTGCGGGCGGGGCGCTGGTGTCGGGGCGGGTGTTGGTGCAGGTTTTGGAGCTGCTGCATGCTCAAGCGCCTGCTTGCGGGTAATTGCCTGCGTCACGAAACGGCCATTCGAAAACGCCAGAATGTACGTCGTGTACGCGCTAATGGTATCGCGGTCTTTGGTAGTTTGCCAGAATTCGCGATCCGCGATATCGAGGAGCAGTTTCTTTGCGTCCGGTGTTTTCCCATGGGTCGGATATCGGGCAATGAAATTCTCGAGCGGGGCGCGTTTGCCGGTCTGTACGGCACTAAGGTAGAGAATCAGCGGGTCTTCTTGAGGGACAATCGCAGGCTGTACTGTTGGAGTGGGGGCATGTGCGTCAATGGCCCCTTGTGGGACGAGATAGACCAAATCCTCTGGTGGCTGGATGCGGTACATCGGCTTTTGGCGGCCATCGGTCTTGTCTTTGACTACTTTCGTGACCTTCTGAAAAAGTGCGCCGACTTCCAAACCTGGTTCAGCGAGCAATTGCAGTAGAGCTTCGGTATAGGGGCTGTGCATGCCGTCACCATCATCGGCCGTATCGCCAGCTTGTGCGGCGAAGCTCACCAATGTACCAGCCTCTCCTTCAAGGGTGACGGGGGCCAGCCCTCTAGAGATGGCGCGGGTGCCATTTTTGCGCTGCATGGTGTTGGAAAATGGGTTGTCACGGCAGGCATCCAGCATCACGAGGCCGAGCTTGCCAGCATTGCGCACTGTGCTTAGGATATTGTCCAGTGACATGGCCTCAAACTGTGCGGTGGCCTCGCTTGTCATCTTTGCGTCGATGGGAATGAGGTAATTTCGGCCACCCATTTCGATCCCGTGACCTGCATAAAACACCACAGCGAGATCGGAGCGTAGCGCCTCCTCTGCGAAGGTACCCAGAGCGATCCGAAAGTCCTGTCCGCCAAGGTTTTCATGCAAGAACACCTCAAACCCCAGTGAACCCAGTTTTGCGCCAATTGCTTGGGCATCGTTTTGCGGGTTGGGCAGGTGGGTCGCATGGATATAGTCGGAGTTCCCGATTACCAATGCCACGCGCCGTTCTGCAAAGGCGGGTGAGGCAAGCGACAGTGTAATTAAGATCAGGAAAGCACGTATCATGGGTTATTCCTCCGAATGCAGTGTATCATAAACTACTGGCCTGTTTGAATGCGTTGCGCGGTAATTTTCGCAATGCACAGGGCTACAGCGTCACGGGTGCCGTTTCCGCAGGATTGTTCGCGTGCCTTGATCCAGTCGCGTTGGTTCCATCCACTGCGCGCAGCGGCATTTTTGTAGTGTCGGACAAGAGATTGGTCCTGAAGCGAAAGCGGACCATGTTCGCAGATCGCAATTTCGACGGCGGTTTGCGCACGGGTGCAATTGTAGCTTGGGGATTTAGTATTGCGTGCGATGAAGTCTTCTAGAGGCGCACGTTGCCCACTTTGCATGGCCTGTGGGTAGGCGATAAGCGGGTCATTTTGCGGTGAGCTTGCGGGGAGTTTCGCTGGTGCGAGTGGCGCTGCGCTACGGGGGACAAGATAGACCAAATCCTCGGGAGGCTGGATGCGGTACATCGGTTTCTGACGGCCTTCGGTGCTGTCCTTGACGTGCTTTGTCACCATTTGGAACAAGGCGCCCACTTCAAGGCCCGGTTCGTCGAGCAATTGCAGCAGGGCTTCTGTATACGGGCTGTGCATGCCGTCACCATCATCGGCGATATCGCCTGCTTGCGCTGCAAAGCTGACCAATGTGCCTGCCTCCCCTTCAAGGGTGATAGGCGCCAAGCCCCGCGAGACGGCGCGGTTCGGATTCTTGCGCTGAATGGTGTTCGAAAATGGATTGTCGCGGCTGGCATCCAGCATCACAAGGCCGAGCTTTCCAACACTGCGCACGGTGTCGAGGATACCCTCTAAGGATATCGCCTCGAACTGTGCAGTGGCTTCGCTGGCCATTTTGGCGTCGATGGGAATGAGGTAATTACGTCCGCCCATTTCGATGCCGTGGCCTGCATAAAACATCAAAGCCAGATCAGATTGCAGGGCTTTCTCGGCAAATGTACCAAGGGCTACGCGGAAATCCTGCCCCCGCAGGTTTTCGTGTAAGTAAACCTCGAACCCCAGTGAATCCAGCTTTGCACCGATTGCTTGGGCATCGTTTTGCGGATTGGGCGGGTGGGTCGCATGGATGTAATCGGAGTTCCCGATGACCAAAGCTACGCGCCTTTCGGCGGCGGCCCCTGTAGCGCAGCATAGTGCGATCAGCAGCAGAAGTGTGCGCAGCATTGTTGGCCTATTCCTCACGGGTGAAAAGGCCGCTAAGGCCTGTTTGGCAGGTGCCTTGTTGAAGGGCCGTGGCCAATCTGTCATCGGTCGGGACGGTTTTGGCGTTAAGCTCTTTTAATAGTGCTTGGAGCTGTAGCGGCGGGCGAGTGCAAAAGACGGCAACCAGTTGATCGGCACCCACGGGTGCGGTCACGCGAAAACTTACGGGAAAACCTTGGGGGCCAAGGCCAGTATTATCCGCTTCGCGTATGGGGTGCAGGTATTGCACTGCGCCGTTCGAGGCGATGTTGAACAGGGTCAGGAAATTCATCTCGGGTTGCGGTGGGGCAAAGGTGTAACCGACGATTTTACCGATGGGGTGGCTTGTGCTTTGTTGGGCGGTAGTGATGACCACGGGCGGCACGCCTGAGCGTTTGGACGTGCGGATATTTTGCAATGCGATGGCGCGGGCAACAAATCGGTCTGCACCATTTTTCAGCGTGGAAATGGGATCGCCTGTGTGGTTGAGAACACGCCATTGGTCGCCGTGTTGTTCAAAGGTGAGGACGGCATTGGTCGTCACTTGCGTATAGCTGCCAGCGATCAGGCCAGGTGGAGATTTTCCCATAATGCGGATGGGCAATAGATGTGGCTTGTGTTGCGTTGGCGGGGCCGCTGGGAGGGCAAGCGCGCCAAGTGCGAATGCTTCCTTGCTGTCGCCGCGGGGCAGAATTCGGGGCTGCTGGGTTTGGTTCATGTGGTCGAAAACGCGGTCTTCGAGAAAGTCCGATAGTTCTGCGCGTGTGACACTGCCGTTCTTGTCCAGATCGGCCGCACCAGTCAGCGCTTTTGCAAAGAACCACGACAGCGCGCCATGTGCCTTCCCGTCAAAGCGGGTTTCGGTCACCAGACGGTCTTCGGACGCGGTTGCGAGTATCTGTGTGACGTTTGGCAAGGCGTCACTGTCGTCATCGCCTGTTGTCGCCTGAATTTCGTCTGCGATCGGATCAAGGGGGATGTCCCAAACGCCGCCGCTGCGGGTGAGGCCCATGTGCGAAGTGCTGACATTGCGTGTGAGGCCAGCGGAGTGGCAGCTGTCCATGACCCAGATGACGTTGAAGGCGGCCGCTTCGGCCAGCAGGGCGCGTAACTGGTCATCCGAGAGCCGCCCGATGCGCGAGTTCTTTGGATCGAACTCATGAAACATGATCGTCTCGTCCAGCCCGTCTGTCGTTTCGTCGAAGGGTTCGGAGACTTCTTTCTCCTGACCGCCATGGCCCGAAAAGCTGACGATGATGGTATCACCGGCCTTTGCGGTGGCGAGAATGTTGCGCCATTGCGCGAGGAAGTTGGCGATGGTTGCTGTCTCGTCGATCAAGAGCCTGTCATCTGGCAAATCAATGCCTGCCCCGCGCATGGATTTGGCGATGAGTTGGGCGTCGTTGACCGCACCCTCCAGATCAGACAACTCGCCTGCGGGGGCGGGGAAGGGTTGGAAGTGGCGGTAGTCGTCAACGCCCACGACCATGCCGAACTGTGCCGCCACAACGGGAAGTGTCCACAGGCAGCAGGCGGCGGCAACACTTAGGCGTGTGGCTGCTTTATTCATGCAAGAGCAGCTCGACGCGACGGGCGATTTTGCGGCGTTCTTCGTCAGAATAGACAGTGTAGTCGACCAGTTTTGGTGGCTCACTCTCGCCTTTTCCCTCGACATGGATGCTTGCGCGGACGCCTTTTGCCTCCAAGAAATGCTTGACGGTTTGTGCGCGGCGTATGGACAGATCAAGGTTGGACGCATCCGATCCAACCTCGTCTGTGTGGCCGATCACGCTGAGGCGGTACACGTTGTTTGACAGTAAGAAGGTCGCGACAGTTTGCGCCTCCCGCTCACCTGCATGGTCAAGCTGGTCAGAGCCGAAAGCAAAGCGGATGGGGAGATAGACAGCCCCCACAGTGGCGGCCACAGAATCTGCGACTGCATAGGTTTCCTTTGGCGCGTTGGCGTAAAGGTCGGTGGCGAGAGCGTTTGGTTTTGCGGTTGTTGTTGTGGTGGGGGTGCTAGCTTTCTCGATGCGGATTCCGCGCATGGCGGACTTCAAGACGCCCGATGCCTGTCCGCCACGGGTGACCGCAGAGGACATCGTCCCCGACAGCATCATGTTTTCCTGTGCCAAGCGTGCAATGCGGTCAGCCACTGGGATCAGGCGCTTATCTGGTGGTGTCAGCGCGGGATCAGTGATGGTGTCGAGCGCTGCGCTGTACATCTGTGCTGCTTCCTCACGCGCGCCCCGCTTGGCGGCAATGTCGCCGCGAATGGCTTGCACGGCCCAATGCAGAGCGGGAGCTTTTTCCAAAATCTCTTCGGCGTGGTCGAAATTGCCCGAGGCCACATGAGGCTGGGCGCGTTGGGCAAGCACAGCAGATGCTTGGCCCATGGCCACACGTTCGGTCGGTGCGGAGCAGTTGGCCGCTTTGACAGTGTCGATGGCACTTAAAAGCGATGCAGTCTCGGGCGAGCTATAGGTGGCGGTGAGCGTTGACAGAGCATCCTCGCAAACGCTTGCCAGCGTGATGCTGGGGGCTACGGCAAGGGCAAGGAGGGCCAGTACGTGGGAGAAATGTTTCATGCTGTGCATCCTCAGTTCGCCACGTTGAAGGTGACATGGTTGGTGGCACTTGCACCGTTGTCCTGCGCCACATGGCTTGCTGCCTCGATCGAGATACCACGTGTCAGAGGAAGGGAGCGTTCGTGTGCATAGTTCAACACCGCTTCTTGATTCATACGCTGGTTGCCCAATCCGCCTTCACGGCAGAAGGCGAGCATCGTCTCGCCTGTGCCTGCGGTGTCAAAGCGGATTTGCAAGCCCGATTGCGCATAAGGAATGCGGCGCACTTCGCCCGGCTCAAGAAAGTTCGGCCCGAGAATGTCTTGGGGCAGTTCTTCGATATTTTTTCCTTCCTCAATATAGAAGATCTGTAATTCGCAGCGCTTATTGGCACTAATGTCGAATTCGAGCAGATCGTTCACATAGACATTGGTCGCTGGCACCGAGAGGGCGAGGGTCAACCTGTCTGCGCGCATCTGCGGAGCAGGGTCATAGGTGAGGGGCGCGGTCTCGGCGGCAACATAGGGTGCTTGTGCTTTTTCCACGGCCTTGCCGACGGCGGCTTGGACGTTGGCCTCATAGGTTTGCGTCGGGGCAGTGGTAGTTGCGACATATCCCCCGTCATAACGGTAGGACCGCAAGTCGGTGAGGCGGGGCAGCATTTCGGCGTAATATGTTTCAATCTCGGAGCGGTGCACCTTGGCGCCGCCGTCCAAGCGGCCCAGCCAATCGGCAAGGATAACGGTCAGGCGTGGGTCACCCAAGCGTCCAGCACGGGCGCGCAAAGTCGCCACGTCCATGTGGAATTCGCGTGCCAACCCGTCGAGATCGATAGAGTTAAAGTGCTGATCTGCCAGATAGGTGAAAATCTCGCCTCCGCCCACGCTTGCAGGTGCTGCAAGGCTGGTGAGGCGACCCGTAGGGGATTTTTCGGTAGCATTGAGTTGGGACAGGGCCACCAAGAACGCTTGGCTGTCGGATTTGTAGACTTCGCTAAGCTTGTCATTTTCGACATACATTTCGAGGAGGATATCCATCTCGTCGCGTGAATAGCGTTGCGAGGACATCATAACATCGCGCAACTGATCGCGTTTGGCAATCATCCCATTGGCATGGCAATCAAAGCAGGAGCGGGCATTTTCGATCTCGACGCCCTTGCCGATGGGTTTGGACCTAAAGGATACAATCGAGGCAGGGCCAACCAGCAAACGCTCACCCGTGTTGGTGGAGAGGTAATACCCCTGCAACCCGTTGGGCAGAGAGAAGATCATTTCGCCGCCGTCATGCTCGAAGGCTTCGGTGCCTGTGGCGGTGTGGGACATGCCCTCTGGTCCATCGGGGTGGAGGGTAAGGGATTGGCGACCGTCATCCCCCGCAAAATCGTAGGATTTCCAATAGTAACCGCCACGGGGCAGATCGAAGCGTTCCAACATTCTGTTGTGGTCCGAGACGCCGGATGCACCGGGCATCATGGCCGCACGGATCACCCGCCGCGCTTGAATTTCGCGGTCTACATCAATGCCGATCCGTGCTTCGAGATCTTTGATCTGGGAGGTGAGGCCAAGGAACATGTCATAATAAGGGGCTTCCGAGCCGAAGTGCGTGAGCCAGTCGGCGCGCATCACAGGTACGGCCGTGCGGGTGGCATCTGCGATTACAGCCAACAGAGGGTCGGTGCTCGCGTCAATGCCGTAGGGATAGACCGTTGCCAGATCGGCCCAAGCCGCTTCGCTAAAGTCGGAGGCGCGGGCGGTCTCGGTGTATACACCTGTCGAGATCGCGTCCCACATTTCAGTGGTCCAGCCATAGTCGCGCATGTCGATACGCACGATCGCGCCTTCGGTCCCCGCCAGTGGGGTCACTGGGATCACGCGTGGTCCGGTCGAGATTGAGTTGACGAATTTGTTAAACGCGGCGTGCAAGTAGAAGACAGGGTTGCGGCGCGCACCTGTTTGCGCGCAATCCACATCAAGGAGCGGCGTATTGGCAAAGCTAAAGTAACGGTAGAAGGCGCGGTCGCGTTCGTTGATGGCAGAGATGTCGGAGACAATGGCCAACATACGCTCTGACCGCGTGCCGCCTGCGAAGAGGGGCATCTGGACATCTGCGGTCGGCGTAGGGGCAGCAGCGACCGCCACTGGTTCGGCAGCAGGTGCAGACGCACCAAGGCCGTCTATCCAGCGTTTCAGAACGGCAACTTCTTTTGCGTTCATCTTTTGGCCCAAGGGCATCCGGTTTGATGCGATGGATTCGTAAAGCGGGGATGCCTCGGCGTTGCCAGCCACGACGATCCGTTTGTCGAACGGCATGTCCGCGATATCGCCAGTTGGGAAGACCGCACCGTATGTTTTTCCGGGCGCATGGCAGCTGCGGCAATAGGTTTCAACAAGCTGGTCTGCTTGGGCCGTGAGGGCGGGGTCCGCGCCTGCGGGTTTGGTTTGTTTGGGAGGCGTTACTGCTGCGACGGGTTCGGGGCTTTGCGCCTCGCAATAGGCATCAATCCGCGAAACGAGTGTTTTGGCCTGTGTAAGATCGATCGGATCGTTGGTGTTAAGGCTTGCAGGCGTGGCGTCTGCTTTCACAGCATTGGTGGCCAGTTGGGTCACCTGAAGCGCAGGCGTGTCCGCAAAGACAGAAGCATCCACCGGCTCACCGCTGAGATAGGCGAACATCGCGGCGCGATCGGATGCGGGCAAGGTGGCTGTCAAGCGGGCAATGCGGCGCATGGATTTGGCCGCCATGGGATTGCCGTTAAGTTTGCGCCCCTCAGTCATGGCGCCAACAACAAATGCCTCCGCACCAAAGAGTTTGAGCCGTTCGGCCGAGATGTCAGGGGCGAATTCGCCAAGCAGTCCGATTTCACCTTTGTAGGCGCGGGTGGTGTCGAGTTCGTATTTGAAGCCTAGGCTGGTATCGCGGGGGGTATGGCATTCCGCGCAGTGGCCCACGGCTTCGACCAGATACTGGCCACGTTGCATTTGCGGATCGCTCATCACTTGTATTTCGGGCCGCGCGCTGGTCCAGAAATCAAGGATGGTCTGGCTAAGATAGCTGATATTGTGCTCTTTGGAGGGCGTATCTGCGGGGGCCAGACTGGCGAGATGCGCGCGCAGGTCGAGCACGTCCTCAGGCTTCATCCGTGCGTAGGATGCAAAGGGAAAGACCGCGCCGAAATACGTGCGCCCCTCGGGCGAGACGCCCTTTGTTACCGCATTGAGAAAATCGGCATTTGACCAGCTTCCAATGCCGTGTGTGGTGTTTGCGCTGATGTTTGGCGGGTAGAGATCGCCGAATTTGGTCGAGATTGCCTCCCCTCCCGCCAAAATATTGTCGTTGCCGTCAACCGCGTGGCATGTGGCACAGCCACCCGCTGCGAACATCGTCGTGCCATTGATGA
>JBALTK010000059.1:0-19406 GCA_036964385.1 Sulfitobacter sp. | reverse complement strand
CCGAAGTCGCTGCGACGCAGAGTGCGCCTGCCATGCTCGGGACAATCGCCTTATTCCTAAATTCCATCCTGTAACTCCTTTTGCGCGGCATCGACTGCGGCCACCTATTGCGTTTGGATTATATGAGCAAAACGGCGCGCAGACCTTGATGTGTATCAAGACGGCAGTGACAAAGTGCTATAGCATGCAGTTCAGATACACAGGCGCGGATCGCGCGACGGCTCCACTGGAATGGCCGCGAAAGACTCATTTCGATGCAGCCTCTCCAGATCAGCGTCTTCCAAGCCCAACAATATGGATGTCATTCCAGTGAGCTACACCATCAATCGCATGTTCAAAGACTCCACTTTTGACAACATTAACGCCCGCACTCGCCAAGCCCTTGCCGACCACGGCTTTGGCGTACTGACCGAGATCGACGTCAAAATGACGATGAAGAAGAAGCTCGATGTCGAGATGCCGGCCTATCGGATTCTCGGTGCCTGCAACCCGAAGATGGGGTATCAGGCGATCGGGATCGAGCCGCGGGTCGGTGCGATGCTTCCCTGCAACGTCATCCTGCGCGAAGTTGAGGGCGGCGTTGAGGTCAGCGCCGTCGATCCGGTGGCGTCGATGCAGGCCATCGATAACGCTGAACTGATGGCCGTAGCGGGCGAGGCCCACGACCTTCTTGGTAAGGCCCTGAAGGCGATCTGAGATGAGTCTACGAAATGCCATGATCGCAGGGTTGGCGATCCTCGGGATCGCGCTGCTCGGCGCGTGGCAGTTCGCGCCATCGGTGTCAACCGAGGTCCGTGGGCTGCTGGACGCCGAGCGTCTCGATATGCTGGTGGCGCGCGCAGGCATTTGGGGGCCCGTCGTTATCGTCACGCTTATGACGGTCGCGGTCGTGGCCAGCCCGATCCCGAGCGCGCCGATCGCGCTGGCCGCCGGGGCTGCTTACGGACATCTTTGGGGGACAGTGCAGGTTGTGATCGGTGCCGAACTCGGGGCGCTAATCGCGTTCGGATTGGCGCGAATTCTGGGGCATGATGTCTTGCGACGGGTGTTTGGTGATCGGGTTGATGCCGGTCTGCTCGGGTCGCAAACCGCATTGACAGCGACAGTCCTGGCCAGCCGCCTGATGCCATTCGTATCATTCGACATAATCAGCTACGCGGCGGGGCTCAGCAAACTTAACTCTTGGCGCTTCGCGCTTGCAACACTGGCTGGCATCATTCCGACAAGCTTCCTGCTCGCCCATTTCGGTGGCGAGGCAGTTAGCGGAGATCTCGGACGGGCGACATGGGCGGTGCTCGGCCTCGGGCTTGTGACTGGTTTGCCGCTGCTCTGGGTAGGGCTGCGGAAACAGCCTGAAAAAGGAGCCCCCGACCATCAAAGGAAATGACTTGAGCTTCCAGTCCCTGGAGGCGTCATATTACGATAGAATCAGAAAGGTTCGCACACCATGAACCACGATCACCATCACACTGCGTCCGAAATGCCGACAGGAACTGAGACGGCGAAGGATCCGGTTTGCGGGATGGAGGTCGCGGTCAAGCCCGACGGGCGACACGCGGATTTCGAAGGCGAGACTTTCCATTTTTGCTCTGAAAGATGTCAAACCAAGTTCAAGGCCGACCCTTGGCACTACGCCTCGGGTCGGGCCGCAGAACAGACGAAGGCGGCACCCGACGACGTCCAATACACCTGCCCAATGCATCCCGAGATCATCCGCGACGCGCCTGGGGCCTGCCCGATTTGCGGCATGGCACTTGAGCCGATGCTGCCCTCGGACGAGCCAAGCGAGGAGCTGACCGATTTCACCCGCCGAATGTGGATCTCGGCGGCTGCGGCGGTGCCGCTGATCGTCCTGACAATGGGAGGAATGGTTGGCCTGCCGGTGCGCGACTGGATCGGGCATCAGATGACAAGCTATCTGGAATTTGTGCTGGCCACGCCAATTGTGCTTTGGGCGGCATGGCCATTTTTCAAGCGGGGCTGGGATTCCGTTGTGAACCGCTCGCCAAACATGTGGACGCTGATCAGCCTTGGAGTTTCCGCAGCCTATCTCTATTCGATCTTCGCCACGTTTCTGCCGGGCCTTTTTCCCGAACAATATCGTATGGGCAAAGCCGTCGGCACATACTTCGAGGCGTCGGTGGTGATCGTAGCATTGGTCTTTGTTGGTCAGGTCCTGGAACTGCGGGCGCGCGAACGTACGGGTGACGCGATCCGCGCGCTTCTCGACCTCGCGCCAAAGACCGCGCGGCGGATCCTGCCGGACGGCAATGAATACGACGCGCCGCTCGAAAACATCATGGAGGGCGATCGTCTGCGTGTGCGTCCCGGCGATGCGGTCCCGGTGGATGGAACGGTGATCGAGGGACGTTCCAGCCTGGACGAAAGCATGCTGACCGGCGAGGCAATGCCCGTCGAGAAAGGCCCCGGCGATACGGTGACCGGTGCCACAATCAACAAGAACGGATCACTGGTGATCGAAGCGGGCAAAGTAGGTGCCGATACCGTGCTGGCGCAGATCGTGACCATGGTGTCGAACGCACGGCGGTCTCGTGCCCCGATTCAGGGACTGGCGGATCGGGTCTCGGCCATATTTGTTCCAACGGTCGTGGGGGCCGCGATCTTTGCCTTTGCGATGTGGATGATCTTCGGACCCGAACCCGCACTGGTTTTTGCCATCGCTTCAGCCGTCTCTGTGTTGATCATCGCATGCCCCTGTGCGTTGGGGTTGGCCACGCCGATCTCGATCACCACAGCGGCAGGACGCGGGGCGCAGGCGGGCGTGCTAATCAAGGACGCCGAGGCGTTGGAACGCATGGCAAGCGTCGATACGTTGATCGTAGACAAGACTGGCACGCTGACCATGGGCAAGCCGACGCTGACTGACACAGTAGCGCTGGGGGATATACCCGAAACAGACCTGCTGTCGCTGGCCGCGGCACTTGAACGCGGGTCCGAGCATCCTCTGGCCGAAGCGATTGTTGAAGGTGCTGAAGCGGCGGGCGCAGCGCGTCAAGATGCTTCCTACTTTGAGGCCATCACTGGCAAGGGTGTGCGCGGACAGATCGGTCGACGCGCTGTCGCGCTTGGCAACACCGCGATGATGCAAGAAATGTCGTTGGACACGGGCGCGGCCGAGGCAAGGGCCGACACCCTGCGAACCGAGGGCAAGACAGCGATGTTCATCGCGGTCGATGGGGCGCTGGCGGGCATCGTGGCCGTGGCCGACCCGATCAAGGACAGCACTGCGCAGGCGATAAGGGAACTCCACGCCCAGGGGCTGCGCGTCATCATGGCGACGGGCGACAACGAACGCACGGCGCAGGCGGTTGCGGGCAAGCTCGGCATCGACGAGGTGCGTGCGGGCGTCCTGCCGGAAGACAAGAAGGACCTGATCGACCAATTGCGGAGGGACGGTCACAAGATTGCCATGGCAGGTGATGGCGTGAACGACGCGCCCGCGCTGGCCGCCGCCGATGTCGGCATCGCCATGGGCACCGGTGCCGACGTTGCGATGGAAAGCGCCGGGATCACGCTACTTGGCGGCGACCTAATGGGCATAGTGCGGGCGCGCAAGTTGGCGCGGGCGACCCTGCGCAACATCAAGCAGAACCTGTTCTTCGCCTTCGCCTACAACACGCTTGGTGTGCCAATTGCAGCGGGTCTGCTCTACCCCGTCACGGGCCTCCTTCTCTCACCGATGATCGCGGCGGCCGCGATGAGCCTATCGTCCGTCTCTGTCATCAGTAACGCGCTTCGCCTTCGGCGGGTTGATCTTTAGAGGAGAACATCTGTGGAAGAGCTAAAGCCGACATTCGCCGCGTTGCAGAATCTTTGCATTTTGGGCTCCTTGCTGCCGTTCTCTGCGTTCTACTTAGAGGTCTGCTTTTCAATTTAGTCAAAGAAATAACCCAATGGCGAAAACCGCAAAACGCCTCTCATCCATGCATCATACGGTGTACAGGGGGTGTACAGTCGGTGTACGCGTGGCACCCCCCTCAAATCGCGCCATTTGTCCGGTTGCATTAACCTTTGCCCCGCGCCACCATCGCCAAAACCGAACCGAGGATATTCCATGACCAACACCAAAATCGCCGTTATCGGCGGCTCCGGCATCTATGACATCGACGGCCTTGCCGACGCTCAGTGGACCACGGTCGAGACCCCTTGGGGCGCGCCGTCTGATGCCATTCTCACAGGCACTCTGGACGGGGTCGAGATGGCGTTTCTCCCTCGTCACGGACGCGGGCATGTGCACTCTCCGACCACCGTACCTTACCGCGCGAACATCGATGCGCTAAAGCGTCTCGGCTGCACCGATGTGATCTCCGTCTCTGCCTGTGGCTCCTTCCGTGAAGAGATGGCTCCCGGCGATTTTGTCATTGTAGATCAATTCATTGACCGTACCTTCGCCCGTGAAAAGTCCTTCTTCGGCACGGGCTGCGTCGCCCACGTCAGCGTCGCCCACCCCACCTGTCCGCGCCTCTCCGATGCGTGCGAAACGGCTGCCAAAACCACAGGCGTCAACGTCCACCGCGGCGGCACGTATCTGGCTATGGAAGGGCCGCAATTCTCGACACTTGCCGAGAGCAAAATGTACCGCAGCGCATGGGGCGCGGACGTCATCGGCATGACCAACATGCCCGAAGCCAAACTCGCCCGCGAGGCCGAGCTCTGCTATGCCTCCGTCGCCATGATTACTGATTACGACAGCTGGCATCCTGATCACGGCGAAGTCGATGTCCCTGAAATCATTAAAACATTACAAGGAAATGCCGCCAACGCCCGCACCCTTGTGGCCCAGCTCCCCGCCCTGCTCGGCACCTCTCGAGAAGCCTGTCCGCACGGCTGTGACCGCGCGCTAGAATATGCAATCATGACCCAACCTGACGCGCGCGATCCCGCCTTGATGGCCAAGCTCGACGCAGTAGCGGGACGCATGCTCTGATCCGCACAGCCTTCCTGATCTGCTTGGCCCTGCCCGCACAGGCACAGGACTTTGTCGACAGCAATGGGCCTCTGGATGATACGGCCTTCTACCGCCTCGTGGCCTGCGCCGCCCCCATTGACGGGGCGTGCGCCAAGCCATTCTACAAGTGGGCCAAGGCCAAGATCACAGTCGGAATCACCCAACGTGAGCCTGCCTTTCTGGGGGGTAAACTTAAACGCGCGGACGCCGCTGTTGTCCGCGCAGTTAAAAGGCTCAATGCAGTCGGTATGGGCGTCACGCTCAGCACTGATGAAACAACGCCAGATATCACGATACACCTGCTCGACACCCCACGCGGGGAAAAGATCACTGGTAGCACAGCACCGCTGCTCAACGGTTTTTCCATGGCCAATGCCATCACCATACTCGACATCGAGGGGAACACGATCAAAGGCGCCGCCATAGGATTTTCCAGCACCATGACGATCCGCCAGTATGAGTCCGTCATGCTGGAAGAAATCACCCAAGCGTTGGGCCTTATCACTGACATACAGAACCCGTATTACACCACCCGTTCAATCCTATCGCAAAACGCCGACAACAGCTTGAAGACCCTCGGAATACAAGACAATATGGCCTTGATCCGCCATTACCCTCCACGCTGAAAGTAGCTCATGCCCCTAGACCTCTGGTTTACCTTTGTCGCCGCTACCGCTGTGATGGTTCTAATACCCGGCCCGACTGTTATGCTTGTTCTCAGCTACGCGTTGAGCAAGGGGCGTTCGGTCGCCGTCGCATCTGCTGCAGGTGTAGCTTTTGGAGACCTTGTCGCGATGACTGCCTCACTGGCAGGGCTTGGCGCCTTGGTGCTGGCATCAGCGACAGCCTTCACTGTGCTGAAATGGGTTGGTGCGGTCTATCTGGTCTATCTCGGGGTCAAACTCCTGCGGTCTGCGAACTCTGCGGGGCCGGATTTGCCGGAGGCAAATGATATTACGGCATCGCGTGTATTCAAACACGCGGCAGCAGTGACCGCGCTCAACCCGAAATCGATTGCCTTCTTTATCGCCTTTGTTCCTCAGTTCATAAAAGCTGACGCGCCGCTGATGCCACAATTTACAATCCTGATTATCACGTTTGTCATCATGGGCGGCCTGAACGCCCTCCTCTATGCCCTGCTGGCTGACCGCTTGCGCAGCGCGATCAGGCGTCCGCGCATGATCGCGTGGATCACCCGCGCCGGAGGCACCGCCCTCATCACAATGGGCGTCCTTACCGCCACCCTTCGCCGGAGCACCACATGAAATCTGTAGCCGACTATATCCGTACCATCCCCGACTTTCCGCACGAAGGGATCATGTTCCGCGATGTAACAACTCTCTTTGCCGACCCGCGCGGCTTTCGCATGGCGATTGACCAGATGCTGCACCCCTATGCAGGCATGCGCATCGACAAAGTAGTCGGGCTGGAAGCACGCGGTTTTGTCATGGGCGGTGCGATTGCGCACCAACTCAGTGCCGGGTTTGTCCCCATCCGCAAAAAGGGCAAGTTGCCGGGTAAGACATTGAGCCAAGACTATAAACTGGAGTACGGCGAAGCCACGATGGAGATCCACGACGATGCCGTCCAAGCTGGGGAAAAGGTGCTCGTCGTTGATGACCTGCTCGCTACTGGTGGCACCGCAGAAGCAGGCATAAAGCTACTTGAACGTCTTGGCGCACACATCGTCTCGACCAGCTTTATCATTGATTTGCCTGCCCTTGGTGGCCGAAAAAAGCTGGAAGCGATGGGCATGGATGTTCAAATTCTCTGCGAATTTGACGGTCACTAAAACAGGTTATCTTACTGGTTCTATACACTTCGGGTGAAAGGCATTCCGAGGGCTGCTGCCCTACCCCCTGATTACCGCACCGGGGTTCATAATCCCGAGCGGGTCCAACCCCGCCTTGATCGCGCGCATCGCCGAGAGTTTCGCCGGGTCACCGTATTTCTCGAGGTCCGCGACCTTGAGCCGCCCGACCCCGTGTTCAGCCGAGATAGAACCGCCCAATTCATGGGTCAAATCATGCACACAGGTTTTGATCGCTTCGCGCTGGTTCTCGTGATCCGCGCGGCTGCGCCCCACCTGCGGGAAGACGTTGTAATGCAGGTTGCCATCGCCCACGTGACCGAAACAGTTGATCCTGAAATCCCCCATCTTTGCCAACCGCGCGCCACCTTGTGCGATAAACTCGGGAATTGCGCCTAAAGGCACTGAAATATCATGGCTCGACACGGCGCCGACGCGGCGGTTTCCCTCTGGGATGCTCTCGCGAATGGTCCAGAAATCAGTGGCCTGTGAGGCCGATTGCGCGATCAGTCCGTCAGGAACAAGTTCCGCTTCTAACGCATTCTCGAACAAGGTCTCAAGCGCGCCTTGCGGGTCCATCCCTTCGGCCAAGCCAAGCTCAATCAACACGCACCATTCAGGTGGCGTCTCAAACGGTTGGCGCACATCGGGCATTGTCTCAGTCAGGAAATCAAATCCCTGCCGGTGGATTAACTCAAACGCACTGACCATCTCGCCAAAGAGGCCCCGCGCCATGCTCAGCAGCTTGAGTGCTGCTTCAGGGCTTTGCACCACCAAAAGTGCCGTTCCTGTCTGGGCAGGTCGCGCAAAAAGCTTGAGCGCGGCCGCCGTGATCACACCCAGCGTCCCCTCCGCCCCGATCAACAAGTGGCGCAGATCGTATCCGGTATTATTCTTGCGCAGCCGTGAGAGCCCGTGCCAGATTTGACCATCAGGCAGCACCGCTTCCAGCCCCAAACACAGGTCACGCGCATTTCCATAGCGCAGCACGCCCGTCCCGCCTGCGTTTGTCGCCAGATTCCCACCGATCCGCGCCGTTCCCTGCGCCGCAAGGCTGAGCGGGAACAGACGGTCCACGTCTTCCGCCGCCTGCTGCACATCAGCCAAGATCACCCCTGCTTCGACCACCAGCACGTTTTCGTCTGGATAGATTGCACGGATCTTATTCATCCGTTCAAGTGAGAGGATTAGGGGGGGCACACCATCCGTCGCCACCTGCCCACCGACCAAACCAGTGCCACCACCGTAGGGAATCACACCTACACGTGCTTCACCTGCCATACGGATCAGGGTCGCGACTTCTTCAACGTTCCGCGGCTTGGCAAGCACACCCGTCGCACCCGCATAGCGGCCACGCGGCTCTTCCAGATAGCGGGCGGATGCCTCGTCCAGCGTCCCATCGGGGAAAGCTGCGCGCAGGGTGTCGGCAAAGGCGGTATCAGCGGGATTGAGTTTATGTGTCATGCTTATTGATCTAACGCTGCTGCGCAGGATGCAAGGGCTAGCTTGCCGTGCTTTTACCCCGACGGTCCCCGCGCAACGCCGCATATAGAACATGCGTGCGCCAACGGCCATCAATCTGGAGATAACTTTGCGCCACGCCTTCGTATTTGAAACCAGAGCGTTCCAGTAGGCCGCGCGATGGAGCGTTCTCCGGCAGGCAAGCCGCTTCGATCCGGCTCAGTTCAAGCTGCATAAACGCGTAGTGCACCACGGTTTCGATCGCCTCGCGCATATACCCTTTGCGCGCAAAGTCCTCACCCGTCCAATACCCCAACGTTCCCGCCAGCGCAGGCCCACGGCGGATATTGTCGAGTGTGATTGCCCCAAGCAGCATATTATCTTCACGCCGCACCAAAAACAGCGGCATGGCAGTGCCCGCATTGATCGAGCGGTTGGCCCAATAGACGCGGTTCGAGAACGCCTTGCGTGAGAGATGATCGGGAGACCATGCAGGCTCCCACGGCGTCAGGTATTCGCGGCTTGCGCTGCGCAAAGCGACCCAAGGTCGAAAATCCTGATGCGTAGGCGCACGCAGGGTCATCCGCGCCGTCTCGATAATCAATTTACGCCGTAAAGACAGCATCAGGCAGCGCGCCTTGCCTCAAGCTCTTCCAGCGTCGGTGCCTTTTCTACAGGACCATAGAGCGCCAGTGCCGCAGGTGCAGTCGCTGCCATCCGTTCGGCAAAGTCACGCACATCACCCGTCGTCACAGCATCGATCTGGGCAATCGTTTCTTCGAGCGGCGGAACACGGTCCCAAATCTGGATCAAACGTGCCAAACGCTCCGCACGGTTGGAGGGAGACTCCAGCCCCATGAGCAGTCCCGCTTTCATTTGCGCACGCGCGCGCGCGACTTCAGCAGCGGACATATCAGATGCCGCACGCTTCATCTCGTCGATAGTGATGCCTGCGAGTTCGGGCAATTGCTCACCCGACGTACCCGCATAGACGGTCATCATGCCGGTATCGGCATATGCGCCCGCTTGGGCAAAGATGGTGTAGCAAAGGCCACGGTTCTCACGCACTTCTTGGAACAAGCGCGACGACATGCCACCGCCAAGGGCAGAGGCATAGATCTGGGCCACATAAATATCATCAGCGCGGTAGCCGGGGCTCTCGAAGCCAAGGGCGAAATGCGCTTGCTCAAGTTCCTTGACCTGACGGTGCTCCCCTCCCGCATATAGGGCAGGCGTTGCACGCACCAACGGCTTTGCGGGCATGTCGCCAAACAGCTTTTCCGCCATTGCGACAAGCGCGTCATGATCGACCGCACCCGCAGCCGACAGGATCATCTGCTCTGGGCCGTAATGCTGCTCAATGAACCCTGTAAGGTCTGTACGGTTAAAGTTTGACACACGCTCTGCAGGGCCAAGGATGGTGCGACCCATCGCCTGATCGGGATAGGCCTGCTCCTGCAACCAGTCAAAAATCACGTCGTCGGGCGTATCAAGCGCTTGGCCGATCTCTTGCAGGATCACGCCGCGCTCAACTTCGATCTCTGCGTCTTCCATGATGGGATTACGGAGGATATCGGCGATCACTTCGAGGCCGAGCGGTACGTCATTTTCCAACACGCGCACATAATATGCAGTCACTTCGCGCGAGGTATACGCATTGATATAGCCACCCACATCCTCAATCGCCTCAGCGATCTGAAGCGCTGTGCGCGTCTTGGTTCCTTTGAAGGCCATATGCTCAAGAAAATGCGCGATACCGTTTTGCGCTGGCGTCTCATGGCGGCCACCAGCCCCCACCCAAACCCCGATAGAGGCCGAAGCAAGCCCTGGCATTTGTTCGGTTACGATGCGAAAGCCGTTCGACAGGCGGTGCGTTTGCAGAGTCACTGAGAAATCAGTCCTTTAATTTGGGCTTTAAGCGCTTCGAGATCGTTTGGCACACGGGTCAAACGCTCGGGACGGTCAAAAAGGTCGGCCATACGCGGAGGCAAAGGCGGGCGGATGCCTGTTGCCGCTTCCACCGCGTCGGGGAATTTTGCTGGATGCGCTGTTGCAAGCGTCACCATCGGAGTTTTGGGATCGCGCAACTCATTCGCCACTTTCACACCGATAGCAGAATGCGGGCAAAGCAGTTCGGCACTGCGTTCGAGCGTGTCGGTGATCGTGGCCGAGGTTTCCTCCTCGGACGCGCGGCCAGAGGTGTAATGCTCTGAGAGAGCTTGAGCAGCCCCTTGGGAGACGTCAAACCCGCCCTGCCCCAACTCGGTCATCAGTTGAGCAACCGCATTGCCATCACGGTCATACGCATCGAACAAAGCGCGCTCGAAATTCGAGCTAACCTGAATGTCCATGGACGGGCTGATCGACGGGTGCACCGTATCTTTATGGTAGCCATGCCCGCTCAGACAGCGGTGCAGAATGTCGTTCTGGTTTGTCGCGACGATCAACTGGTCAATCGGCAGGCCCATCTTCTTGGCGATATAGCCCGCAAAGATATCACCAAAGTTGCCTGTCGGCACGGTAAAGCTGATCTTACGCTCTGGCGCACCAAGGCTCACAGCGGAAGAGAAATAGTAGACAACCTGTGCCAGCACACGGCCCCAGTTAATGGAATTGACGCCTGCGAGTTTTACTCCGTCACGGAATTCGAAATCGTTGAACATATCTTTGAGGCGCGCTTGGCAATCGTCGAAATCACCATCTACGGCCAGCGCATGTACATTGCTCTCGACGGGTGTAGTCATCTGGCGGCGCTGCACTTCGGAGACTCGGCCATGGGGATAGAGGATCACCACATCGACGTTATCAAGGCCGCGGAAGGCTTCGATCGCGGCTGAGCCTGTATCGCCCGAAGTCGCACCTACAATCGTTACCCGTTCGCCCTTACGGCCAAGGGCCAGTTGGAACATCTGGCCGATCAGCTGCATCGCGAAATCTTTGAACGCCAACGTAGGGCCGTGGAACAGCTCCAGCAGGAAATGGTTGGGCGCGAGTTCCTTGAGCGGCGCGCGGCTTTCGTGGCCGAAACCAGCGTAAGCTTTTGCAATCAGATCGCGGAATTCATCATCGCTAAACGTATCACCGATGAACGGGCGCATCACTGTATAGGCGACCTGCTCATAGGACTGCCCTGCCATTGCTGCGATATCCGCATGGCTCAGCTGTGGAATGGTCTCGGGGACATAGAGGCCACCATCGCGGGCAAGGCCGGTCAGCATCGCCTCTTCGAAACTCAATATCGGCGCAGTGCCACGGGTAGAGATATAGCGCATCGGATCAGCTCGTCTGTTTGGGCGTACGGCGGGCACGCAGGGTAAAGGCAACGGTCATCGCAATCCATATCGCAGCAAGCGAGAACCACGTGATCGCGTAGGAGAGGTGGTCGTTCGGAATCGCACTGGTGTCAACAGGAAGCGGGGATACAGGCGCGTCGTCAAATGACGTCTGCTTGGCCACCACGAGGGTTTCTTCGGTGTTCAATGCTTGGGCCATCGCCGCGACATCGCGGGCAAACCAGATGTTTTTGGCAGTGTCCGGTTCAGGCGTAAAGCTATCGGTCTCCTGCGGCCATTGCAGGTTTCCACGAACAGTCTCTGAGCCCTCGTGCGTTGGGACGGCAACTTGGTCCACGGGCGTAAAACCACGGTCCAGCAGCACACGACGCCCATCCATATCGAGGGCCGAGATAATACGGTAACCCGCACCAATCTCTTTTTGACTGACCAGAACCCGTAGATACGATGGCGCAACCACGCCCCTGACTTCTACAGGTAGATAGGCGTCATTCTCAGGGTCAAGCACATCTGGCAACGGGATCGGCGCTGCGGCAATGCGCGCGTCAATATCGGCAATCACTCCCAGCTTCCAATCCAGCCGCTGCATCTGCCAAAAGCCGAGCCAGAGCAGGATTCCTGCCCCGCCGATACCAATCACAATGAAAAACAAACTGCGGCGCATAGAGGCTCCGGTAAGTAGGTGGAATGAAAAACGCGCGAGGCTGTTGGCCCCGCGCGTGTGTTTTAACCATGGTGGCTAAAGGTACAAGCCCGCGTTTAGTTCGCAGGGATGCCGAAGACGTAGACGGCGAAGAAGAGGAAGAGCCATACAACGTCAACGAAGTGCCAGTACCAAGCAGCGGCCTCGAAGCCTACGTGGTTTTCTGAGTCGAAGTGACCAGCGCGGGCACGGAACCAGCAGACCAGCAGGAAGATTGTCCCGATCACAACGTGGAAACCGTGGAAGCCAGTAGCCATGAAGAAGTTGGAGAAGAACTTGTCCCCGCCGAATTCCCAGCCTTCGTGCAACAGGTGCTGATACTCATACGCTTGCAGCATGGTGAAGAGCACACCCAAAACAACCGCGATGAGCAGACCGTTCTTGAGGTCTGCACGATTATTGCCGTGGACCAACGCGTGGTGCGCCCAAGTAACAGCACAACCGGACAGCAGCAGGATCAGCGTGTTGATCAGCGGCAGGTGGAAGGCATCAACCTGATAGATCACTGGCGGCACATAAGTGGAACCGAAGTATTCGTTCATCGGGTACATGGCGTGCTTGAAGAAGCTCCAGAACCACGCAACGAAGAACATCACTTCGGACATGATGAACAGGATAAAGCCATATCGCAGGCCAATTTGAACAACCTTGGTGTGGTCACCAATTTTGCTCTCTTCAACAACCTCAGACCACCATGCAAAGCTGCAATAAAGTGTGCCGACAAGGCCAATCAGAAAAACAAACGGCGTAACAGAGTGCATCCAGAGGACGCCGCCTGTCAGCATCACAAACGCAAAAAGCGCGCTCAGCAATGGCCAGATGGAGGGGGCTAGAATGTGGTAGTCGTGATTTTTTGCGTGGGCCATTTTGGGCGTCCCTGTGTTGTCAGTCTTAGTTTAATTCGGTCGGCTGATCTGCATCGAGGACAGCATAGCCCTCCGGCAGATCAATTTCGTAGAATGTATAGGAGAGTGTGATGGTATGTATATACTGACCTTCACGATCCCCTACAATTTCGGGGTCAACAAAGAAGCTGACGGGCATTTGCACGCGCTCACCGGGGGCGAGCACCTGCTCTTCGAAACAGAAGCAGTCGATTTTCTCGAAAAACGCGCCCGCCTGATAGGGCGTCACGTTGTAAGACGCCTGCCCTGCAACAGGACGGTCGGTCGGATTGTAGGCCTCGTAGAACGCCAGACCCGTTTCGCCAATGCGGAGCTCCATCTCATGCTCAACAGGTTTGAACTCCCACGGCATGTTATTGTTCAACGAGCCGTCGAAGCGGATCTTGATCGTCTGCTCCAGCACATCGTCGGGTGCGACTGTGGCATAGCCGACCGTGCCGCCAAATCCGGTGACACGGCAGAACCAATCATAGAACGGCACTGATGCCCACGCGAGGCCGCCCATCACCACCACCAGCCCAACAGTCTGGGCTACGGTTTTTTGTGGACCGGAAAGCGCCATCAGTTTGTGCCTTCCACTGAAATCTGCTCTCCCACACCCTTGGCCGTAGAGGCAGGGATCTGGAAACCGGCAGATGTGATTTTGGTATATGTCAAAATCATTACCAGAATTACAAAGCCGCCCAACATCAGGCCAACGCCGATGTTCAGGCTTTTGCGGCGTGTGTGAAGTTCGTGTTCGGGACGTAATGCCATTACCAGCCTCCAAATCCGATGGGTTTCAATGCAGCTTCAGCGAGGATCGCGAGGAAATGCCCAAAGAGATACCACAGCGACAAGAGAAAGAACTTACGCTCGACCGCGAAGTTATCGACTTCGCAAATCTCTTCGTCACGCTTCCAGATGTCATAGGCGCCTTTGAGGAACATCGCATTGAGCACCAGCGCGGTCGCCAGATAGATCCAGCCGCCGATACCAGTGAATGCAGTCCCCACTGCGAGGATCACCAACAAAACAGTATAGGCAAGAATATGGTTCCGCGTGGCGCGTCGGCCATGTGTGACTGTAAGCATAGGCACTTTTGCGTCGTCATAATCATTGCGCATGAACAGCGCCAGCGCCCAGAAGTGGGGCGGCGTCCACATAAAGATCAGTGCGAACATCAACCACGGCTCAAGCACGAGGATGTCACCCGTCGCGATGACCCATCCGATCACAGGAGGGAACGCACCCGCCGCACCGCCAATAACGATGTTCTGCGGGGTCGTGCGCTTCAACCACATGGTATAGGGCACAACATAGAAAAAGATCGTAAACGCCAGCATGAAGCCGGCCAAAAGGTTCGCACTCAGCGATAGCATCATCACGGACAAGCCGGAGAGAGCCACGCCGAGATACAAGGCGGATTGTGCTGTAACTTTACCCGCAGGGATCGGGCGGTTCACTGTACGCTTCATCACCGCGTCAATATCAGCGTCCCACCACATGTTCAGCGCACCAGAGGCACCTGCCCCGATGGCCAAAAACAGAATCGATGCAAACGCGACGATAGGATTAACTGTCACAGGTGCAGCCAGCATGCCCACAACTGCCGTAAACACGACAAGCTGCATCACGCGTGGCTTCATCAGGGCATAGTAGTCGCCCAATTGTGGATCTTTTTCAAAGCTCTGCACATTTGTCACGTCGGTCATTATCCGGTCATCCCATTATGGCGCATTGGGCAAATTGTGGGGCAAGGACCCACAGCGCAGGGTCAAACGCTGTGGGTCGTCGGGGCGGCATAACGGCCGCCCGTCCCTCTTTGATTAGTCAGCAGATGCAACTGTGATCGGCTGCGGAATACCTGCGTATTCCTCTTTCGCACGGCTCAACCATTCAGCATAGGCCGCCTCGGAGACAACCTTCACAGTGATCGGCATATAGGCGTGGGCCTGACCGCACAGCTCGGAGCACTGACCGAAGTAAACACCTTCTTTTTCAGCTTTGAACCAAAGCTCTGCCAGACGACCCGGAACAGCATCCTGCTTCACACCGAACGCTGGAACAGTCCAAGCGTGGATCACGTCAGAGCCAGTTACCTGCATCACGATTGTTTTGTTGATCGGCACGACCACGGCTGTATCCGTCGCCAAGAGCCATTCGCTTTCGGAATAACCTGCGGCTTCAAGCTGCGCGATGACTTCTGGCGTCTTCATGTTTTCGCCGCCCAGAGCCGGAGCACCGATCATGTAGCTGTCAAAGCCGAAATCGTCGTCAACATACTCATAGGACCAGTACCACTGGTTCCCAACAGCCTTGATCGTGATGTCAGCCACAGGAATTTCCTGCTGGCGGAACAGGATCGGCAGCGACCATGCGCCAATTGCGACCAGAATCACAATCGGTACGATCGTCCATGCGATCTCGACTGGGGTGTGGTGGGTGAATGTTGCAGGCTTCGGGTTACGCTTTGCGTTATAGCGGTAGGCCACCCAGAGCATCAGGAAGGTCACGAACAACGAGATGATCGTAATGATCACAAGAATCATGCCGTCCAACCACTGAAGGTCAGTCGCAAGTTCGGTCACGCCAGGCTGAAAGCCCATCTTGCCGTCAACAGGCTTACCGATGATCTCGAGTCCCTGTGGATCAACGCTTTGCGCCCATGCAGGCGCGCTAGTGAAGCCAGCCAAAAGACCGGCAAGTGTGAGGTGCTTTGTCATCATATTCGTCCTGATTTTCTTGACCCTAAGTGGCTAAATCATGCGGGATGGCTGTCCCGCCGTTGTAATCTTGCGCCTTACAATCATATTCTGGTTACGAAAGAAAGTCCTATGCTTGCGTCAGATGGACGCTAAACACCCCCTTTTCCCACGCTGGAGCGCCCAACATGTCTGACACGCCCTTTTCGCCCTTTGACGACATCCTTGACCGTGACACCGCCCTCTCCGTTCTGCGCGAGGCCGTGGCGGGGGCTGACGATGGGGAATTGTTCTTTGAGCGCCGCCGTTCAGAGGCACTGATGTTCGATGATGGCCGCCTCAAGACAGCCAGCTATGACGCGGCAACAGGATTCGGCCTGCGCGCCGTGCGCGGTGAGGTTGCAGGATACGCCCACTCTACCGAGATTTCCGAAGCTGCCCTGCGCCGCGCGGCACAAACCGCACGCCTTGCCGTGGGCGATGGCGGCGGCACATGGGCAGATGCCCCCGTTGGCACAAACCAACAGCTCTACACCGATCAAGACCCCATTGCGGGTGCCGCCTTCTCGGTAAAAGTCGAAACACTTCGCGAGATGGACGATTATTGCCGCAGCTTGGACAAGCGCGTGGTCCAAGTAAGCGCCTCCATCGCCGCGTCCATCCAAGAGGTCGAGATTCTGCGCCCAGAAGGCACTTCGGTGCGCGATATCCGCCCGATGACCCGTGTGAACCTCTCTATTATTGTTGAGCACGAAGGCCGCCGCGAAAGTGGTACGGCTGGCGGCGGCGGGCGCATCGGGTTGGACGGTCTGCTTTCGCCAGAAGATTGGCAGGGAAAAGCCCGCGAAGCCCTTCGCATCGCTTTGGTCAATCTCGACGCGGTCCCTGCCCCCGCCGGCATGATGGATGTGGTCCTCGGCCCGGGCTGGCCCGGCATCCTGCTGCACGAGGCGATCGGTCACGGACTAGAGGGCGATTTTAACCGCAAAGGTACCTCCGCCTTCGCAGGCCTTATGGGCCAACAGATCGCCGCCAAAGGTGTGACCGTGCTGGACGACGGCACCATCCCAGACCGACGCGGCAGCATCAGCGTGGATGACGAAGGCACGCCCAGCGCCAAGAACGTCCTAATCGAGGACGGCAAACTGGTTGGCTATATGCAAGACCGCCAGAACGCCCGCTTGATGGGTGTCAAAAGCACCGGCAACGGACGGCGCCAAAGCTTTGCTCACATCCCCATGCCGCGCATGACCAACACCTATATGCTGGGTGGCGACACGGCCCCCGGTGACATAGTGGCGGGGCTAAAGGATGGCATCTATGCCGTAGGGTTCGGCGGCGGTCAGGTGGACATCACCAACGGTAAATTCGTGTTTTCGTGCACCGAGGCCTACCGCGTGCAAAACGGCGTCGTCGGCGCGCCCGTCAAGGGGGCCACGCTCATCGGTGACGGGGCGACTGCCCTCAAACAAATCCGCGCCATCGGCAATGATCCAAGCCTTGATCCCGGCATGGGCAACTGCGGCAAGCAAGGCCAATGGGTGCCGGTGGGCGTGGGCCAGCCGACGCTGATGATCGGTGGTCTGACGATTGGTGGTGCGGCGGCTTGAGGGGTTGGCCGCCCTTTAGAACCCCGCGTGGTGCCCATAAGCGACTGAACACAAGGCATTGGCTGATAGCTTTGATAACCGCGTTGGTGGGTCTCCCGCTTTTGGTCTTCTTGTGCCTATTCTTAACACCTGCACTCGGACTTTCATATGCGGACAACGGAAGCTTTATGGTGCTTTTGCAATTCCTGTACCTTGTTGGACTGGTCTCAATACCGGCCCTCCTTGTCGGTGGTCTCATCCTCGACGTCGCAATACGTTTGCGCCTTGGAGGTTGGATAACCGCTCTACTCACTGGCTCTTTGGTCGCTCTGGCCTATGCGCGCTTTGGGGCTGGCCTTTCTCCCCGCGACGTCACGCATGCGGCGTTCATAGCGATATTGGGTTTGCCTTATTCAGGCGTGTTCTGGTTGGCGCTTCGTCTTCAAGTTCCGCAAGCGTTTACACGCTAGTTTTCGCCAACCCGCGCAATCGACATGAATTGCCCTAAATCCATTCATCCCTTGTTAACCAGCAAAAGGTAATACTGATTCCAGCAACAGACGGAGATACGGGATGACTATCGAGGACCACAATCCTTCTTCCACTCACCCCCCACTCCCACCCACCCCGGAAGACGAACAGTTTGCCCGTCTCCGTTTGTTGCGCTCGCGCCGGGTCGGTATATCCACGTATAAACGACTGCTGATTGAACACGGCACTGCGCAAAACGCGCTGGCCGCGCTGCCGGAGGTGGCGCGCGCCGCGGGCGTTGCAGGATACGAGATTTGCCCCGAAGGCGTCGTGCGCGCAGAGTTACGCGCCGCCCATGCCCAAGGCGCAAAGCTGCTCCACATCGACCACCCCGATTATCCCGCCTCTCTGGCCGAACTCGACGATGCGCCGCCATTCTTATGGCTCCTGGGCGACCCCGCTCTGCTGGCCAAACCGATGATCGCCCTTGTGGGTGCGCGCAATGCCTCGTCGCTCGGCACCCGCATGGCTCGCACGCTGGCACATGACCTTGGCGAAGCAGGGTTTGTCGTCGTCTCCGGCCTTGCACGCGGTGTTGACGCAGCCGCCCATCTGGCCGCCCTCCCATATGGCACCATCGCCGTGCAAGCAGGCGGCGTAGATATAATGTATCCCGCCGAGAATACTGCCCTCGCCGAAGATATTGCCAAACAAGGCCTGCGCTTGTCCGAGCAACCCATGGGCCTGCAACCCACCGCCCGCTATTTTCCGAAACGTAACCGCATCATCTCGGGCCTTGCCCGCGCGACAGTTGTAGTAGAGGCGGCGGCGAAATCAGGCAGCTTGATCACCGCCCGCGATGCGCTGGATCAAGGACGCGATGTTCTCGCTGTCCCGGGCCATCCGTTCGATGCCCGCGCTTCGGGTGGCAATATGCTCATCCGTGACGGCGCAACGCTGGTGCGAAATGCTGCAGATATTCTAGAGGCGATTGGCCCCATGCAAAGCGATGCGCCGCAACTGCCACTAGAGCCGCGCCCCGCCACGAAACCCAAACCCCGCCGCACGCTGCGCGAAGCCGCAAGCTTGCATCTGAGTATTTTACAACGGCTCGGCCCCTCTCCTGTCGCCGAAGACCAACTCATCCGTGACCTGCAACTCCCCTCCTCCGCGCTCACCCCCGCTCTGGTTGAGTTGGAGATGGACGGTCAGGTTACGCGCAGCGCTGGCGGGTTGCTGTCGCGCCCTGTTTGAGGATCAAAAATACTTAAACGGTGGATCGAAGTCCTTGAAATGATGCAATACCGCCTCACTTTCCCCACCCGATTCACGCACCATCCCCGCACCGCGCATTGACAAAGACCCCTTGCATCCCACATGTCAAAGGCCGTAGACGCCGCCATTCACTCCGTCGAAGGACCTAATTTACATGCCAGTAGTCGTTGTCGAATCTCCCGCCAAGGCCAAGACCATCAACAAATACCTTGGGGACAACTTCACAGTTTTGGCCTCATACGGCCA
>JBALTK010000058.1:0-19596 GCA_036964385.1 Sulfitobacter sp. | reverse complement strand
GTCAAAGGGGGGTGGTGGTGCAATTCGTGCAGACATCATGAAAAAGATCAGCAGTAGAAACACCACATTGATCATGGGGACCACTGATTCAGCGCTGCGGCGGCGAATGGGGCGTTTGAACTGCATCGCCGAGTTACTCCACGACCGACAGGTTCTCAAAACCCGCCGCGCGCAATGCCTGCGCCACATCAATCATCCGCTGCAACGTCGCATCCGCACTACCACGCAGGATAACCATATCAGTATCACTCCCGACCAGTTCGCCCAACTTCTGCACCAGCAAATATTCGGAAAAAACCACTCCGTTCAGCCTTAGCTCCTCACCCCCGATATCAACCAAGCGCGGCGGACCAGAATAGCTGCTGCTTGCTCCGCCGGAACTGGACAACGGCAGTGCATTATCTTGCCCGAATTGCGAGGCGAGCATGAAAAACACCAGAAGCAAGAACACCACATCAATCATGGGTGTCAGGCTCGGCTTGCGCCGTTGGCGTGGGGAGGCGAACGAAAACATCAGTCGGCTGCATCACGCGGTGCTTGGGTGAACAGGCGTGTTGCCATATCCTCCATGTCACCCTGCACACGCTCGGCAATCGCCTCGAACCAGCTCAGCGCCACCGCCGCCGGAATTGCCACAGCCATACCCGCCGCAGTGGTCAGCAATGCCTCCCAGATGCCCCCCGCAAGGACGGAAGGGTCCGCCTGCCCCGCGCTTGTTTCAAGCGCTTGAAACGCTTCGATCATCCCCAGAACAGTACCGAGCAAACCAATCAGCGGTGCAATGGTTACGATCAAATCCAACGGGCGCAGGCCACTGCGCAGCGCGCTCAACTCCACCGCACCAAGGCGCAGTATTTCCTCCCGCGCCAGCGCATCAGGTAAGGTCCGCGCTTTCAGCGCGCCCGCCACAAACCGCGCACGGATGCTGCGCGGCGTCTGCGTCGCGTCATCACCCGCAATCCCCGCCTCCAGCATTTTCTTCGCCTGCCAAGAAGACCACGCGCCCGACAGAGCCAGTCGCCACACCTTCCACAAGATGATCGCAAGCGTCAGAACGGATAGAACCGCAATGGCAGCCAACGCGGGGCCACCAGTGTCAAGGAATTGTTGCACAGCTTCGATGTTAAACATATCCGACGATATCCCTCGTTTTCAGCACTTCATCCCACTGACCATCCAGCCCTGTCGCAGATTTAGTCATTGTTGGACGTCTTATTAAACAGCGGCGCAATGTCCGCTTTCCACTGCGCGGCACCCTCGGCAATCGCAGCATAAACCGCAGCTCCGACTGCTTCGCCAATCTGAGTATGCAGCCCGACATAATCGACCAAACCGCAGGGTGCAGCAACGGCGATACAATCGGTCCCTGTCCCCGTCGCAACGCCCGTCGAGACCTGCACGCCTGCGTCCATAACAGCAGCAGTGCGCGCCTGTGTGGAAATGCTCATCATCTCGAGCAGACCGGTTTTGCTCAGGGTTTCATTCACGCGCACCGCCACGTTAATCGTACCCCAATCCATTGTGCTGCGGTCCTCACGATGCCCGATCCGCTCTGCATTGGACAGGCCAACAGTCGCGACACAGCGCACTACTGTCTCACCGATCCGCACGGTCTTATCGTGAAAAAACGTAACATCGCGGGAGGTCAGAAAAGCCACAGCATCCTGTGCGCCCTGCCGGTCCAACTCCGCACGGAACCAGTCCAGCACATCCAGATCACGCGGCAAATCGGCATTACGGACTTCGCGCCAGATGATGCGATCTGCCATCTCAAAACCCGGACGGTTGATGGCCCAACTCAGCACCTGCATCCTTTCACCAAGGTCAAACGTCAGCCACGGCCGCTCAAGTGTCACAGCGCTCATGCCACCACCCCCATCGCCTGAAAAACAATCCCTTCAGGCGTGTCCTGCACATAGGCACTGATCCCGAATGTCTCGCGCAAAAGCTCTGGCGTCAGTACCGCGCGCGGTGTGCCGTCCGCTACGATCCCACCACCGCCGATAACCACCATTCGCGTACAGTGTCGTGCCGCCAACCCCAGATCGTGCAGCGAGACGATCACAGAATGACCTTCATCTGCAAGGCTCGCGAAGGTTTGCATCGTTGCAATCTGGTGCGCAGGATCAAGGCCCGCAATCGGCTCATCCGCCATAAGCAACGGCGTCTCCTGCGCCAACGCCCGTGCGATCAAGGCGCGCGCCTGCTCCCCCCCCGACAATTGCGTCGCAGTGCGGTTGCGAAACCCGCCCAAATCCATCCTTTGCAACGCCCGCTCCACAGCGGCAGTATCCTCCGCAGAGGAACGCTGGCCCGCACCCAAGTGTGGCGTACGGCCTAGCATCACAAGACGCTCCACACTCATCGGCCACGCAATCTCGCGCGCTTGGGGCAGCCACGACACCGCACGGCCCCGCGCTCGTGGGTCAAGATCGGCAAGCGAGCTACGCCCCGTACTGGCAAGCAATCCCAATGCGCCGCGCATCAAGGTTGTCTTGCCCGCACCGTTGGGCCCGATGATGCCCACGACTTCGCCAGCGCCCACTGACAGATCGATCCCGCGCAAGATATCACAAGGGCCACGACGCACGCCGAAATTGGTGAGGGTCAAAAGGCTCATAACCCCTCCCGCCGCGTTCGGTAGATCAGATGTAGGAACAGAGGCGCGCCAATAAGAGCGGTCACAACGCCGAGCTTCAAATCACGATCTGGCAGGATCATCCGCACAGCAATGTCCGCCGCCAACAGCATCGCGGCCCCGCCAAGCGCCGATGCCCAAAGTAGCCGACCAGGTTGTGCCCCCACAAAGGGGCGCAGCAAATGCGGCACGACAAGACCGATAAACCCAATCGCCCCCGCCACCGCAGTCGAGGCCCCCACCACTGCTGCAGTGCCGAAGATCAACGTGAGGCGCAGACGGCGCAGACCGATCCCCATTGCCTCTGCCGCATCCTCACCCAGCGTGAGCGCGTCCAAGCCCCGCCCCAGCGTCGCCAACATCAGCGCTCCGATCACAATGAGAGGCAGCGCAATCCAGACATGCGTCATTGACCGGTCAGCAAGCGACCCCATCATCCAAAAGACAATCTCGTTTGCCGCAAAAGGGTTCGGCGATAGGTTTAACACCAAAGACGTCATCGCCCCTGCAAGCGCCGATATTGCAATCCCCGCAAGGATCAGCGTCAGCGACGAGCCACGCGGCCCCGCAAGGAGCAGCACCAAACACACACCCACCAACGCTCCCGCCAGCGCGGCCAAGGGCAAAGCAAAAGCAAAAGCGGCCGCAAGCCCCGTCTGGATCGCCAAAACGGCCCCCAAAGCAGCGGATCCTGACACGCCGATCAAACCAGGGTCGGCCAACGGATTACGCAGATATCCCTGCATCGCCGCCCCTGCCAGCCCCAGCGCACCTCCGATCATCACTGCCAGCAGCGCACGCGGCAGCCTGATTTCCCGCATCACCAGCGGCACAGGTCCCTCACCGCCAAACACCAACGCACGCAAACTTTCTGCCACGCCGATATCAGCAGGCCCCACCACAAGTGCCGCCACGAAAAGCGCGCCTGTCAATGTCGTCAGAATGAGCGCCAGTCGCGTCATGGCTTGCCAGCCTTCAATCCGTCGCGCAGCGCCGCCATATCGTCGATGGCACGCAGCACAAAGGGCGTCCCGCATACCCAGTCACTGCTTGTCATCCCTGCTTGGGGACGCGTTGCGCGCAGCTCCTCAATCACCGGATGCCCCATCACTTCCTCAGAGCGAGACGCCGCAGGATAGGTCCTGCTGGTAATCACAGTATCCGGCTGGGCCATCGCCAAAACTTCGAGCGGAATATTACCGCCCATCTCGAAACCAGCTTCGGCAGCAATGTTGTCCAGACCCGCCGCCGCCAAAATCTGACCCGCAAGCGTCTTGTCACCCAAAGTGTATCCATTGGCGTAGTAAAGCGCGGCGCGTGGGTTTGCGCCCACCACGCTGCGGTAAGCGGCAAGCTGACCGTCAAAATCCGCGACCATTGCCTCGGCCCCCGCTTGTTGGCCCAAGGCATCGCCCATCTGCAAAATCCCAGCACGCACATCTTCCAGCGAATAAGCTGGATTGAAGGTAATCACCGGAACGCCAAGCCGCTTGAGCATGCTCACGCTTGCCCGCGCCGTAAAATTACCCGCCAGCACCAGATCAGGCTGCATGAGGTATATCTGCTCGGCCAAACCGCGATTGATTTTATAGTCACCCGCCTGCGCCACCATGGCGGACATGCGCGGATCAGAGGCCAAATCGGAGACAGACACAAGCTGTCCTTCATCTGCCAAAAGCATGGCAAGCTGATCGGTACACAGGTTCATAGAAACGACCCGCTTGGGGGCATCCTGTGCCATGGCACCCTGCCCCCAAACTGCACAAAATGCCACCACACCCGCCAGAACGGCGGGCATGGCGTTACGCATCATGGCTTCAGAAGTCCGCACGAATACCAAAGAAGGCAGCGCGACCCGGCATGTTATAACCGCCTGCTGTTTCATAATCTTCGTCAAACAGGTTCTCGACACGAAGATAGGCTTGCGTCTTGTCATTTAGATCGAAGTTCAGGTTCGCCCCAACGATCGCATAATCACCAACTTTGTTGTCTGCTGGTGCAAAGGCGCTCGGCTTGACGTCTCCAACATACCGAACATCCATGCCACCGCTCAAACGGCTGGAGAACTGTGTATCAAATCCCAAAACCAGATCGTGGCGCGGTGTACGGGTCAGGCGTGTACCATCCGTCGTTGCATCCGTGTAGGTGTAGTTCCCGAACAGGTTCGTTGCGGCGCTCAAAGCATATTGCCCTGATAGTTCGATCCCACGTGACTTGGTCGTGCCAGCAACCTGATTGTAGCAACCAAAACCGCTGGAACAGGCTGTTGAAGACCCATCGAACTGGATCAGATCGTCGATCTCGGTGTAGAACAATGTCGCTTTCACAGAGGCGAGTTCACCATAGGTCTTTTCAACCCCCAGCTCAAAGCTGCGGCTTTCCTCTGGGCTCAGGTCCGGATCACCGTAAACGCTAAAACGTTCGTACAAGGATGGCGCACGAAAGCCGGTGCCCAGCACAGCGCGGAACGTCAGATCATCCTGAGCGCGCCACGCGGCAGCCAAACGGCCCGTCGTTTTGCCGCCAAACGCGGAGTTGTCGTCATAGCGTAGCGCAGCAGACAGATCGAGTGCGTCGAGTGGTTGGAACAACAGCTCTGCCTGTGCAGAAAACGTATCTTCGGAACCTGTTTGACCACCGGAATTAAAAGACTCTTCCGTGTTATCGAGGCCAAAGTTGAACGTGTACCCGTTAGAGAGTGCCGCCGACCCCAAATAAGACAGACGCTTGCGGTCGCCAGCGAAATTCGTTGTAAAACCGTTTGGATCGCGGCGCTCGATATCAAAGTAGGAATAGGCCAGCGTGTGCGTCACATTACCTGTGACCAACTCACCATAGACCCGCGCACCCAACTCATCAAAGTAGTTTTGGCCGGAGTTGTCCGAGGTAGAGCGGTCAATCTCTAACGCACCTTCACGAGAGTTTACCGCAGCACCAACCGTGAACGTATCAGTCACCTCATAGCTACCCGTCAGCGTCAACGTCGTTTGACGGAAGCTGTCGTCCTCGTCATCGTTTGCGCGCGCCGAAAATCCGTCGCTCACGATACGGCCATAGGTAAACGCCACTTCGGCGCGGTCCGTCAAAAGGCCAAGGCTCAGCGTGCCCGAAGTTGTACCAAAGCTGCCGATTTCCGTAGCAATCCGACCAGAGACGCCCTCTTCGGTGGGACGGTAGGTCGTGATATCAACCACACCGCCAATCGCTTCCGAGCCGTAGAGCGCCGATTGCGATCCTTTAAGGACTTCGATCCGGTCAATACCCGACGGGGTAAGCGAGCCAAAGTTGAATGAGCTTTGTGTGCCAGACGGATCGTTCATGTCGATCCCGTTGATCCGCACCACAACATATCGCGCAGGAAGGCCGCGCACCTGAATGGAGCCGTTTGTGCCCAACCCGCCATTCGCGGTTGAGCTGATGCCCGGCAAACGGTCAAGGCGTTGGATCACGGAGGTATCTTTGCCAGACAACTCCTCACTCTCAAGGATTTCGACAGTAGCGCCGGTTTGGCCTTCGGTGACGGGGGACAAACTACCTGAGACGACGATCTCGCCCAGATCATACACCTCTTGGGCATAGGCAGTGGACAAAAGGAATGGAGAAATTGCCACGGAGGCAAGCAAGGAAGAACGGATCATATAGAGCCCTCAAAACCGATCCCGCAGGACCGCAAATCTTAATGTCAGTTGAGGGCGTACCCCCGCAGACGGTGAAAACACCACGTGCGGAAATTCCGCAGTTCCGACGCCCCTCGCGCCAAAACAGGGTGAACACCTCGGCAGGTCTCCTGACTCACGGGTCGATGCTTAGCCGAACCTTCCCATCACACAATGCGTGACAGTGGCACTTACGGCTTCGCTCTCCGCCTACAGTTGCGGGGGCAGTCGTGGATTGGGCGCTGGGGCCCTGCCACGTTCCCTTTTAACCAGACGGCGAACCGGCTGGACCGAAGTAAGGTCTGCTTAATGAACAAATACGATTCTGGAAAGGCCGGAATGACCTCAGGAGTATTTCTCGGGGCCGTTCCATTGTGCGTCCGAATAGCGGTCCCCATGCGCCCAGCCAACAGGAAGGATTGCGTCGATCGCTTGCAACTCTTCATCGCTCAACTGACGGTCCGCCGCCTCAAGCAGTTGCGCGAAATGTGCCAATGACCGCGTGCCGGGGATCGGGATCACATGATCACCGCGCGACATAACCCAAGCAATCGCCAAACCTGCTGCTGACATGCCCATCTCGCGCGCCAGTGCCTGAAACGGCGTAACAGCGGCGATATTGGCACTGTAGTTCGGCTCCATAAACCGCGGATTGTTTGCCAAGAACGGCAACTGCTGCGCCGCAGCATACCCAAGCGGTGTATCCGTCAAAAAGGAACGCCCCACGGGCGAAAACGCCACCATCGCCACACCCAGCTCAGCACAGGCTTGCACCATGCCCAGCTCTGGCAAGCGGGTAGAGAGCGAATATTCAGACTGCACGGCACCCACAGGATGTACCGCATGCGCACGGCGCAACGAGCTGGGTGCGATCTCGGAGAACCCGATCGCCTTCGTCTTGCCCGCCTTCACCAGCCCTGCAAGCGTCTCGGTCACTTCCTCAATCGGTACGGCAGCATCACGGCGGTGCACATAGTAGATATCTACGGCCTCAACGCCCAACCGTTTGAGACTACCCTCAAGCTCGGCCTCCAGATGCGCGGCCGAGTTATTGAAAATGTTACCCGCACCATCTGGGTTGCGCGTGATCGCCCCCTTGGTGGCAATGTGGAAATGCGTCTTGGCTGCGGGATTATCCCTCAGATACGTCCCGATCACCGTCTCGGATGTGCCCATGCCATAAACGTTGGCAGTGTCGATATGGTTCACGCCCGCCTCAATTGCAGCATCGAGAATGGCATGGCTAGCCCGCTCGTTGGTAGGACCGTAGAAATTGGAAAAAGACATCGCGCCAATGCCCACAGGATGGATCATCGGGCCATTCCGGCCAAGGCTGCGGTGTTTCATCGTGGTCCTCCTGTCAAATTCCCTACCATCATTTCAATCAAACTCCGCCTTGTCCACGCGGCTTGTGAGTGAACGATTGCTGTCACACAAAAACAATCGGGGATCACCAAACAGCCTTCTCAATGCCGAGAGGCGTTGACCATCGCCCCGCTCAATGGAAAGAAGAGTAGACGTACACGTGATCTAAACAGATCATGCGCCTTTGTGGACGCATAAGAAAACTCTGCAAAAGATATCCTGACCAGAAAGTCACCCGAATGAATAAGCCTTCACGGATCAAACTGCGCCATATCGTACCGAGCATGGTTACAGTCTTTGCCATCTGCGCAGGCATGACAGCCGTGCGGATGAGCCTTGAGGGCCGCACGGAACTGGCGCTTTATTTCGTGCTTCTGGCTGTCTTCCTTGATGCCGCCGACGGCAAACTGGCACGTTTCCTCGACAGCGCCAGCCCCTTTGGCGCCGAGCTGGACACACTGGCGGACTTTTTCAACTTTGGCATCGTGCCTGGGATGTTGCTTTATAATACCCTCTACATCGACACGCCCTATTCAAGCCTCGGGTGGCTTGCCACGCTGGTGCTTGCCGTCTGCTGCGCGTTGCGTCTAGCGCGGTTCAACCTGTCCCTGCGCGGCGACGATGTGGCGCTGAAACAAGACGACTTCTTTGTCGGCGTCCCTGCCCCCGCGCTCGCATGTCTTGCGCTTATGCCGATATTCATGACCCTCTACGGCTGGGAAAACACCGATCTGCCCATTCTGCGCGCTGTCTATATCATCGGTGTTGGGCTGCTCGCAGTAAGCACGATCCCCACGTTCTCCATCAAACACGCCAGCATCCGCCGCGCTCATTTGCCCTTTGCGATGGTTGCGGCAGTGGTGATGGTCGTAGGATTGATGGTTTATACATGGCCAACCATGATCATCGTGAACTGCGCCTATCTGGCGTCATTGCCCTTCTCCTACCGCGCACAGAACAAGCAGGCAGACTAAACACCTTAACGGGCGAGATTTCGCCGCAGCATCTTGTATAATCGCTGACGCTTCACAAATTGAGTGCTATGGATTGCCCATGCGGTAGAAGGACCATTGCCCCATGCGATTTGACCCCCAACTGGCTGACATCCGATTTGGCTGCGGCCTCTCGCCACAAATGGCACCTCCCCGCTCCGTCCAAGCGATGCTGGAAACACTCGACACTCCTGACGCCATCGCCATCGACTTCCCTATCGAGACGTTCGAGACATTCAGCCAGCGCATTGCAGAGCGAATTGAACTGACCAATATTCGCCGCAAGAACCGCGGCTCACCCGAAGCACTCGCCGCAAAAAAAGGCACGCGCGTTCTCAACAAAGAGGCCCGCATCGCCCAAGCACTATGGATGGGTCAGCACCTCAACCGTTGGGTCGCGACCAAAGCGCCCCTGCGCGAACGGCTAACTATGTTTTGGGCCGATCACTTCACAGCCACAGGAAAGGCCGGCGTCCTGCGTCGCGGTGCCTCCCCTTATGTGGAGAGCGCTATCAGGCCCAATATCGACGGCATGTTCGAAGATTTGCTAATCGCGGCAGTTTTGCACCCGCTGATGATCCATTACCTTGATCAAGATCGCTCTGTCGGGCCGAAATCGGCTCAGGCCTTGCGTGGTGGAAAGCTTTCAGGCCTGAACGAAAACCTCGCACGCGAAGTGATGGAGCTGCACACATTGGGTGTGTCAGGCCCTTACAACCAGACTGATGTGACAGAACTGGCCGAACTGCTGACTGGTGTCACAACAGCACGACCTATGCGGTTGAATTTCAGCAAGAACCGCACCGAACCGGGTACGGAAACGGTGCTGGGCAAAACATACGGCGGCGACAATCCACACATGCGTGATGTCCATGCTGTACTGCGCGATCTGGCGCGGCATCCTTCCACGGCACGCCACATCGCGGAAAAACTCGCTACGCACTTCATCTCCGATACGCCTGATCCCGCGCTCGTTTCCGCGCTTGAGGCAACCTTTCTGAAAACGAACGGCGATTTGCGCCAAGTGACTGAAACCATGCTCTCCCATCCCGCCGCATGGAATCCCGAACGCGTGAATGTGAAACAACCATTCAATTTCATGGGCTCAGCCCTGCGCGCTCTCGCCGTGCCTCCGCAGGCAATCGAGTCCCTAAAAGAGGCCGCTTCGCGACGAAACTTCTCCATTCCGCTAGTTCACATGGGCCATGTCTGGGAAAAACCGAGCGGTCCTGACGGCCTACCCGAAGAAGACGATGCTTGGATTATCCCCCAAGGTATCGCGGCGCGTTTGCAATGGGCAATCACTGTGCCCTCATTGCTGATGGAAGAGCTGCCCGATCCGCGCGACTTTGTCCAAACTGCGCTCGGAGACTTTGCAACCCCCGCCGTGACCTTTGCAGCAAGTGCCGCCGAAACCCGCTCAGACGGTGTCGGCCTTATCCTCGCTTCTCCCGCATTTCAAAGGACGTGACCGCATGACAAATGCCCTTTCCCGCCGCGCCTTTCTGTCCCGCTCTGCTCTCATCGGCTGCTCACTTGCCGCAAGCCCACTACTAACGCCGATCAGCCTTGCGGC
This sequence comes from Sulfitobacter sp., assembly GCA_036964385.1. GTDB lineage: Bacteria > Pseudomonadota > Alphaproteobacteria > Rhodobacterales > Rhodobacteraceae > Sulfitobacter. Next base: position 9,369 of record JBALTK010000058.1, on the reverse strand, counting down.
CACTCCGGGTGAAAACCGTCTGGTGGTGATCTTGTTGCGCGGTGGTATGGACGGGCTGGATGTCGTGCGCCCTTACGGTGATCCCGCCTATGCGGCCCTGCGCGGTGATGCAGGCCTCAATGATACGGATGCCGCCATCGATCTCGACGGATTTCACGCGTTGCACCCAGCTTTGCGCCCCCTGCTCCCCCTTTGGGAGCGTGGCCAGCTCGGCTTTGCCAATGCAGTCTCAACGCCCTACCGCGACAAACGTAGCCATTTCGACGGGCAAGACATGCTTGAGGCAGGCCGAGCTGAATTCGGCAACGCCTCATCGCGCGATGGCTGGCTCAACCGCGTGCTGCAAAACCTTCCCGATGCACAAGCCGAAACCGCCTATGCCATCGGGCGTGAACAACTCAGCATTTTGGTTGGCTCGGCCAAGACGCAGCGCTGGACACCTGAAGCAGATATGGTTCTCAGCCCCCAAGCGATCAAACTCGCGCGCCTCATCATGGCGGAAGACCCCGCTTTTGATGCCGCTTTTACCCAAGCGATGGAAATTGCGGACTCGGACGGCGATGTTGTTGCAATGACCGGCACGCAAGATGATATGATGGCGATGCTAAAACAGAACACCCGACAGGGTAAAGGCGGCAGCGCAGAGCAACGGATCGCTGAATTCGCGGGCAAGCGCTTGCGCGAAGATAGTCGCATTGCCTCTTTTTCCATAAATGGTTGGGACACACACCAAAAGCAGGACCGAACCCTTCCCCCAGCACTTAATCGGCTGTCTGAAACCATTCTGACCCTCCAAGACACACTAACTGGACCCGTATGGAACAAGACCACAGTGGTCGCTGTCACTGAATTTGGCCGCACCGCGCGTATGAATGGCTCAGGCGGCACGGATCACGGAACAGGTGGTTTGATGGTCATGGCTGGCGGCGCACTGCGCGGGGGCCGTGTTATCGGTGACTGGCCCGGTCTGGCGGAGGCGCAGCTTTATCAGCGCCGCGATCTCATGCCCACGCGAGATATCCGCGCGATCCTCGGCTGGCTCCTGCATAGCCAGTTTGGTCTAAGCACCTCCACCATCGAGACTTCTGTATTTCCCGGTGTCGATATGGGCGCAAATCCAACATTACTGCGCTAAAACGAAAAAGGGCCGCCCCGAGAGGCAGCCCTTTGACAAACACTTAAAGTAAGTAAGGCTTAGCCCACCAACTCCAAACCGGAGAAGAAATACGCGATTTCTTCTGCTGCGGTTTCTGGTGCGTCGGAACCGTGTACGGAGTTTTCGCCAACTGATTCCGCGAATTCGGCGCGGATTGTGCCTGCTTCTGCGTCTGCTGGGTTTGTTGCGCCCATAACTTCGCGGTTTTTCGCGATGGCGTTTTCACCTTCGAGAACCTGCACAACGATTGGCGCGGAGGCCATGAATTCACACAGTTCGTCATAGAAAGGACGCTCGGCGTGTACTTTGTAGAACTCGCCCGCTTGTGCTTTTGACAGGTGAATGCGCTTGGATGCGACGATGCGCAGACCTGCGTCTTCGAATTTCTTCGCGATTGCGCCTGTAAGGTTACGCTTTGTTGCGTCTGGTTTGATGATCGAGAAAGTGCGCTCAAGAGCCATGGGTCGTCTCCAATATGGTGTTAATTTGCGCGCTGACTAGCATGGCCCCCGCCCTATGAAAAGCGGTGATTGACGCCAAGCCCCGCATGGTTCAAACGCAGCGCATGTTACGTATATCAGAGATCAACTATTCCGTCGAAGGCCGCCCTCTTTTCGAAGAGGCTAGCGCCGTCATTCCTGATGGCCACAAAGTGGGCCTTGTCGGGCGCAATGGAGCTGGCAAAACCACGCTCTTCCGCATCATCCGCGGGGAGCTGGGGCTCGACGCGGGCGACATATCGCTGCCAAGCCGCGCCAAGATCGGCGGCGTGGCACAGGAAGTGCCCTCCTCCGAGACATCGCTCATCGACACAGTGCTTGCCTGTGACACAGAGCGCGCCGCACTTATGATCGAGGCCGAAACCGCCACCGATCCAGGCCGCATCGCTGATATCCAAGCGCGCCTTGTCGATATCGACGCATGGACCGCCGAAGGGCGTGCCTCTTCGATCCTCAAAGGCTTGGGCTTTGACGACTACGACCAGCAACAGCCCTGCTCCGCCTATTCTGGTGGTTGGCGCATGCGCGTGGCGCTCGCGGGTGTGCTCTTTGCAGAGCCTGATCTCTTGCTCCTCGATGAACCGACCAACTACCTCGACCTTGAGGGCGCACTTTGGCTTGAGAACTACCTCGCCAAATATCCCCACACGGTCATCATCATTAGCCACGACCGTGGCCTGCTGAACCGCGCCGTGGGCGGCATCCTCCACCTTGAGGACCGCAAACTGACATATTACCAAGGTAACTATGACCAGTTTGCCCATATGCGCGCAGAAAAACGTGCACAGCTTACAGCCGCATCGAAAAAGCAGCAGGCGCATAAAGCGCACATGCAAGCATTCGTAGACCGTTTCAAAGCGAAGGCATCCAAGGCCAAACAGGCGCAATCGCGTATGAAGGCTATTGAAAAGATGGTGACGATTACGCCACCGGAGGAAGCCGCGCGCAAGGTCTTCAACTTCCCACAACCGGACGAGTTGTCGCCGCCGATCATCAGCATCGAAAATGGCTCGACGGGCTATACCGAAGGTGTACCTGTCTTGTCGCGCCTCAACCTGCGCATCGACCAAGATGACCGCATCGCTTTGCTGGGCCGCAACGGCCAAGGTAAATCGACGCTCTCCAAGCTACTTTCCAACCGTCTGGTCCTTTTTGAAGGCAAAGCAGTAAACTCGAACAAACTGCGCATCGGTTTCTTTGCCCAGCATCAGGTCGACGAACTGATCATCGAAGAGACACCGTTGCAGCACATGATCGCCGCACGTCCCGGCATCATGCAGCCAAAACTGCGCGCCCAGCTTGCGGGTTTCGGCCTCGGCCCTGACCAAGCGGACACCGCCGTTGGCCGCCTGTCAGGTGGACAAAAAGCGCGCCTGTCGCTGCTACTAGCCACTCTTGACGCACCGCATCTGCTGATCCTCGATGAACCGACCAACCACCTCGATATCGAGAGCCGTGAGGCACTGGTAGAGGCGTTGACACGCTACTCAGGCGCCGTGATCCTTGTGAGCCATGACATGCACCTGCTGTCGATGGTTGCCGATCGCCTCTGGCTTGTCTCCGATGGCACCGTGAAACCGTACGACGATGATCTTGAAGCGTATCGCAAGATGCTGCTGACGGTCGAAAAACCCGTCAGCAAAAACGCGCGCCCCAAAGCCGAAGCGCCCAAGGAGAAGAAGGCCAGCCGCGAGGAAATCATGGCCCTTAAATCGGAAGTGCGCACATCCGAGGCCCGCGTGACCAAGATTAATGACATGCGCGACAAACTTGCCAAGAAGCTCGCCGACCCTGCCCTTTACGAAAAGGACAAAGTAGGCGAACTTGAAGTCTGGAACAAGAAATACGCCGAAGTCATGGCCGCACTTGAGCGCGCCGAGAGCATCTGGATGGATGCGGCGGGCAAACTGGAGAAAGCACAGAAATGACGATCGATACCGCCTATATGATCACGGCCTTTGTGACGATGTTGGTGGTTATCGACCCGATTGCGATTGTGCCTATCTTCCTTGTTCTGACACCGGGGATGAGCGCCAAACAACGCGCACGCATCGCCCTGCGCGCTGTTTTGGTTGCGGGCCTTCTGCTCGCCCTTTTTGCCTTCTTCGGCAAGGCTGTTTTGGGCTTTATCGGTATTTCAATGCCTGCCTTCCGCGTGGCGGGTGGTATCCTTCTGTTCCTCACAGCGATGGACATGCTCTTTGAGCGGCGCACAAAACGCCGCGAAGACAGCTCAGAGGTAGAGATCGAAGAGCATAACGATCCTTCCGTCTTTCCCATGGCAATTCCGCTGATCGCTGGCCCTGGTGCCATTGCATCGGTGATCCTGCTGGTCGGGCAAAAACCTGGCGGCGAAGGACTGGTTTCTATTCTGGCAATCACCGCAGTAATCCTGCTGATCATGTATATCTTTTTACGGCTCTCCAGCGTTCTTGAGCATGCGATGGGCAAAGTTGCGCAAAACGTGGTTACCCGAGTTCTAGGTATGCTGCTTGCCGCCCTGTCGGTTCAGTTTGTCCTCGAAGGACTGGCAGAGTTTGGTTACGTCGCGACCATAGGATAACGGCAGTTTCCTCCTATATTGTATTCAAAGCAAAGGAGCCGACATGACCGGAGACAACATCGCAAGCCTTATCTACCTCGTCCTGCTTGGCTGTGCCGTGGGCGGCTGGCTCCTCACGTCGGGACGGGACAGCATCGGTAAAACCCTGCAAATGGCAATGATCTGGGGATTTATCTTCCTTGGCGTAGTCGCGGGATATGGCCTTTGGAACGATGTACAGCGCCAGACAACTGGCGGCCAGATGTTACAACTGGGCAGCGGCCAAATCTCGGTGCCGCGCCAATCCGACGGTCACTACTACCTCAACCTTGCGCTCAATGGCGAAACCGTCCGCTTTGTCGTGGATACAGGTGCCAGCGATATGGTGCTGAGCATTGATGACGCCCGCCGCGTCGGCCTCGACCCCGACAGCCTAAATTTCATCGGCACAGCTAATACGGCGAATGGCCAAGTTCGCACCGCTCCCGTGCGCCTGAACACTGTCCGCTTGGGCGATATTACCGACACGGATGTCTACGCCTCGGTCAACGGCGGCGAAATGGACGGCTCCCTGCTCGGCATGGGATACCTTGAGAAATGGGGTCGGATCGAAATTTCAGGCGGAGAGTTGCGCCTAACCCGCTAGTGAGTCTGGACTGAGCGCCGCAATGCATTGTTTCAAATCCACAAATGGAAAATACTGCTCCGACAGCTTGGCAAACTCATCCGCAGCAATCTCGGTATGATCCTGCTTGGCACGTTCTGATACCGACAGTTTGGTGGAATCCTGATCCGCCAGTTTCGTTGAGAAATGACCAAACCCGTCACTGAACAAATAGGCGTTGAACCTTCTTTGCAACGCAAAATGGCCAAAGCTGAACAGGCTCACATCCGCACGACCAAATCTCGCGGCTGCCCCCGCACTGTGAAACGGCTGATCCAGCGTATAATGTTGCGGTTCTTCGCCCTCATAAAACGAGGTCACCAGTCCCTTGGGGATTGAAAAGGAAAATGCCCCCATTCCCGCGAACCGTTCAGTAATATCTTGTAGCGTTTCGACATAGGTATGCGTCAGGCAATCATCATCATCGATGCGAAACTGGACCAGCTTCGCCCCATACTCCACATTCAACTTACACAACTCTGGCACAAGGGCGGCATCGACGTCCTCTGCATCAGAGTAAATCAGCCTTGTTCTCGGATCAGTCACCGTCAACAGCTGTAGGCGCAACCGGTATTGCTCTGGCATCAGATTGGAGGTGAGAATGATCAAAATAAAATTCGTGTCGGTTTGCGCGTGCATGGATTTGAGCAAAAGATGCTCCAACGTCACAAATCGCCGCTCCATCCGATCGGCGGCATATAGTTCTTCCGCACGCGCTTGACGGAATGAAGCTCCGGTATGATCCATGCTCCGGTCGCGAAAGGCCACCCAATCGCCACGTCCCACGAACGAAAATCTGCAAATTCCGATGACTGGTGGCATGGTGTCCCTCTGCTTCGAATCGAAAGCGCGCTTCAGGCTTCCGCCTTTTTTTCCCACCGTCCCGATTCCTCGGACCAGTATTGCGCGCTAACACCCGCACCAGTAAGCGCTTTCCACTGCACCCGCGCATGGGCGACTGCTTCTTCGTCATAGCCGTCAAACAGGATACAGACACGCTCCATCGCCGCCGCGTCCTCAGAGGTCACTTCCGCCGAATGCACAGCCATCACACATTGCGCAGCGTTCACATTCGCCGCCTGCGTCCCAAGCAAGACAGGCTGCGCCGCATCATGCTCACCACCTTCAAGGCCGTGGGGCAAAAAGCTCCCTTCAGGACCGAGCCAGAGGGCCGCATCCAGCGCCTCCAGCCCCTCACGCACGGTGCCGCGCACCGACACACGCCACCCTGCGGACAGCGATTTATCCACCAGCATGCGCAAGGTATCGACCAATGGCCGCTGCGTCAGATGATAGAACATCACTGCACCCATTAGGTTTACTCCGCCTCGTAGTTATCTGCGATCAAACGGTTAAGCGCTGCTACGCCCCACCCCGTCGCCCCAACTGGTGCCAGCGCTGTCTCGGTCTTGACCGACGCGACCCCCGCGATATCGAGGTGAATCCACGGGCAGTCCTCTTTCACAAAGCGCTGAAGGAATTGCGCGGCAGTAATGCTGCCCGCCGCCGGTCCGCCAATATTCTTCATATCCGCGATACGGCTTTTGAGCAGATCGTCATAGGCCTCTCCTAATGGCATCCGCCATGCCCCCTCGCCCTCGGCCTCCGCTGCTTTTAAGAAATCGTTACAAAACGAGGTATTGTTGGAAAAGACACCCGCGTTCTCATGGCCAAGGCTGGTGATGATCGCGCCTGTCAACGTCGCCAGATCAATCATCGCGGCGGGTTTATACTGCTCCTGCGCGTACCACATCACATCACACAGCACCAAACGCCCCTCTGCATCGGTATTGAGGTTCTCGATGGTGTCACCCTTCATAGAGACAACCACATCACCGGGGCGCGAGGCGTTGCCAGACGGCATGTTCTCCACAATACCCACCAGCCCCACAACATTGGCCTTCGCCCCGCGCAGTGCCAACGTGCGCATAACACCCGCCACCACGGCAGAGCCGCCCATATCCATGGTCATATCGCCCATGCCCGCACCGGGCTTGAGGGAAATTCCGCCCGTATCAAACACAACACCCTTACCGACAAGTGCCAGAGGGGCCTCATCCTTTTTACCGCCATCCCATCGCATAACAACTACATAAGACGGACTTACAGACCCTTGCCCAACAGACAAAAGTGTTCGCATTCCTAGCTTTGTGAGCGCCTTCTCATCCAAAACCTCAACTTTAAGTCCGAGGCTTTCCATCTCTTTCAGGCGCTCTGCATAGTTGGTTGTGGTCAGCACATTCGCAGGCTCGTTTGTCAGATCGCGGCACATGTGCGCGCCTTCGGCGACGGCCAGCATCGACCCGCAAGCAGCTTCGGTTTCGGCACTCTTGCCGTGCATCACTTTAACCGCACCACTGCGTTTGCTTTCCGCTGTCTTGTGGTCCTCAAAGGCATAGTCACGCATGGCAAAGCCGAATACGACTTCCTGCGGCTGGCGCAACGGCGCGCAAAGCATCAGCATGTCCGCCTTGCCGCCCCGCGTTTTGGCCAGTGCCGCGCCCGCCTTGCGCGCCGCCATTCCCTTGGCCCCGCGCTCAAGCCGTACAACATCAACTGCATCCGCTTTCATACCTGCCGGATAAGACAAGCTCACAACATCGGCGTCTTTCATCTTGCCCCAGCGCTCACTTTCTACCAGCCGCGCAATCGCGCCTTTGGTCAAACGGTTTACGCGCCGCGCCCCAGGATCGAGCTTCCCCTCGCCATCAATAAATACAGCGACACGGCCAACATGCTCGGCTACAGCGTCGAGGTCAGTCTCGGCAAATGAAATGGGGGTGAGTGTGCTCATGATATGATATGCGCCTTTATGCTATGTGTTGCCGCAAGACCTAGCGCGCTCGAGCGCCCAAGACCAGATATGAGTTTAATGCCCCCCCCATTTCAGCTAAACTACTGCAAACGCCGTTAGAGCAAGCGCAACAGGAGAGAATCGGGTGGCAAGATTTGACCGCTATATGCTGTCACAGCTGCTGGTTCTGTTCGGATTCTTCGCGCTGGTGCTTGTATCGATCTTCTGGATAAACCGTGCCGTTGTCCTGTTTGACAGCCTTATAGGGGACGGCCAAACTGCCCTTGTTTTCCTTGAATTCACTGCACTTGGTCTGCCACGCCTGATTGCGACGGTACTGCCGATCGCAACCTTTGCAGCGGCTGTCTATGTGACCAACCGCATGACGTCGGATAGTGAACTGACCGTTCTTCAGGCCACGGGGTCCAGCCCTTGGGTATTGGCGCGCCCTGTCTTGGTGTTCGGCGTTTGCGTGGCGTTGTTTATGGCAACGCTCACCAATTTTCTCGTGCCATTAGCTACTGCACAACTCAAAGAACGCGAACAGGAAATCGCCCAGAACGTGACTGCACGCCTGCTGACCGAAGGCACCTTCCTCCACCCGACTAAGGCGGTGACTTTCTATACCCGCATCATCGACACGGACGGTGTGCTGCGCGACGTCTTTTTATCTGACCGCCGCGACCCCTTGATGGACATCATCTATACCGCCTCCGAAGCCTATCTTCTGCGCAATGGCGATGCCACGACCCTGATCATGGTAGACGGTTTGGCTCAACGGATGGAGCAGGATGGCTTACGGCTCGCGACTGCTAAATTCGCTGACTTCTCCTTTGACATCTCCTCACTGGTGAAAAGCGATGTGATCGCAGAAACCAAGATCGCGAACCTCACCACCCCCGCCTTATTGCGCAGTTGGGACACGGTGCAGGAAACTTCGGGCCGCAGCGCGGGCGCCGTAGCAGAAGAGTTGCACGCGCGCTTTGCCCAGCCCCTTTTCTGCATCATCGCTGCTCTTGTCGGGTTCAGCACCCTGCTCATCGGCGGCTTTTCGCGCTTTGGCGTCTGGCGTGAGATCGTGATCGCCTTTGGCCTGCTGATCTTCCTCGACGGCGTGCGCGGCACGCTCTCTTCCGAAGTGGTGAGCAACGCGGCACTTTGGCCGCTGCTGTATCTGCCCTCACTCATCGGTGCCACCATTGCAGGTCTGATGTTGCTGCACGCGGCTAACCCCGCATGGCGCGCGCGCCTCAAACGGCGCAGGGCATCCCTATGATCCTACATCTCTATTTCGCCCGCCGCTTCGCGATGAGCTTCCTGCTCATCACGGCAATCCTGTTTATCCTTATCGCTTTGACAGGCTTGCTTGAGGAAACACGTCGCTCATTTGCTGATACAGTGACTTTCGGTGATCTGGTGACGCTAACGCTGTTGGACGCCCCGCAAAAGATCAATCTGATCCTGCCGCTCAACATGGTGTTGGCGACAGTGGTGCTGTTCCTGTCAATGGCGCGCTCCTCAGAGATGGTGATCACCCGCGCTTCGGGCCGCTCGGCGCTGCATACGCTTATCTCTCCTGTGATCGTCGCCTTCATCATCGGCCTGATGGTCGTCGGCATGTTTAATCCAATCGTCGCCGCCACGGCAAAACGCTATGAGCAACTCTCTGACCAGTTTGCCAGCGGCGGCGGCTCTGCCCTGTCGATCTCGGAT
>JBALTK010000057.1:0-19940 GCA_036964385.1 Sulfitobacter sp. | reverse complement strand
GATAGCCTTCGAGTTGGGTTGCGACGTCATCGGATTTCTCGAAGACTTCGGCATCGACCCATTCGATGTTCACACGCACACGGTTGGCCATGCCGCCGTGGGTCAGCGCTTCGGCGATGGATTTATAGGCATCGCCCAACTGGGTGTATTTACCAACGATGGCGACTTTTACTTCGCCTTCGGGGTTATGGATGCGGTCGTAAACATCGTTCCAGACGCGCAGATCGGGTTTGGGTGCTGGGGAGATGTCGAAGGCGTCGAGGACCGCTTGGTCAAGGCCTTGTGCGTGATAGGCCAGTGGGGCCTCGTAGATAGATTTTAGATCGTAGGCCGCAACAACTGACTCTTTGCGCACGTTACAGAAGAGGGCAATCTTCTCGCGCTCTTTTTCGGGGATAGGGTGCTCGGAACGGCAAACAAGGATATCGGGTGCGATGCCGATGGATTGGAGTTCCTTGACGGAGTGTTGGGTCGGTTTTGTTTTCAATTCGCCGCTGGCTGCGAGGTAGGGCAGGAGCGTGAGGTGCATGAAGATGCACTGGCCGCGCGGTTTGTCGTGGGAAAACTGGCGGATCGCTTCAAAGAAGGGCAGGCCTTCAATGTCACCTACGGTGCCGCCGATCTCACAGAGCATAAAGTCGACTTCGTCTTCGCCCACGGCGAGGAAATCTTTGATCTCGTTTGTCACATGCGGAATAACTTGGATTGTTTTGCCCAAGTAATCGCCACGGCGCTCTTTTTCTAGCACGGTGGAATAGACGCGGCCCGAAGAGATGGAATCAGTCTTGCGTGCGGAGACGCCTGTGAAACGCTCATAGTGTCCCAGATCGAGGTCGGTTTCGGCACCATCGTCTGTCACGAAAACTTCGCCATGCTCGAACGGACTCATCGTGCCGGGATCGACGTTGAGGTAGGGGTCAAGCTTGCGCAGGCGGACGGAAAAGCCGCGGGCCTGAAGCAATGCGCCGAGAGCAGCAGATGCGAGGCCCTTGCCAAGTGAGGATACAACACCGCCGGTGATGAAAATATAGCGTGCCATTGTCTGGTCTCTCCCGTGCGCGATTATGCGTCTTATCTGCGTCAATTGAGCCTGCCCGAGACACGCCCAAGTGGGTGCAATATGCACACCCCACGGGAGTTCATTATAGCAGGATTCGGAAAGGCAAGGCAAGGCGAGGGGAGCTACATGTTGTAGCTAAAATCGCATCTGCCTCATCTTGTTGAGGTTTTCGTTAGTCGAGTGTTGGAACCAGCGGTGTGTTGTCGCCATCAACGGGCGGCAGCAGGTTGTCGAGGTCCGGTGCCGGCACGGTGCCTTGGTTCAGCGCGGGGGGCGATGCGGTCAGGCGGTCGAGCACGGAAGAGCCTGCAGATTTCTGCGCGGTTACAATGGTCAGCGTGATGGACGTCACAACAAAAGCCATGCCCAAGATCCATGTGACCTTGCTCATTGGCGTCGCGGCAGGTCTGCCGGAGTTGCCGCCACCGCCGCCGCCTATTCCGAGGCCACCGCCCTCCGAGCGTTGAAGCAGCACAACTGCGATCAAGGCAAGCGCAAGAATAAGGTGGACGATCAGGACGACATTTTCCATGGGGTGCTGGCTGCTCTTTTCTGGGTCGGTTTGGGGGTATCTAGGCAAGTTTAGGATTGGGGGCAAGGGAGGATGCGCGGCCAAATGGCGGAGGTGGGGCATAGACAAGCAGATTATTGCGGGGCAATGTCCATCTTATGCCCCATGACCACCATGACCATGATCACCCGCACACCCTTTTGCCCCCTGCGCCAGCGCTGCGGGTAAAGGCACTTGAAACCATCCTGACACAAAAGGGGCTGGTGGATGCCGCCGCTTTGGATGTGATTATCGACACCTATGAAAACAAGATCGGGCCGCGCAACGGCGCGCATGTGGTGGCAAAGGCGTGGAGCGATCCGATCTTCCTGCAAGGGCTGCGCGACGACGCAGATTCGGTACTGAGCGATCTGGGCTATTACGGCCGTCAGGGCGAGCATATGGTGGTGGTCGAGAACACGCCCGAGACGCATAATATGGTCGTTTGTACGCTGTGCAGTTGTTATCCTTGGCCGCTGCTTGGGATACCGCCGGGTTGGTATAAATCGGATGCCTACCGTGCGCGTGCCGTACGCGAGCCGCGAGCCGTGTTGGGCGATTTCGGAGTGAGCCTGCCTGAAGAAACGGCAGTGCGGGTTTGGGATTCGACGGCGGAGGTGCGTTATCTGGTGTTGCCGATGCGGCCAGAGGGTACAGAAGGTATGTCCGAAGAGGCGCTGATGGATTTGGTAACCCGTGACAGTATGATCGGGACGGGCTTAGCGAAGGGGCCGTTGTGAGCCGCGTACATGACATGGGCGGACGCTTTGGCGACGGTCCTGTAATTCCAGAAGATGAGAGTGTAGTGTTCCACGCCGACTGGCATCCGCGAGCGCTGGCGATTGTGCTGGCCTCTGGCAGTTTGGGGAAATGGAACATCGACGTGTCGCGCCATGCGCGGGAATGTTTGTCGCCGAAGGATTATACTGCCTTTAGTTATTACGAGAAATGGATGGGCGGGTTGGCCGCACTGCTGGTGGACACGGGCGTTTTGACCCGTGAGGAACTGGCGGGTCAGACGGATGATCAGATTAGTGAGTTGGCAACCAAGAAGCTGACGGCGGATCAAGTTGCGGGTGTGCTGGCGCGGGGTGGACCTGCGGAACGTGAGAGTAATGTAACCCCGTTGTTCGAAATCGGGGATTCAGTGCAGACCCGCAGGATTGCAGAAAATGTTCTGGTGTCGGGTGGGCATACGCGACTGCCGACTTACGCGGCGGGCGCGACGGGGCGAATTATGAGGTATCATGGCACCCATGTCTTGCCCGATAGTAATGCCCACGGATTGGGTGAAGCGCCAGAGCCGCTTTATGCCGTTGTTTTCCCCGCATCCGAGCTGTGGCAGCACCCTGAACATCCGCGTGACGAGGTCGTGCTGGATTTGTGGCAAAGTTACTTGGAGGCCGTATGAGCGCACCTGAACCCGCCTTTGAGGCACCTTGGCATGCGCAACTTTTTGCGCTGACGGTGTATCTGAATGAAGCGGGACATTTTGCATGGCCTGACTGGGCGGAGCGGTTTTCGGCCACGCTGAAACGTCATGGCATGTCCAAAGACCTCAATGGTGGTGATGATTACTTTACTGCTTGGCTTGAGACTCTTGAGGGGTTTTTGGCTGAGGTGGACATGGCCACGCCCTCTGCTGTTGAGGAAATGCGCAGCGCGTGGGAGCAAGCCTATCTGTCCACCGAGCATGGGAAACCCGTGACGTTGGGTGGGGCTGTTAAGGCTTAAGGCGCCCACCCACCGACCCCATTAGGCATCCACATCATCCACATCAGCCTGACCAGACAGGGCGCGGCGCACAATGCTCCAGCTCAGGCCGATGGCGAGTACGAAGCTGAGCGCGATGAGGCCGAGCCAGACGTTGAAGCTGGGGTCATCAAGGCGCAGGACGCCAAGGTCATAGAGCACCCAAAGGCCTGCGCCGACCACGGCGAGCACAAGCAGCATACCGAATGCGCCGATGCTGCGCAGCGTGGCGCGCAGATAGATGATGTAGCCGATGAGTAGGAAAAGCCCTGTAAGCACTGCGATGGACATATTCATGCTGCCAAAGCTGCGCACCCATTGGACGTAGTTATATTCGGTCGGATTGAATGTCAGCGCGAGCAGTGCAAACGCGCAAGTCCAGCGGATGAGAAAGCCCATAATACGGGTCCTTTGATCAGTTTTGCCGCAATATCGGAGGCTCCGCGCTAAAAGTCTATGGCGTGATGTCAGTTTGCGGTTTCGCGTGGGGGCGTGGGCGGCTATTAGGGGCACGGATTTGGAATGCGCAGGCCGCGCGTCTCCCGCTGCTTTGAGAGGAATATCATGGCCAATGTTGTTGTCGTAGGCGCCCAATGGGGTGACGAAGGTAAAGGCAAGATTGTCGACTGGCTCTCCGAGCGGGCCGATGTGATTGCGCGTTTTCAGGGTGGGCACAACGCCGGTCACACGCTGGTCATTGATGGGGAGGTGTTCAAACTGAGCCTTTTGCCGTCGGGCATCGTGCGCGGTGGCAAGCTGTCAGTGATCGGCAACGGTGTCGTACTTGACCCTTGGCATCTGGAAAAAGAAATCGCTGGTTTGCGCGGTCAGGGTGTCGAGATTACGCCCGAGACGCTGATGATTGCAGAGAACACGCCGTTGATCCTGCCGATTCACGGTGAATTGGACCGCGCGCGCGAAGAGCAGACAGCCGTGGCCAAGATTGGCACAACGGGTCGCGGAATCGGGCCTGCTTATGAGGACAAAGTCGGGCGTCGTTCCGTGCGTGTAGCAGACCTTGCCGATGATGCGACGCTTGAGCTGCGCGTGGACCGCGCGCTGGTACACCACGATGCGCTGCGCCGTGGGCTTGGGCTCGAGCCTGTAGATCGTGCACGGTTGCTTGCTGATTTGCGCGCGATTGCGCCGAGCGTGCTGGAATATGCAGCCCCTGTTTGGAAGATTCTCAACGAGAAGCGCAAAGCGGGAAAGCGGATTTTGTTTGAAGGCGCGCAAGGCGCGTTGCTGGACATCGACTTTGGCACCTATCCGTTTGTGACGTCTTCCAACGTGATTGCGGGTCAGGCGGCGACGGGTACCGGTATCGGGCCCGGTTCGATTGATTTCGTGTTGGGAATCGTTAAGGCCTATACCACCCGCGTGGGTGAGGGGCCGTTCCCTGCGGAACTGAACGACGCAGATGGACAGCGGTTGGGCGAGCGGGGTCATGAATTTGGCACCGTGACAGGCCGCAAGCGCCGCTGTGGCTGGTTCGATGCTGTGCTGGTGCGCCAGACCTGTGCGACGTCTGGTGTGAACGGGATTTCATTCACGAAGCTCGATGTTCTCGACGGCTTCGAAACGCTCAAGATTTGTGTAGCTTATGAGTTGGACGGTAAGCGGCTTGATTATTTGCCGACTGCGGCTGACCAGCAAGCACGCTGCACGCCGATCTATGAAGAAATGCCGGGATGGTCGGAATCGACTGAGGGCGCGCGCTCTTGGGCGGACTTACCTGCAGAAGCGATCAAATATGTGCGCCGTGTGGAGGAGTTGATCGAGTGTCCTGTGGCGCTGCTGTCGACGTCGCCAGAGCGTGAGGACACGATTTTGGTCACGGACCCTTTTGCGGATTAAGTGTCGCGATTGAAATCGGTGCGGGGCGGGCCATTTAAGGCTTACCCCGCCAACAAACAGAGGAATTGAGATGGCCCTGAGTTACAAAGCCCGCCGCCGCTGGTCCCTGTTTTTATTGCTGGTGGCGCTGCCTGTTTATATCGTGCTTATGATTTGGGTGATTGCCCAATTTGACCGTCCGCCGTTCTGGGTCGAGCTTTTGATCTATGTCGGGTCGGGTGTGATTTGGGCGTTCCCGTTGAAAGCTGTGTTCAAAGGGGTCGGCCAAGCAGACCCTGATGCGCCGAGTGATCCTTTAAACTAATCGCTTCGTTACTGACCATTAATACAAAAAAGGCGGACCTTTGAGGCCCGCCTTTTTCTTGCTCAGTTCTAAAGGGCTTTAGCCCGCAGCGCGTTTGGCTGGTTTGAAGCCGATCTGGTCGGAAGCCTGAAAACGGCCCCCTTTCATTTTCTCGATCTTGCCTTCGCGCAGGAGCTTGCCAAAGGAGCGCAGGCTGTCTTCGCGGGTGAAGTTCTCTTTTTCCACCTGACGGACTTTTGTCATCAGTTGAGGACGGGAGAAATTCTCGTGACCCTCGACGAATGACAGATAGGCGGCTGCCGCTTCGAGAAGATCGGGGAGCTTGGACGCGCCCATTTGATCTGCGAAGTCCGCGAAGCCGTCTGTGTGCGACGCGGCGTCTGGTGAGGGTTGGTGGACCACTGCGGCGACACGGCGCGGACGCACTGGTGTAACGCGTGCAGGCTCTGCTGTGTCGATTCGCTGTTCAGCAACCAATTTGAGGGGTGCTGGACGTGCCTCGGTCGGGCGCTCGGTGCGGGCGCGATCACCACTTGCAGGACGGCGGGGGCGCACGACATTGGCCAGATCATCGCGGTAAGCTTCGTCGGTCTCTTCGGTCTCGTCGACACCGCCAACAGCTTCGTCTGCTTTCTTGGCGGCGACAGCGGCGCGCAGGTGGGCAAAGGCGTCACGGCGTGTTGCGGCCTCTGGCTCTTCCATCTGTTGCTCGCTCTCTTCCATCAGACGGGAGAAATCGTCATCTGCGGAAGCGCGGATGCGGGCGCGGGGAGCAGGTGCCGCTTCGACTTCAACCTCTTCTTCAAGGGCCTCTTCGAAATCATCTTCGTCGTCAGCATCCATATCCGCTTCAAGCTCGGCCAGTTCGCGGGCCAGTGCTTCTTCGGCTTCGTCGCTTAGCGTTGAGCGTTGGGCAAGCGGCGCTTTGCGCAGAGTTGCTGCTGGTGCTTCATCCTCTTCATCGTCGTCATATTCTTCGAGTTGTCCTGCCTGAATTGCAGCTTCCAACGTGGCGCGCTTTACCTTGAGGACGCGTGTGCGGGGGGCAACGCGCGCGGGTGCGGGGACAACAGGCGCGGGGGCCGGAGCTTCCATCTCGGCTTCAAGCTCGTCCTCGTGTTCATCCTCAAAGAGGTTGTCATCTGTCAGGTCAATTTCTTCGACGGCGGCTTCGACGGTGTCCATCGCGGCAAGGATGTTGCCACCCATGTCGTCATCTTCGTCCTCTTCCATTTCGCTGACGAAGTCGTCTTCCTCCTCGTCGGCATACTCGTCCGCGTCGGACGCATCTGCATCGTTCTCAAGACGGTTCAGGATCGCAGCGATGTCGTCGTCTTCGTCCTCATCCTCAAACGCGTCTTCGTCGTCATATGCGGTTTCTGCTTCGTCATCAGCGTCGAGGGCATCCTCCAGATCGCGCAGGGTGCTGGCGAGCACTTCGTTGGAAGTTTCTTCTTCCTCTTCGAAATGGTCCTGATCGGCGATAACGTCTGTAATCTTGGTCGCAGGCGCAACTGTGGCGTCCGCGTGCTGGTCTTCGGAGTAGCTGGGTGCTGCGGCTGCTTCACCTTGCTGTGAGACAACGGCGCGGATGCGCTTGAGCTTGTCAGCGATGCTGTCTGCTTTTGCGCGCTCTTGTGCGGGAACTACGTTTTCTTCGATATCGTCGTGATCAATGTCGTCAGCGGCGGTTGCAGGTGCGCTATCAGCGAAGAAGGCTTCGACCTCTTCGTCAGGCAGGCTCGGTACGATGTCGGCTTTGGCTGTTTCCTGGGGTGCTGCAACTTCTGCCGCAGGTTTTGCGGATACTACGGGGGCTGCCACGGCTTCTGGCGCTGCTTCAGCAACGGGTGCGGCAGGCTCGGGCTCTTTCACAATGACTTTGGCCGCTGGGGCAACTCGTTTGGCGACTGGCGCTTCTGCTTCGGCTGCTTGCTCTGGTTCAGCGTGCTGGACCTCAGCTTCGACTGCCGCTTCTGCGATTGCGTCTGCGACATCTTCCACAGCGTCCGTTGCAACCAGTGCTGCGGCTTCTTCAGGGGCGTTTTGTGCAGAGAGGACGATGCGACCTTTATCTTCGCGGGCTTCTACGTGGCGCGAAATCTCACGCTCGGCGATGCGGGCCAACATTTGCGCGTCAGGCTGTGCGGGCTCGGAACCGAAATACCGGTCATCCGCCGAAAGATCGCGAAAATATTCTGCGATGGCCTTCATCGTGCCAAAGGAATCATCGAATCCCTCAAGGGTGCACGAGAAAGTACCATATGAAACGGTAAGAATCTTGTTGTTATTAATCATCGGATGCTCGTCCTCTGCGTATTAGTTGGGACTTGTTTACCATGATAGCCAAGGCCAAAGCGGCCCGAAACTGTGCCAAACGCGGTATCATTGTGTGGCGATATTGTGGTCACCCGCCAAGTTCGGCATGTAAGTGCCATGTGTATTCCCCAGTCAAAACCCATTCTTAGCAGTTCCAGTCCTGTCGCGTTCCTCGGTGGGGGGCATGCTAGCGCGCGAGACATTGCAGATGCGTTAACCATCTGTGGCAAACTTGTTGCGGTGGATGGCGGCCTTGTTGCGGCGCAAGACGCGGGGCGGATGCCCGATGCGGTGATTGGCGATATGGACAGCGCCCCCCCAGAGGCATTGGCCCATGTGCCGATTGCGCGTCAGCACCGTGTGAGTGAACAACAATCCACAGATTTCGACAAGGCTCTTCGCAATGTGGACGCGCCTGTGGTTGTCGGTGTGGGGTTTTGTGGCGGGCGTGTGGATCATCAACTGGCTGCGTTTCACGCGCTGCTGGTTCATGCAGACCGCCCTTGCATCCTGATCGGTGCGCAAGAGGTGACGCTGTTGGCGCCGCCGCAGATTTCGTTGGATATGGTAGAGGGGGAGGTTGTCTCGCTGTTTCCGATGTCGCCGGTTCAGGGCCGCAGCACGGGTTTGGAATGGCCGATTGACGGGTTGGCCTTTGATCCTTCGCGGTTTGTGGGGACCTCGAACCGTGCGCTGGGGGAGGTGAACGTGATGATGGACGCGCCGGGAATGTTGCTGATCCTGCCCAAGCCCTATCTTAGACCGCTGGTGGCGCAGTTTGTGCAAGGCGGCGCGCGGTGGCCTGCTCGCGCAGCACAACATATATCCCCGCGGCAACCGTAAGGGCGATGCCGCAGGCCGCGAGGCGGTCGGGCAATTCGGAGAAGAGCCAGAAACCCACAATAGTCGCCATGGGGATTTCAAGGTATTGCATCGGAGCAAGTGTCGCGCTGGGCGCAAAGCGTAACGACCATGTCATCATCAGGTGGGCGAGGGTGCCAAGTACGCCAATGGCAAACAGCATTTTGAGTTCCCACGCGTTGGGTTGGACCAGCGTCAGTGGTGTGAAATCTGTCCAGATGCCTAGGGCCAAGAACGGCGTAAGGATAAGCATGGCGATGATTCCGCTGATGGCTTGGAGAGCGATGGGGTCAACTTCACGTGCGATTTGGCGGGTGGTAAGCATGAATAGCGCAAAGATGATCGCAACGGCGACAGGCAGGAGTGCAATCCAACCCACGGCGAGGAAATTGGGTTGGATCACCAGCAGCGTCCCGATGAAGCCGACTGCGCAAGCGCCTATGCGGTGGATGCCGACTTCTTCTCCCAGAACAAAATGCCCAAGCAGGAGCATGAAGAAGGGCATCACAAAGGCGATTGCGATGGCGTCGGCGAGGGGCAGAAACCTGAGCGACGTGAACATGCAGCCGATGCCGAGGATATGCAGCACTGTGCGGATCAAAGCCAGCCGCCATGCGCGCACGGACAGGCGCCACGGCAGGGCATAGATCACGACCAAGGGAATAAGCAGCAGTGCCTGAACAGCGAAGCGGACCAGAATGAGCTGGCCCAGTGGGATCGTCGCGCCGAGCATTTTTGCAAGAGCGTCGCCGAGAGGGGCGAGAATGCAAAAGCCGAGCATGAGGGCGATGCCAAGGATGGGTCTGTCAGGTGTCATGTCCCAAGGGGTATGGGGGACGTCTGCGCGTGGCAAGTCTGTAGTGGTGTGGGAGGGTGGTTTTGACAATCATTGTCGATTGACAGGGCAGTGAAGTCGGGCGGGGCGCGTACTGCCCCGCCCGTTGGATTTAGAGCAGTTCGAGCAATTTTTTCGCCGCTTCCTCGGAAGAGGCGGGGTTCTGGCCTGTCACCAGCTTGCCGTCTGTAGTTACAAAGCTCGCCCAGTCGTCGCCCTTGAGATAGACGCCGCCGTTTGCTTTGAGCATGTCTTCGACCAAGAACGGCACGATATCGGTGAGGCCCACAGCGTCTTCTTCGGTATTGGTGAAGCCAGTCACTTTTTTGCCAGCGACGAGGGGCTTGTCACCCAATTTTGTGTGCTTGAAGATCGCGGGCGCGTGGCAGACTGCGCCGATTGGCAAATCTTTCTCCGCGAAACCCTCGATCAGGCGAATGCTGTCGGCGTCTTCTGCAAGATCCCAGAGCGGGCCGTGGCCACCCGGGTAAAACACAGCGTCAAAGCCATCGACGGTGATCTCGGATAATACTTTGGTTGATGCGAGAACCGCTTGGGCGTCGTCGTCGGATTTGAAGCGTTTTGTTGCTTCGGTCTGGGCGTCGTCCGTGTCGCTTTTCGGATCAAGTGGGGGTTGGCCGCCTTTTGGAGAGGCCACTGTGATCGTCGCGCCTGCATCCTTTAGCACATAGTAGGGGGCGGCAAACTCTTCGAGCCAAAAGCCTGTCTTCTCGCCTGTGTCGCCGAGTTTGTCGTGGGAAGTGAGGATCATCAAAATATTCATGGGGCGTCCTGTCTATTGTCGGTGCATGCGGATGCGCATGCTTCGGGAGGAGAACTCACCTAAGCGCTCAGGGTTCCCGATTAAACAAGTAACGAAGCGTCACAAATATTTGTGTCAGCAATTGGGGACGTTCACCGCCAAGCCGCCCAAGGATGTCTCCTTGTATTTCTCGCTCATATCCGCGCCTGTCTGGCGCATCGTCTCAATACAGGCATCCAGCGGGACGAGGTGTGTGCCGTCGCCGCGCAGCGCCAGCGACGCAGCAGAGACTGCTTTGATCGCACCCAGCCCGTTACGCTCGATGCACGGCACTTGGACCAGACCGCGCACGGGGTCGCAGGTCATGCCAAGATGGTGCTCAAGGGCGATCTCGGCGGCATTCTCGACTTGCTCTGGCGTGCCGCCCATCACGGCGCAAAGTGCGCCTGCGGACATGGCGGCGGCAGAGCCTACCTCGGCTTGGCAGCCTGCTTCGGCGCCAGAGATGGACGCGTTGAATTTGACCAGTCCACCGATGGCAGCGGCCGTGAGGAGGAAATCCTCGATATGGCTCTCCGACGCGCCCGGCACATGGTCGAGATAGTAGCGTAGGGTGGCGGGCATCACGCCAGCGGCACCGTTGGTCGGCGCGGTTACGACTTGGCCACCTGCGGCGTTCTCCTCGTTGACGGCCATGGCATAGGTGCTCATCCAGTCGTTGATTGTGTGCGGCGCGGATTGGTTCATGCCGCGCTCGGCCAGCAGCGCCTCGTGGATACCCTTGGCGCGGCGTTTGACGTTGAGGCCACCGGGCAGGATGCCGTCCGTCTCAAGCCCGCGATTGATGCAGTCGTTCATCACCTGCCACAGGCGTTTGGTGCCTGATTTGAGGTTGTCTGCCCCACCGCGCGATTCCTCGTTGGCGCGCTTCATGCCAGCGATGGTTTTACCCGATGCTTTTGCCATCTCCAGCATCTCGGCGGCGGATTTGAACGGGTAGGGAACGGGCGCGCCCTCGTCGGTGTCTTTGCCCGCAGCCAGTTCTTCCTCGGTCATCACAAAGCCGCCGCCGATGGAGTAGTAGACCTGTCTCAGGGTGATGTCCCCTTGGGCATCCGTGGCCATAAGGGTCATGCCGTTGGCATGGCCGCCGAGCGGGGTGTCGTAGTCGAAGATCAAATCGGTTTTAGGATTGAACTGTAGTGGAGCTAGGCCATCCACGGTGATGGTTTGTGTTTCAGTGATTTGGGTCAGGGTGGCTTCGGCTTTTTCGGCGTCATAGCTTTCGGGCGTGAAGCCAGCGAGACCAAGGATCGTAGCGCGGTCGGTTGCGTGTCCGATGCCTGTGAACGCGAGGCTGCCGTGCAGCGAAGCGCGAAGGCCTGCAAAGTGGAACGGCGAGGCGCGCATCTGGTCAAGGAAGCGCGCGGCGGCGACCATCGGTCCCATGGTGTGCGAGGAGGACGGGCCAATGCCCACTTTGAACATTTCGAAGACGGATAGAAACATCAGGTAGCACTCCCGTGGGGTGGATTGGCGTAGGTGGGCGCGGAAAACGGTGTAGGTCCCAATCCTTCTGCGGCTTGCAGGGCTGCCGTGCAAGGAAGGGATTCGAGATTTTGGCACATTGCAAGCAGCGCGGGCATATCAGCAAGGTTGAACCAGTCACGCGGCCCGTCCACGGGATATAGCGCACACCAGCGCAGGCACCCTGCGATGTAGAAGTCGAGCGCAGTTGGTGCGGCAGCGCCGAGCCATGAGGGCGCTGTTGCGGCGACATGGTCAAGCTGTTTGAAGGCGGCTGTGATCGTCTGGTGCAGTCCTGTGCGCAGGGCGTTTTGGGCGGCGGGATCGTTGCCCACATATTTCTGGGGATAGAACAGCATGCGTAGGGCGGGGTGCAGGGTGTTGGCGGTGAAGAACAGCCACTTGAGATAGTCCCCGCGTCCGGGATCATCGGGCGCTGGGCCGATACCACCGTGGGTGTCGCCAAGCCAAAGCAGGATTGCGCCAGTCTCGAACAGCGGCCCTTGGGGTGTTTCCAGCACAGGAATCAGGCCGTTCGGATTGAGCGCTAGGTAGTCCGCGCTTTGTTGTTCATTACGTGCACGGTCCACCAACACATCGCGGTAGGGCAGGTGCAACTGCTCAAGTGCGAGGCGGATGATCAGCGAGGCGTTATCGGGCGCGTAGTGGAGGATGTATGTCATGGAAGGGTTGTGCCTCTGGAGGTAATTTCCCACCCGCCTGAAAACGACAGGTTTGCGTGGTTTTAGGCCAAGGACCGCGCCTGCGCACGATTGCCCCTCGCACCTTGCGCGCATTTTTCCTATAAGTCGCTGCATACTCAAAGGCCCGAATATCTAAAGAGAGGTGCCCCTATGTCTTCAGAGCTGTCTCCCATCGACAAAGCGAAATTTGTGGCTGCGAAGCGCGCGGCGCAATTTGTCGAGAACGGCATGCGTGTCGGGCTTGGTACGGGATCGACAGCTGCATGGCTGGTCCGCTGTCTGGGCGAGATGGTGCGCGACGAGGGGCTCAAGATAAAGGGTGTGCCGACGTCGACCCGCACAGCGCAGTTGGCGCGTGAGGTTGGCATTGACGTGATAAGTCTGGATGAGGCCAAATGGCTGGACCTGACAATTGACGGTGCGGATGAATTTGACGGTGATTTGAACCTGATCAAAGGCGGCGGTGGCGCGCTGCTGCAAGAAAAGATTGTGGCGACGGCCAGTGACCAGATGGTGGTGATCGCTGATATCGGCAAAGAGGTTGAGCACTTGGGTGCCTTCCCGCTCCCGATCGAAGTGATCCCATTTGGCTGGCAAACCACGCAAGCGTTGGTCGAAGAGACGCTGATTTCGATGGATGTGTTGGGACGCTCCAGCACGCTGCGCATGAATGGGGACCGTCCGTTTCACACAGACGAGGGCAACCACATCCTTGACCTGCACCTCAACCGCATCGGCAATCCGCGCCAACTGGCGCTGGTGATCAACCAGATGCCTGGTGTGGTCGAGAACGGCCTGTTCATTGATATCTGTGACACAGTTGTGATCGGGTACGGGGATGGAAAAGTCGAAGTGCGTGATATTAATGAAGGAACGGTTGCGACCGAGCGCCTTGATTTTGTCGAGAGTGATAACCTGTTTTCTGATTTGAGTGACTGAAGGACCCTACAATGAGCGATTTTGACTACGACCTGTTTGTAATTGGTGGCGGTTCTGGCGGTGTACGTGCGGCGCGTGTAGCCGCAGGCGAATATGGCGCAAAAGTCGGATTGGCCGAGGAAAGCCGTTATGGCGGCACGTGTGTAATCCGCGGCTGTGTGCCGAAAAAGCTGATGGTGTTTGCCTCCAGCTATCGTGACGTATTTGAAGATGCCTGCGCGTATGGGTGGGATGTGAATAACGGCCCATTCGATTGGCATGATTTTGCCGCGAAGATGCGCGCCGAGCTGGACCGTCTTGAAGGTATCTACCGCAACTTGCTCGACAACTCCGGTGTCGAGAAGTTCGACGCGCGTGCCACGCTGAAGGATGCACATACGGTCAAGTTGTCTACGGGCGAGGAAAAGACGGCCAAACATATTCTGATCGCCACGGGCGGTCGTCCTGTGCGGCCAGAGATGGAGAATGCTGAACTGGGTCTGATCTCTGACGATATCTTTGATTTGGAGAAATTGCCTAAGTCGATGCTGATTGTCGGCGGCGGATATATCGCCTGTGAGTTTGCCTGTATCCTGCACGGTCTGGGTGTCGAGGTGACGATGTATTATCGCGGCGCACAAATCCTCAACGGGTTTGACGACGAGGCGCGCGGTCTGGTAGCCGAGCAAATGCGCACACGCGGGATCAACATGCATTCTGGTGCCAGCATTCTTGAGATGGAAGAGCGTGAAGGTGGAACATGGGTCAAAGCGACGATGGGCAAAGAGAAAATCTTTGATCACGTTTTCTTTGCCACAGGCCGCAAGCCGAACTCGGACGAGATGGGTCTCGACGATCTCGGCATCAAGATGGGCGGAAATGGCGCAATCGAAGTCAATGAGTACAGCCAGACTGCTGTGCCGTCGATCTATGCGATTGGCGACGTGACAGACCGTGTGAACCTAACGCCTGTTGCAATTCGCGAAGGTATGGCCTTTGTCAAAACCGTATTTGGCGGGGAGCCGACACCAGTGGATCACGACTTGATTCCCTCAGCCGTCTTTACCCAGCCTGAAATGGGGACTGTGGGCCTGAGCGAGGAAGATGCGGCAGCGCAAGAGCCGATCGAGGTTTATGCCACTTCGTTCAAGCCGATGCAGACAGCATTCGCTGGCCGTGAGGACCGCGTGATGATGAAGCTGGTCGTGAGCAAGAAAACCCGCGTTGTGTTGGGCTGTCATATCGTCGCACCGCAAGCGGGCGAAATGATCCAGATGGCGGGTATCGCGATCAAGATGGGCGCCACAAAAGAGCAGTTTGACCAAACCTGTGCGGTACATCCGACAATGTCCGAAGAATTGGTTACGATGCGGAATCCGGTGCGCTCGACCTGAGCGCATCAATTTAGACAGGTTGCGGGCGCATCTTCGGCCTCCGCATCTTGAATTAACCGTGTAAACGCACAGTTTATACGTATACGACAAGCCTGCTCCGGTACGGGGCGACTTAAAGAGGGATGGATATTTATGGCTGGGAACACGGGCGGTCCTTGGGGCGGCGGTGGCAATTCAGGCGGCGGCAATAGCGGCGGCGGAAACAACGGCGGTTCCAACGGGGGCGGCAACAATGGCGGCAACCGTGGAAACGGCGGCGGCAATGGCGGCGGTGAAAAGCCCCCGATCCCCGAGATCGACGAACTGGTGAAAAAAGGCCAAGAGCAGTTGCGCGTCCTGATGGGCGGCGGTGGACGCTCTAACGGAACTGGCGGCGGTGCTGGTGGTGGTGGCGGAGCCCCCGAAATCACCCGCGGCATGGTTGGCATCGGCGCACTGGTGCTGGTGGCGGCATGGCTCTTCTCCTCGACCTACCGTGTCGAGACCCAAGAGCAGTCGATCGAGCTGTTCCTTGGTGAATACAGCGGGATCGGGACCGAAGGTCTGAACTTTGCGCCGTGGCCGTTTGTTACGGCAGAAGTTTTTGATGTGACGACCAACCGTACCGAATCCTTAGGCGTGAGCCGTGGTGCAGGTGACAATGACGGTTTGATGCTGACCACAGACGAAAATATCGTCGACATCGACTTTCAGGTGGTTTGGAACATCAAAGACGGTGAGCAGTTTAAATTCTCGCTGCGCGATCCTGAAGCTTCCGTCCGTGCGATTTCCGAATCCGCGATGCGCGAAGTGATTGCACAGTCCGAGTTGGCCCCGATCCTCAACCGTGACCGTGGTCTGGTTGAAGAGCAGGTCAAAGCGCTCATTCAGGAAACGCTGGATAACCGCGATACTGGTATCAACATTGTGCGTGTGAACGTGAACAAGGTTGATCCACCCAGCCGTACCGTGTCTGTCACAGCCGCAAATGGAACGACTTCCACCGTGTCTGTTGTGGATGCGTTTCGCGATGTACAAGCAGCCGAGCAAGAACGTGACCGTCTTGAGCGTCAGGCTGATGCCTATGCTAACCAGAAAACTGCGGAAGCACGCGGCGAAAGCGCCAAACTGTTGGAAGCTGCCGAAGGCTACCGCGCACGCGAAGTCAACGGCGCCATCGGTGAGGCGTCCCGCTTTGAGGCTGTTTTGACCGAATACACTGCCGCACCGGATGTAACGCGCAAGCGTCTGTATCTGGAGACGATGGAGAAGGTGTTCGGTCAAGTGGACAAGATTATTCTTGAAAACAACACTGATGGAGGCGGGCAGGGTGTTGTTCCGTATCTTCCGCTCAACGAGCTGCGTCGCAGCGGAGGGAACAACTGATGAATAAGTTTAACTTTCTGATCCCTGTCGTCGCAATTATTGGCGCGGCTGTTTTATCCTCGATGTTTGTCGTGGACGAACGCGAAAAGGCGCTGGTCCTGCGTTTTGGTGAGATCGTTCAGGTCCGCACCGAGCCAGGTCTGGGCTTCAAGCTGCCATTGGTGGACGAGGTTGTGCGTTTTGAAGATCGTATCCTGTCGCTCGAGACAGACCTGATCGAAGTCACGCCTGCCGATGACCGCCGTTTGGAAATTGACGCATTCGTGCTCTACCGCATCGCCGATGTGGTTCAGTATCGCCAAGCGGTTGGTTCTGGCGGTCAGGCCCGTGCGGCCAATGATCTCAGCGGTATTCTTGAATCCCAAATTCGGGCCGTTCTGGGTTCGCAGGGTGTAACATCGAACACTATCCTGTCGCCTGAGCGTTCCGCGTTGATGGATCAAATTCGTGTGCGGACCGATGCGCGTGCAAATGCGCTGGGCCTCGAAGTTGTGGATGTGCGCCTGCGCCAGACCAACTTGCCCGAGCAGAACTTTGACGCGACACTTCAGCGGATGATTGCGGAGCGTGAGCGCGAAGCAACGGACGAGCGTGCGCGGGGTCGTGAAGCGGCCCAACGTGTGACGGCCCTTGCGGATCGTACGTTCGAAGAGATCATCTCAGAAGCGAGCCGTGATGCACGTATCATCGAGGGTGAAGCAGACGCCGAGCGGAACCGCGTTTTTGCGAACGCATATTCCAAGGATCCAGAGTTCTTTGAATTCTACCGTTCATTGGCGGCCTATGAAGAAGCCTTGAAAGGCAGCAACTCCACAATGGTTTTGTCGCCTGACAGCGAGTTCTTTAACTACCTGCGCTCGGATCAGGGGACACGTTCAGACGAGGGTGAGCGCAACTAAGACGCGCTTTTCCAAGATATATAAAAAGGGGCCGCAGGTAACTGTCGGCCCCTTCTTGTTTCGCACGTTACGCTGTGGCGTCGTCGATGGCCTGCGCGAGCTTGTCCACGATAATCTCGATTTCCTCGGGCGTGGAGGTGAAGCACGGTGCAAGCAACAAGTGATCGCCTGCCGTGCCATCAGCACAGCCCTGCGCGGGGTAGCAGATCATGCCAGCGTCCATGGCGGCCTGCTGTACTTTGCCAGCGATGTTGCGGGAGACGTCAAAGGGCGCTTTGGTCGCGCGGTCTTCGACGATTTCCGTGGTCCAGAACAATCCGCGCCCGCGAATATCGCCTACATGGGGGTGCTGGCCGAGCCGCTCGCGTAGTGCCGCTTCGAGCTGCGCACCGCGCTCGTTCACTGCATTCAACAGGTTCTTGTCCTCGATCTCCCGCATGACTGCCATGGCGCCAGCGGTGGCAACTGCGTGGCTCATGTAAGTGTGACCATTCCACAGCTTGCCTGATCCCGCGACGATCGCATCGCAGACTTTCTGGGAGGCCATGACCGCAGCGATGGGTTGGTAGCCCGCACCCAGACCTTTTGCCATGGTTGTGATGTCGGCGTGAATACCCTCTTGGGACAGCGCAAAGAGCGATCCTGTCCGGCCCATGCCGCACATCACTTCGTCCGCGATGTAGAGAACACCGTGGGTGTCGCAAATCTCGCGGATGCGTTTGAAATAGCCCTTTGGCGGCGGCTGTGTGCCCAACGACGCCCCAACGACAGGTTCAGCGACGAAGGCGCAGACGGTCTCGGCCCCGAGTTCCAGTATCTTGGCCTCAAGTTGGTTTGCCATGCGCAGGCCGAATGCTTCCTCGCTCTCGCCTTCATGCTGGAGCCGGTAGTTATAGGTCGCATCAATGTGTTGTGTTTCGATGAGCAGG
This sequence comes from Sulfitobacter sp., assembly GCA_036964385.1. Taxonomy (GTDB): domain Bacteria; phylum Pseudomonadota; class Alphaproteobacteria; order Rhodobacterales; family Rhodobacteraceae; genus Sulfitobacter. Next base: position 1,903 of record JBALTK010000057.1, on the reverse strand, counting down.
GGGGCGAAGGGGGCGCGACGGCCAGCGTGTCCACTCACGGCCAGCGCGCCGAGGGTGTTGCCGTGGTACGAGGGCGCGCGGGCGATGATGTGGGCGCGTGCCGTGTCGCCACGCTCGACATGGTACTGCCTCGCAAGTTTAAGCGCGGCTTCCATCGCCTCTGACCCACTGCCGAGATACATGACGCGCCCTTCGCCTGTGCCTTCTGGGGCGTGGGCGATGAGGTAATCGGAGAGTTCTTCTGCCCATTGGTTCGTGAAGAGGCCCGTGTGGGCGAAAGCCAGCGTATTGACCTGATCGCACACGGCCTTGCGCACAGCGGCATTATCGTGGCCAAGCGAGGAAACCGCAGCTCCGCCGCAGGCGTCAAGATAGCGTTTACCGCTGTCGTCGATGAGGTATGCCCCTTCTCCACCCACGATGCTGGGCTGGGTTGCGGTTAGGCTGCGGCGAAGAACATGGCTCATGGGATCGGCTCCGATTACGGCGATGTGTTAGGGTCAGTTTAGCATATGTGGTGCGTTTGGCCGCGTGATTTTCAAACATTACACAGATTTAACACACGGCTTTGTCAGTATACGTTGAAATCGAGCGCGCAAGGTACATGTTTAATATTGCGGACAGGCTGCGCAGGATGCAGTCTGACAGGCAATAATATGGCCCCGTCTGAGGGCATGGTTTCGATCAGGAGACGATATATGCAGCCCAGAGCGGTCGCCCCACAGCAATCTCACGCAAAAGTGCAATCCCGCAGTAATGCACTCCCCCCTCTGGTACGCGCAGCCCTGATCGGGCTTATGGCGCTGTCGTTGGTTGTCTTGCAGACGGTCATGGCCTACGCCAAGCCCGAGAGCCTTGCGCCTTTGGCGGAGAAGATCAGCCCTTCGGTTGTGAACATCACGACGTCCACGCTTGTGGAAGGGCGCACAGGTCCACGCGGGATCGTTCCCGAAGGCTCCCCTTTCGAAGATTTCTTTCGTGAGTTCCAAGACCGCAATCGTGGCGAGGGTGAGGGAGGCGAAACCCCTTCGCCGCGCCGCTCGTCTGCGCTGGGGTCAGGGTTTGTCATTTCCGAAGACGGCTATGTCGTGACAAACAACCACGTGATCGAGGGTGCGGATGAGATTACCATAGAGTTCTTTTCCGGCGAGGAGCTGATTGCGAAAGTGATCGGGACGGACCCGAACACCGATATCGCGCTGTTGAAGGTAGAGGCCGATGGCCCGCTGCCGTTTGTGAGCTTTGGAGATAGTGACGCAGCCCGCGTGGGCGATTGGGTCATCGCGATGGGTAACCCGCTGGGGCAGGGCTTTTCCGTCTCGGCAGGTATCGTAAGTGCGCGCAACCGCGCCCTGTCGGGTACCTATGACGATTATATTCAGACTGATGCGGCGATTAACCGTGGGAACTCTGGCGGGCCTCTGTTCGACATGGACGGGGCCGTGATTGGTGTGAACACTGCGATCCTGTCGCCTAACGGCGGTTCCATCGGGATCGGTTTTTCCATGGCCTCCAACGTGGTGACCCGTGTGGTTGACCAGCTCAAGGAATTCGGCGAGACGCGCCGCGGTTGGTTGGGTGTTCGTATTCAGGATGTGACGCAGGACGTGGCAGACGCTATGGGCCTTGAGGCGTCAACAGGCGCGCTGATCACGGATGTGCCTGATGGTCCAGCAAAGGATGCCGGCCTTGAGACGGGCGATGTCATCATGTCCTTTGATGGTGTCGAGGTTGAGGACACACGCGGCCTTGTGCGCCAAGTGGGCAACAGCCCTGTAGGTGCAACTGTGCGCGTGACTGTTCTGCGTGAAGGTAAGACACAGACAATTCCAGTCTTGTTGGGCCGCCGCGAAGATGCAGATGGCGCTGCTACGCCTACGGTCGAAGAAGAGGCCGAGACGCC